>JAAUSP010000354.1 GCA_012032575.1 Anaerolineales bacterium | reverse complement strand
GGTGGGCGGGGTGAAACGGAACTGGCCGTTTAAGCTTCCAGGCCTTCCCACTGGGCCAACAAATCCAGGCTGACGCTGCGGGCATAGCCCTTACTCTGGAGCAGCGCTGACTGCCGGGCCAGGACAAAGCTGAAGCCGGGCACCCCTTCGATGCACTTGTTGGAAGAGGAGACCAGATAATCAATGTTGCTTTCGGCCAGGTTGAGCGGAACGGCCCCAAAGCTGCTCATGGCGTCCACAAAGTAGTGCCGCCCGGCCTGCCGAACCAGCGCTCCGATTTCTGTGACCGGATTGAAAATACCCGTCGTCGTCTCACAATGAACGACAGCCACATGGCTAATCGTTGTATCCACCGTTAAAACGTCTGCAATCACGGCCAGATTGGGCAGGCTATTTTCAGGGTAGGTGAGTCGAACCACCTCAATTTTGAGGGCTTCGGCAATCTGGGCGATACGCCGGCCATACGCGCCGTTGATGATAACCAGCCATTTGCCATTCGGCGGCGTGACCGAGCCGAGCACCGCTTCGATGCCAAAAGTACCGCTGCCCTGCATCAGGACGGCCCCGTAGCCCTGGTCGGCCACCCCGCCCAGTTCCAACAACTGCTGCCGGATGTGCTTAATCACGTGAATAAACTCAAAATCACGCGACCCCAAATCGCGCAGCATGGCCTGTTTGACGGTCGGGCTGGTCGTCAATGGGCCGGGGGTAAAGAGAAGATTATCCTGGTTTGGCATTTCCACCTTTTCCTATTAGCGTTTAGCCCAGGCTTGAGTCCGGGCCTGCAAACTTCGAGCAAGCCAATCGTAGAGCAAGCGGACCCCCAGGCAGGTAAAGAAAATAAGCATAGACATAGCGGCGGCGGGAGCAGTATCGCCGGCATCGTCCATATTGACCACCGCCACCGAAGCCAGTTTGAGATTGGCCGAGTAGAGAAAAATAACGGCTGAAACGGTGGTCATGGCGTTGACAAAGTAGTACAGACTGATATCCAAAATGGCCGGAATAGAAACCGGCACCGTCACCTGCCAGAAGGTGCGAAAAAACGGAACCTGCAATGAGGCCGAGACCGCTTCAAATTCCGGATCGAGTTGTTTGAGGGCAGTCATAGCCGTAAAAAAGGCGACGGTGTAGAAGTGAACGACGGTAGATAAGACCAAAATCCCCATCGTGCCGTACAGAAAATTAAAGGGGTTGGGCAACTGCCAGCCCACCAGCGGAATGGTCCAGGTGGCCGCATTGAAAAAGAAAATGTAGGCCAGACCAATCACCAAACCCGGCAGCGCCACCGGCAGGGTTGACAGAAAATAAAGGACCGCCCGCCCGCGAGCCAGCCCTTTGCCCTTTTCGATCAAATACGTATTGACAAAGGCGATAACCGTCCCGAACAGTGCCGTGTAGAAAGCCATACGCACACTGTTCCAGTACGATTCCAGGCCGCCGCCGCCCACCCGGCCGAAATCGTAATGCTTCCAGCCGAGGCTCAAATTGTAGGGCCAGACCGTGATGAGCGAGGCCAGCAGCGCCGTGCCAATCACCACACAGATGGCCAGAACCACCAGCAAGCAAAAGACGAACATTAGCCGGTCGAGGAGGAGTTGGGGTTTGGGTTGCAGCGGGACGGCTCGCCCAGATAGTAAAGCCACCTGACGGCGCTGGGCAATGCGATCCACGATAAAGCCGATGACAGTCGGGCTGAGCAGCAGCACGCTGACGGTGGCCCCCATTACAAAATTTTGCTGGCCGATGACCTGCTTATAAATATCGGTCGCCAAAACATTGTAACTGCCGCCGATCACTTTGGGAATACCAAAATCGGTAAAAACCAGGGTGAAACAAACAAAAGCGGTGCTAAGCAAGCCATATTTGGCATTGGGCAAAGTAACGGTAAAAAAGGTGCGCCACGACGGAGTTCCCAGGGCTGACGCCGCTTCGTACAGGCGGGCATCGGCCAAACGCAGCGACACCGTCAGAATGATGAGAGCGTGCGGAAACAGATAAAAGACTTCGGCCAGGATAATGCCCAAAGGTTCCCGGTACAAACCGATATCCAAACCGGGGTCAAAGCCCCAATTTTCGGCAAAATAGCCGAAGCCGCCGGTGGTGACAATTCCCTGCCGGCCAAACAAATAGATAAAGGCAATGGCGTGCAGCAGCGACGGCGCGAACAGCGGCAGCATGGCCAGGATGCGAAAGATACTTTTGCCGGGGATGGCCGTGCGAGTTAAAGCATAGGCAAAGGTGAAGGCCAGGGCCACAGTGATGACCATGCTGGCCAGGGAAACAAACAGGGTGTTATAAAGCGAAACGGACAGAGCCGGGGTAGAAAAATAGCTGGCGTAATTGGTCAGACCCACAAAGTGACCGTCCTGGTCGAGCAGGCTGCGGGAAATGACCTGGTACAGCGGCAATAAAATGAAGGCGACCAGCCAGATACCGGCAAATACAACCATGCCGCGCATCAACCAATCTTCGGGGATGAGCACATGGCTGACCCGCTGCCGGGCAACTTGCTCAGATACCGGCAAACTTTTGGGGGCAGAGGTGAGCGCCGTTTGAGCCATCTTACACCTCTACCTTGAAAACGCGAATAGACTCCGGCGACACCCGCACGGGGAAGGTGCTGCCTTCGCTCAGGTTAGTCTGCCGGGCTGAACTGGCCGGCAAATCGGCCAGCATCGAGACTTGGGGGGCATGGGCCAGGGTCAATTTGAGGCGGTAGAACGAGCCAAGAAATTCGGCGGTGTTGATGTGGGTGAGCAGGGTTGAGCCGTTGTTGTTATCAAGCTGCACTTCCTCCGGCCTGAAAGCCAGGGTAACAGATTGGTCGGGACCGTTCCAGAAGCCGTTGGGAGTCACATTAATATCGAGGTCGTGACAGCGAATGCGATGGGGCTGGTCGGTGGTCAGGCCGGGCAAAAAGTTCATTACCCCGACAAAATCGGCCACGAAGGGGGTGGTAGGCCGGCGGTAAATTTCTTCCGGGGTATCGGCCTGAACAATGACCCCGTGATTCATCACCACAATCCGGTCGGCCATGGTCAGGCTTTCTTCCTGGTCGTGCGTGACCATGATGGTGGTGATGCCCAGGCGCTCGTGCAATTGCGAAATTTCCTGACGCAGCGAAGCCCGCACCCGCGCATCCAGCGCCGACAGCGGCTCATCCAGCAGCAGCAGCCCCGGCGACAAAGCCAGCGCCCGCGCCAGCGCGACCCGCTGCTGCTGTCCGCCAGAAAGTTGAGCCGGGTATTTGTGGCCCATCTGGCCCAACCCGACCAACTCAAGCAGCTCACGTACCCGCTGCTCGATTTCGGCTTTTTTGAGTTTTTTGTTTTCCAGGCCGTAGCTGATATTTGACGGGCAGTCAAATTGGGGAAGAGGGCGTAGGATTGAAACACAATCCCGAAGTCGCGCCGGCCGGGGCAGGCGCGAGATGTCCACCCCATTCTGGATAATCTGCCCGGTATTTTGCTCTTCCAGCCCGGCAATGAGCCGGAGCAGGGTGGTTTTGCCACAGCCGCTCGGTCCCAAAAAGCAGATAAATTCGCCGGGATAAATGTCCAGCGAGATGTCGGACAGAGCGACAAACGAGCCAAACGTTTTGTTAACATTTTTAATTTGCAGATAAGGCTGAACCATTGTTGAACCTGCTCCATTCTTAGAACCTAGCCGAAAACTAGCGGGCCGGGCTCCCACGCCTGGTCAACGGCGGCGTGGGAGCCGCCGCTGCTGGGTTTTCGGCCAGGCTTTTTGCAGCCGTTAATTTGCCCATAAACAAATCCAGACCCGGTTGTACCGGGTCTGGATAAATGCAGGTTGCCTGATGTTTATTATTCTTTTGGCTCAGACTTGGCATCGTAACGCTTGAGCCATTCGGCTAAAATGGCGTCACGATTGGCTGCAGCCCAGACGAAGTCGTTTTTAATGAGTTGAGCTTGAGGATCACCAGGAAAGCCCGCAGGAACAGGCACATCGGTTTTAGCGCCGGTGATGGAGAAGCTTTGGGCGTATTCCTTCATGGCGCTGTCGCTGATAGCCCAATCGAGGAAGGTTTTGGCGGCGGGGTTGATGGTCGCTTTTTTGACCAGAGCGTTAGCTTCCATATCCCAGCCGGAACCCTCTTTGGGGAAAACGGCTTCGATGGGTTCGCCGTCGGCCTTTTGGGTCAGGGCGCGGTAATCAAAAGAGATGCCGATGGCATATTCGCCCGCACCGGCCATTTTGCACGGCTTGGAACCGGAGTGGGTGTACTGACCCATATTTTCGTGCAGTTTGTCCAGGTAGGCCCAGCCCTTCTCTTCGCCCATCATCTGGAGAATGGCCGATACGGACAGAAAGCCAGTGCCCGACGAATTGGGGTTGGGCATCACAATATGGCCTTTGTATTCGGGCTTGAGCAGGTCTTCCCAGGAGGCAGGCATGGTCAGCTTGAGTTTTTCCATCTCGATGGTATTCACACAGAACGCCGACATCCAGACATCGTTGCCCACCCAGTGCGGCGGATTGTTGGGATCGCGGAACTTGGCATCAATTCGGTCCAGGCCGGCCGGAGCGTAGGGTTCAAGCATGCCCTCTTGGTCGGCCACCAACAGGCTGGTCGCCGCCAAACCCCAGACCACGTCGGCTTGCGGATTGTCTTTCTCAGCCAGGAAGCGGGCGGTAATGACGCCGGTCGAGTCGCGGACGGTATTCACTTTGATGTTCGGATAAGCTTCGTTGAAGACTTTGAGGTAGCCTTCAATCTGGTCATCTTCCAGCGCGGTATATACGGTGATTTCGCCGCTATCGGCAGCAGCAGATTCTTCTTTTTCCTCGGCCGGGGCGGCGCTGTCCTGGGCCGCTGTCTCTTTTTCTGCCGCTGGGGGTTGGGTGGCGGCAGCGCTCCCCTGACAAGCGGTGATTACGGGCAGAACAATCGCCAAAATCACCAATAATAGACTGATTTTTTTAAGGTTCATTTTTCCTCTCCTCTAATTGAGTATTTAGCCAACTGAACATTCATCCCAACAAGAGAAGAGTATCCGATTTTTCATTTAAGTGGGCTTTAATCAGGCTTTAAGAGCATGTTAGGGCAGAGTTAAAAATCTTTAACTCTACCCTGCCTTATAACGTGAGGGGTAAAGCAGACGGAACACGCAAGACGCAACACGTTTTGGTTAATTTGAATCTTGGAACTACCTGATGCAGAGAAAAGGACGATTATTCGTTAATCGCCTGGTAAAAATTTTGGATGGCAGCTTGAAAAGCCGCCTCGTCCGGCAAAAAGTAACCTACCTGAATCACGTAATTTCTGACTGATTGCAGATAGTAGTTAAGAAACGCCGCTACCTGGGGTTTTTGTTTGACGAGGCTGGTCGTGGAATAGAGAAACAGTGGGCGCACCAGGGGATAAGTTTGCCGGTCAACCGTCTCCGGGAGGGGACGGATGCCGTTGATAGGCAAGGCCTGGAGGGTGTTGGCGTTACGCTTGTAGTAGGCGTAACCAAAAAAACCTACCGCCAATGGATCATTTTGAATACGTTGAACTAACTGTTCGTCATCTTCGCTGGTGGTGGCATTGGCGGCCTGGCGCAGCATGTCCGCATTGCCGGCAAAAAGCTGCTCCATCATAAAAAGGAAGGTACCGCTCTGCTCGGTTGGGAAAAAGCGTTGAATCGGCTGGGCCGGCCACTCCGGCCTCACGTCGGACCAATTGACGGCGGTCGAGAGAATTTGCTTCAGTTCGTCCAGGGTGACATCGCCGACAAAATCATTTTTGCGGCTGACCACCACGGCCAGGGCGTCGGTGCTTACTTGCAGTTCCACCGGCTCGTAGCCATTATCCTGACAGAGTTTTCTATCTTCCGGTCGCATGGCGTGGCTGGCATTGGCAATGTCGGCTTGACCGCTACACAGAGCCGTAAAACCGGCCAGGGTGCCGGTACTGTCAAGGTTGATCTGACCCGGAAAACCGCGTTCCTGGAAACAGGCTGCCAACTGCCGGGTGAGGGGGTAAACGGTTGAACTCCCGGTAATCGTCACATCACCGCTCGCGGCGAAGTCGAGTGGCGGCAACGTAACCAATTGACCATTCCAATAGGCGGCCACCTCGTCCGGTGAAGGCAGATAAATCGTCCACCCCACCGCAATTTGATCGGGATTATCGAGACAGGTAAGGTTTTTGTCACCCTGGCAGAGTTGATTGGTGTAAGCCACGATGGGTCGGTAATCCAGCGGATTGCCGTACTCGCGCTCGGCAATGCTGGAGAGCCAATCGCCGGCCTGGATTTGGTAAGTTCGCCCCGCCTGTTCATTGGACGATGGGGCAACCTCGCAGCTAAGCACCGGCAAGACCGCCTTGGGCGAGTCAACTTTGGCCGGCGGGGGAGCAGTAGTGGGGCTTTCCACAGATGGAACCGGCTGTGACGGGGTGGGAGAAACACCGGCCAGAGGTGTTTCCGATGGAAGATTTTCCGGTGTCACGATTGGCGGCGGCAGGCAGCTTTCAGCTGTGCCAAACCATTTGGCGCAGGTTTGAGCGTATTCGCCGGAGGCGATGACCGCAGTCAGGCCGGCGTCAAGGGCGGTCAGAAGGCCGGTATTGTCTTTGCTCACGGCGATACCGTAACTCTCCTCGGTCAAGGATTGGCCTACCAGGGTCAGGCCCAGGTCGGGATTATTTTTAATAAAGTAGGCCGAGTTGGGGCCATCATTAATAACGGCGCTCACCTCGTCTTTGGCTAAGGCGGCAAATGCCTGGTCAATATCGGTAAAGGAGACCACTTCGGTGCCGGTATTTTGGGCCGCCCACTGTTGGCCGGTTGTGTTTTCCAGCACCCCAAGCCGCTGACCGGTCAATTGGTCGGGGCGCTGCCAGGGACTCCCCTTTTTAACCACCATCATCTGACCGGCCCTGAAATAGGGCTGGCTAAAACTCACCTTCTGCTGTTTTTCGGGAGTGATACTGATAGAGGCAATAATGGCCTCAAATTTGCCAAACTCGCCCTGATCCAAAGCTCTAAAAAGAACGCCCCAGGCTGAATCCACGAATTCAACCTGAAAACCGGCGGCTTTGACTACGGCGGTCATCAGGTCAATGTCAAAACCAACTACTTGACCTTTGTCGTCCACAAAGGCAAAAGGGGCATATTGGGCATTCACCCCTACTTTGAACACGGCTGGCCCGGTAGGGGTCGGTGTGACCAGGGGCACAGGGGTCGGTTCGACCACGGCGGCTGTGCCGCCAAAATTACAGCCGCTCAACAGGGCCAACAAAAGAACCAAAAAAGTTAGAGCCAAATTTCGAAACATCGTCACTCCAGGCAATCAGGGCGCAGGCCATTGCCATCAGGCTGGTTGAAGGGAGCCGGCAGGTCTATTCTGATTTCGCCAGGGTTGCCGGGCGGGTCGAAAAAGGTGTAAAAGTGGTGGTTTTCCAGGATTTCCTGGCCGTGGACGCTGCGCACATAGCGAAGAAATTTTTTAGCATACTCGGTTGATTCGGCATCCATCCCATTGCCGCTTAAAACGTACAGATAAAGCGGGCGGATTAACTCACGGGGGTATTGGTCCGGGTCAAAGGCTTCTTCCAGCGGATTGGGGGACTCCGGCGCGTTGGGGCCGGTCCGGGTGGGCACTACAGCCAGATAACGAGTCGGTTGGGTCTGCATCCAGGCCGAACTGACCCAATAAAGCGAGCCGGGCATGCGCAGGGTCATATCCAGGCAGGCTTGATTACCGCCATTTTCGCCGCAAGAAATAAAGTGAGGCCGCCACTCCGGCGAGCCGGTGAAATTGGTTAAAATCACTTCGGTGGTGCCGCTGCCGGCCGGGCCAAATGCGAATCT
>JAAUSP010000353.1 GCA_012032575.1 Anaerolineales bacterium | reverse complement strand
CCGTCCCCATATAGGTATCGCGTGCGGTTGGGTCGCCGATTTTGATCTTTTGGGTCAGTTCGACCAGCTTGGCCTTGAACGGCTCGTAGACCTCTTCCTGCACATACACCCGCGAGCAGGCCGAGCACTTTTGCCCATCCAGGCCAAACGCCGAGCGCATGACCCCCATCGCGGCTTTGTTGACATCCGCCGTTTTGGAGACAATCGTCGGGTTTTTGCCGCCCATTTCGATGATCGCCGGACGGGGGTAACGGCCTTGAGTCCCTTTCTTGAACACATTCATCCCGACATCATACGAGCCGGTAAAGGTCCAGCCGTCCACCTCCGGGTTATCCTGCAATTCCTGGCCCACCGTCCGGCCCGGCCCGCTGACGTAGTTGAACACTCCCGGCGGCAATCCGGCTTCGGCAAAGAGTTCGGCGGTTTTCCAGCCGGTGTAAGCCGTATCCGACGCACCCTTAAAAACCACGGTGTTGCCCGTTACCAGTGCCGCCGCAATCGGGGCCGCCGATAGGGCCATGGGGAAGTTGAAGGGCGAAATCACCACCCACACCCCGTAGGGGCGCAGCACGCTGATATTTTTCTCTTTGGGATCATCCGGGTTCAGCTTGCCCAACTCATTGATAAAACCCCCGTTTTTCTCCATTGAGTCGGCATAGTAACGCAGCAAATCGGCGGTCTCCTCGACCTCGCCCAACGCCTCCAGCCGGTTTTTGCCCACTTCCATAATCATCAGCGCACTTAATTCCAGGCTGTTGTCGCTGATGCGTTCGGCAATCTGGCGCATCGTTGCCACCCGCTCTTGCCACGGCGTTTTGCGCCAACCCTCAAAAGCAGCCCTGGCCGCAGCGATAGCCGCTTTGGCGTGCTCCCGCGTTCCCTGCTGCGCCCGGCACAACAGGAGACTGGTGTCAATCGGACTGTAATCCTCAAATTTTTCATCGGCGTAGGCTTTTTCCCCATCAATAAACATGGGGACTTCCAGCCCCAGCCATTTGGCCTGCACATTGGCAATCGCCTCATCAAAGGCTGATTGCAGTTCCTCGTTATCAGCCGATAACGTAGCGTAAGTGACTTTAAATCTTTGAGCCATAATAAACCTCCTTGGATATAATGCCTGCCCATCGTAACATTTCGATTTGACGCTGGCAAGATAATATTACCTCAGGTTGGCAAAAAACAAAATAAAATACCCAATCGGCAAAATGAACCAGCCGATCTATAACCTTGTGAAGTGGAAAAACGCAGCGAAGATTTTCCAGCTTGCCCATGGCGGGCAGATTAAATGGATTATCAGTTATGTTGAATGGGATCTGGGCAGGAGTGGTTTGGTTAGCAGTCCAGAGGATTAGCTTTGATCGTCAGCGTGGAAACGACAATAGAGCAGAGGCCGAGAACAAGGTTAATCCGTGGGAGCGCATCTCGAGTCTGCTAGGCGTCGGGCATCACCCAGCAGGCGTGTGGAGGAAAGGAGACAATTTGGGTTTGGCCGACTGCGGGCAGGGTGAGCTTGCGCTCGTTCAGGGCATCAAGGGTCACACTGGTATCGCCCAGGTTGACCTCCATGCGCACGATAGACCCCAGAAACGTCACCGCGTCCACCCGGCCGGTCAATTGATTCTCCCCTTCGGTTTGGCCCAGGTGCAGTTCTTCGGGCCGCAGCATCACCCGCACCGGCGCGCCTGCGGCGATTTCGATGGGGGTGGCTGTAGTCAGGTGTTGGCCGTTGTGAGACAGCAGCCCTTTGACCGGTTCAACCACAGTACATTGAATCTGGTTAAGTGTGCCCACAAACGAGGCCACAAAATGGGTGCGGGGGAAATTGTAAATTTCAAAGGGCGTGCCGACCTGCTCCATCTTCCCGGCGCTCATCACCACAATCCGGTCTGATAACGACAGCGCTTCTTCCTGGTCGTGGGTCACGTAGATGGTGGTGATGCCCAACTCCTGCTGGATCCGCCGGATTTCGGAGCGCAGCTCGACCCGAATCTTGGCATCGAGGGCCGAGAGTGGTTCGTCGAGCAGCAATACCTGCGGCTGGATAGCCAGGGCGCGGGCCAGGGCCACCCGCTGCTGCTGACCGCCGGACATCTGATAGGGATAGCGGTCGCCGTATTTGGGTAAATGGATCAGCTCCAGCATCTCATGAACCCGCTGTTTGATTTCCGAGGCCGGCTTTTTGGCAATCTTCAGGCCAAAACCAATATTGCCGGCGACGGTCATGTTGGGAAACAGGGCGTAGGATTGAAAGACCATGCCGACGTTGCGCTGGTTGGGGGGGGTGAAGGTCACGTCGGTCCCGTTGATTTTAATCACGCCAGAAGTTGGTTTTTCAAAGCCGGCCACCATGCGCAGCGTGGTCGTTTTACCGCAGCCGCTCGGCCCCAGAAATGAAATAAATTCACCGCGCTGGATATTCAAATTAAAGTTCTCTACGGCGACAAACTCGCCGAAGCTCTTGCGTACATTCGTCAGTTCGAGAAAAGTCATAAGTTGATTTCCGATTTATACCGCAAGGGTATCCTTTAGGATGATTTATGATTGTAACTACTCAGGCATGTCATTTCGACCGAAGGGAGAAATCCCTGATGCCTATGGAGTGTATAGAGATTTCTCGGCCTATGGCCTCGAAATGACATGAGGGCCGAGCAGTTACAATCCAAAATTGATTAGTGGGTGCCGGCCAGTTGACTGCGTTCCTGACCGCGGCCAATAAATTGAATGAGGCCAATCAAAGCCCAGGTGAGGGCCAGACTGATGATCGAGAGGGCGGCCGGTTCATAGGCTCTGTTTTGACCCAATAGGGCCATGTAGGGGGCGAAAGCGGGCCGGGCCAGGAAAGCAGCCAGCACATATTCGCCGATGACAATGGCAAAGGTCAGAAACGAGCCGCTTAACAGAGCGACCCGGATATTGGGAAAAATAACCTGAAACAGGATGGTCGGCCAGCCGGCCCCCAAACTTTGGGCCGCTTCGGTGAGGGTGCGGACATCAATAGCCCGCAGCCCGGTGTCAACCGAGCGATACATATAGGGAAACGACAGGACGACATAGCCCGCAATCAACAAAACATTTGCGCCCAGGGCATTGCCGGTGAGGGCAAAGGGTGGGCGGCTGTAAAGGCGAATCAAGCCAAAAACCAGCACAATCGTGGGGATGACAAACGGCATCAGCGTCATTAATTCGATGACCGGGCGCAGGCGGGGCAGCCGCAGTTGAACCCAATAGGCGGTTGGCACAATCAGCAGCAGGCTGACAATAATGGTCAGGACGGCCATCAACGCCGAAAAGCCAAAGGTCTGCCAGAATTTGGGATCGCCAAAAACATTCTCATAGGCCAGAAAGCTCAACACACCGCGTTTGGCCCGCAGCGAAAACATAAATGTACCGGCCAGGGGTAATAAAAAATAAAGTCCACCTAAAATCACCCATAACCAGGCTATAATACTGCCTCTTTTCATCTTACCTCGCCTTTTCCAAAGAGTGCTCACGAGCCTGAGCACGCCACCACTAATGAAAAGGTAACAAGGTAGCAAGGTCGCAGGGTCGCATGATCGTTCCCTGTCTACCGTCTACCGTCTACTATTTTCTTAGGAGTCACCCTATTAGCCTTAGACTCAGCCTTATTCCTCACCGCAGCCACCTTTCCGTCCGGCGCTGCATCAAGGTATAGCCGGTGATACAAACAGCCATTACCACCACCATCCCCAGTGCCAGAGCGTAACCCAACCCCGGATTGTTGAGCACATCCCCCCGGATTTGCGCCCCGATGACAATTGTGACCAGATTCAGCGAGCCGCCGGTCAGGGCAAAAGCGGTAGCATAAGCGCCGAAAGAGTTGCCAAAGAGCAGGATCATCGTCCCCAGAATAGAAGGGAGCAAAATCGGCAAGGCGATGTGGCGCCAATATTCCCAGGTAGACGCCCCCAGGTTTTCGGAAGCTTCGCGCCACTCGCGCTTGAGGCCGTCGAGGGCCGGGGCGATAATCAAAATCATCAGCGGGAATTGAAAATAAAGGTAGGTCAGGGTCAGCCCAACGAAGCTGTAGAGGTTAAAACCGGTATCGTAAATATTCCAGCCAAATAAATCCTTTAGCAGGGCGGTCATAAAGCCCACCCGGCCCACAGTGGCAATAAAGGCGAAGGCCAGCGGCACTCCCGCAAAGTTAGAGGCCACCCCTGAAAAAGTCATGATGGCGGTACGGATACCTTTGGGCAGCCCGCCGAGCACCACCGCATAAGCTATCAGGAAACCAAACAGGCCGCCGGCCAGCGCCGTCACTGCACTGATCTGGATACTGAGCCAATAGGCGTTGAGGACAAATGGTTGAAACAGCCCGGCAATATTAGCCAGGGTAAAATTGCCGGCTCGATCCTGAAAGCTGCCGGTGAACAACGAGATAGCCGGCCACAGCATAAAGGCAATGGCAAAAACAAAAAAAGGCACAACCCCAACCCAGGCCCAGGAAAATTCACGTGGAGCAGGTGCGGTTAAAGGGGCATTTGGTGTTTCGGGCATGGCAGCGTGTCCCTCTCTCCAAATCCATAAGGCAAGACCGCAGAGGCAAAACTGATCTTTCACCTCTGCGGTCTATAATTTCGCCCGCCCGGAAAGCGCTTTCGGTTGTTTCATCGGCACGTTCCGGGCGGGTTCTCGATTAAAGTTTACTCGGTAACATCCACATTCACCACCGAATCCCACTGCTCGGTGATAATCGCCTTGGCCGCATCAAGCTGCTGGATGGTGGGGAAAACGGCTTTTTCGTACAGTTCGGCCGGGGGCAGTTTCGCTTCCAGTTCAGCCGGGATAACGCCGCGCTTGGCCATATCCAGGTAGCGGATGGGGTGACCGTAGCCGCTCAGCCAGACCAACTGGCCTTCGTCGGAGTACAGATATTCCATCCATAATTTGGCCGCGTTGGGCTGGGGGGCATAGGCGCTGATGCCTTGAACGTAGACCCCACCAAATACCGCCGACTGGGGAATGACGATTTCAACATTGGGGTTGCCGGCGAAGGTATCGCGGTTGGCCAGGGCCAGATAGTCCCACTGGATGGTGATGGGGGTTTCACCGCTGGCGATAGTGCCGGTGTTGGCAATGACCGGGACAAAGTTGCCGGCGGCGTTCAATTCGGCAAAGAATTCCAGACCAGCTTCGGCCGCGGTATTCAAATCGCCGGTGCGGGACAGGCCCGCCGCATAGACGGACTGGATGGCCTGGTTGGAGGTGCGGGGATCGCCGGCCAAAGCGATCTGGCCTTTATATTCCGGCTTGAGCAGGTCGGCCCAATCCTGGGGCACATTCTCCACCACATCGGTGTTCACTTCAAAAGCCAATACCCCGTAATAATCGCCGTACCAATAGCCATCGGGGTCTTTGAGGTCCTGGGGAATAGAAGCCCAGGTTGAGACTTTGTAGGGCTGGATCAAGCCTTCATCCTTGGCCTGGGGACCAAAAGCGAAACCCACGTCAATCACATCGGGCGCTTGCGGGCCTTTGTTATCTTTGTTGGCGCGGATGGCTTCCAGCTCGTCGCCGGAGCCGGCGTTGGGGTCAAGTTCATTGACTTCCAGGCCATATTTAGCCTTGAAATTCTCGATCATAATGCCGTAGTTGAGCCAGTCGTGGGGCAGGGCGATGGTGGTCAGCATGCCTTCTTCTTTGGCGGCGGCAATCAGGGCATCCATTTCGACCGCGGTTTCTTCGGCAGCGGTGGCGACTTCGGCCTGGGCTTCTTCAGCCGCCGGAATGCACAGCTTCCAGCCGGGTTCAATCACATCCGGGTTGTCAATTGTGGCATAGCTGTCATCGGTGGCGGCCATCGCATTGGTGGCGTCGGCAATAGCCTGGTAGGCCAGCACGTCGCCGTAGAATTTGTCGGCCAGCTTCGACAGCCAGTCGTCGGCCTGCACGACAACATCCTGTTCACACACAACTTCTTGAGCAAGGGCCGCTGTGGGGGCCAGGGTCAGAATTAAGGCCAATAAAGCCACAAGACTGATAAGATTACCTAACTTTTTCATGGAAATCTCCTCCAATTTTATAAACAGCTTAAGTTTAACTAATGGTGGGGCTAATTTGGAATAACCGTTGAGGCCAGATAACGCTATTACCCTCCTTCCTGCCGATTGTTATTCTTTGATGGTAACAACTCGGAAGACTATACCAGACCCGATTTAACCACCTTTTAACCTGATGTTAAAATATTATTAAGAAGATGTAATAACTTTTTAACACTTATCGGGCTAATTAAAAACCTCATTTAATCTTGCACGTTGTTCTATGAGATTGTTATCACCGGAAAATAGTGGGATGGCAGTTTTCTAAGTTATGAGGATTTTGTAGGGCGCATTATAATGCACCAAGTTTTGCCGTGTCAAGCTATTGGCGGCAAAATAGGGCAGAACAGGTAGCAGAGGCAAAAGCAGCAAAATAGCAAGTAGCAAGGTAGCAAGGTAGCAGGCATAAGTTTTGCTACTTTGCTATCTGCTACCTTGCTACTTTGGCAAGAGTTTTTCTGAACATCTATAACCATGAGCGCAATCAGCACCCTTGAAAAATACAGCCAGGCCGACGTGGTAAGCTGCTGGCAGAATTTAAGCAGACAGGGCCTGCAAAAGTGCGAGCGGGAGATGGTCGCCCGTTATTTTCCGCCGAATGGTCGTCTGCTTGATGTGGGCTGCGGGGCGGGGCGGGCAGTGCTGGCTTTAAACGAGACCGGCTACCGGGTCAGCGGGGTGGATTTGAGTCTGGCTATGCTGCTGGCCGGGCGGAGCCTGTCGGCGAACGCGCAGTTTGGGGGAGCCAATCTGCTCAATTTGCCGTTTGCTGCCGGCGCTTTTGAGGCCGTTTTCATGTTTTTCGGGGCGCTGCAGCACATTCCGGGGCGAAGCAACCGTCGGCGGGCCATAGCCGAAATGGCGAGGGTGGTTCAGCCAGGCGGCCGCCTCATTTTGGGCCTTTGACAATTTGGCCCCGGCGCTACGCTGCTATGTTTACTGGCTGCAACAGAAAATGGTTGGGACGAAACAAAAATCGGCTCATGCTTCCGAAGCGGATGCGACGCTGTGGAGTCGGGAGACTCGCCGGGTGCATCCCCTGGTCTGGCACGCTCGCGGCCTGGCGCGAACGCTCCGCTGGCGAACCTGGCCGGGTGTGGTTGACGCCGTGCGGCGCTTCACCCCCACTGGGGCGGAGCCGGGTGATACGCAGGTGGCCCAGTTCAGCCTGCAAAGCACACCGGGGTTGATCTATTATCACGTGTACCAGACCGACGAGTTGATCGAAGATGCGACCAGCGCCGGCTGGCGTTTGCTGGGCCAGCACAGCGGCACGGAGTTGAACGAGGATCGGGTTTATCCCCCGGCTGTCCGGCGGGCAGATAAGCAGTTATTCTTCGCCTTTGAGAAATAGATAGCAGTTACGCAGTTGAAGCGTTTTGTCTAAAAACCAACCACAGACGCGAACGCGCACGGATTACACAGCAGGACAAAAAATACTTTGTGAAATCTGTCTGTGGTTCATATTTTTTACTGCTTAACTCAGAATAGAAAATGCCCGATTGTCAAAAAGTTTGACTTTCTGGTTGAAAAGGCTAAGATAGAAGCGAAGAGGCGAGGATGGGTGAGACGAGAACGTAATAAAGCCTCGCCTCATCGCCCCCCCGGATCATCGTCTCATCCCCTCTCCGAAATTTCATAAACAAAGGAGTTTCACCATGCCCGGTACATTTCGTTTCTCTTTCGGCCCCTGGAATATCCACGAAGGGGCTGACCCATTCGGGCCGACGGTTCGGCCCAGCATCGCCTTTGCCGAAAAACTAAAATCCTAC
>JAAUSP010000009.1 GCA_012032575.1 Anaerolineales bacterium | reverse complement strand
AATAACTACCCAGCGAGGATCTTCGTGGGTATTTTTTATAACGATGGGTCGCCGCAATCGAATAGCTTCGGCATCTGTGGGGACATCGGCCAGCGATTGGACCAGATAAGGAATTAATCCTTCGCTGCCGACTCCTTCGTAACCGCGCCAGGCCGCGATACGCAGTTGCTGACCCTCCAGAAACATCAAATGGGCATTTCCATAGGGCACCAGGCGCTGCATCTGGCCTAAAATCTCCTCCAAAACTGCGGCCTGGCTGAGTTGTGAGGTCAGGGTTAAGGTTGCTTCGGAGAGGGTCTCGGCCAGCAGCCGCTGTTCGTGTTCGGCTTCCAACAGCTCTTCGCGTTGGACGATAATTTGTTTGCGTTCGGTCACCTCACCTTCTAATTGCTCATTGAGCGATTGCAATTCGGCGGTTTGAGCCGCCAGATTTACCGATAGTTCGACCAACTTCCGGCGGTTGGTTTCAAGGGCCATTAAATCGTAATACGATTTTAACGAAACCAGGACCGTTACCACCATCTCATGGAGGGATAAGTCAACTTTATTTTTGTAATCGTTCAAGTCATATTCGATAATAATCTTCTCGATGGCTCTCTTTTCGGTTGTCCCAGTCCACAAAATAAGGCGAACCAACTTATTCTCAAGGGTATTGCGGATGTAATCGGCTATTCTCAGACCGGAGTCATCTTCCTCCATGACCATATCTAACAGAATAAGGGCGGTATCGGGATGGGCCTCAATTAAACGCCGGGCTTCGTCGCTGGAGTAGGCCGAAATAAATTTTAGAGATTTATCTTTGAAAATCAGGGATTGGAGAGTGTATTTAGCGAGTTGATGGGTCATCGGGTGATCGTCAACAATCATGATCTTCCAATAATGAGCCTCGCCTGTAACAGTATCCGTCGGAGATAAAACCTGGGTGTTTTCCGCTAAGTTAATCATAAGCCTGTCCTTGTTGCAGCTATCCTCAAAGGTTATTTTGTGAGGAGTCGTCACTCAATCAAAATATACCATATATAAATATCGGCAAAAGGTTAGCCGACTACACTTGTCAGCCTCCCATTTTGGGTGGTTGAACGGCTATTTTGTTAAACCTTTGCGAAAAATTTACAGAAACTCTGGCTGGCAGGTTGTTAAAGATCAAAACGAGGCATAGCACATTGGGGATGATAAATTTGGGACTGGCTACTTTAACTTTGTAGTTCAAACTAACCGCCGAGAGTGCAAAGTCCGCCGAGAGGTTTATAAAAAGACTCTGCGTTTTTGGTGCGTTTCGCGTCAGTGGTGAGATAGTGAATCTGTCAGTCAATCAGCATTTGCTTACTTGTGTTCAATATGGTTTTTTAGCAATGTTTCTAATGCTGCCAACCGTGCTTCCAGGGTTGCGATTTGCGCCTGCTGGGCGGCAAGCTGGGCTGCCTGGTCTTGAGCCAATTGATGCAGCGCTTGAATGGCGGCCAGGGCTACGCCGTCGGCGTCTACAGTGCTGATGTGCCGGTTATCCTCCCCCAGGCTAAAAGCGGCCTGAAAATCCTGGGCCGTCGGCCCAATGTGGCGAATCGCGGAGTCCTGCGTTTTGTAATTCCAGGTTTGGATGGATAAGGCGCTCAGGCGGGTCAGAATAGCCTGACCATCCACCGGCGCAAAATTAGCTTTGGCCTGGCGGTCGCTCCAGGTAGCCCAGGAGCCGCTGCCGGGCGGCAGGGCTGCGCCGGAGTTCTGATCAACGCTGGTGAAAAAATAGACTCCGCCGGTAGCCCGAACCATAAAGCGGTTGGGGGTGTTGCAGGGCAAGTCGGTCTTGCTGGCATCGGCCCAAACAAAGCAGCCAGGACTGTTGGCCTGGGCCTGTTGTCCGGCGGCAAAGCTGAAATCACCCTCCGCTCGATTATCCTGCCCGCCGGGAATGACACTGTATCCTCCGCCGGCATTGTTGTTATACCCTCCGCCAATCGTCGCCCATGAGCCGGCGGACGTGTTGTAGCTGCCGCCCCCCACCGTCGTATAAATTTCATGTGCCTTGTTACTGTAACCGCCGCCAATGGCGGCGTAGATGTCGGTGGCGTTGTTGAGCCAGCCCCCGCCGACGCCGCGCCCGGAGCGCCGGCGGTGTTATCCAGCCCGCCGCCGACTGTGGCGTAAATGTCGCCGGTGCTATTTTGACTGCCCCCACCAATGGTTGAGAACGGGCCATCGGCGCGATTGAGCCAGCCGCCATCCACGGTGGCGTAGGAACTGAGGGCATTGTTGGCCAGCCCGCCGCCGACTGTGGCAAAGGATGTATCGCTGGTGAGACCGGTATTATCGCCGGCCTGGTTGTTGTGACCTCCGCCGATCACGCCGTAATCGTCGGTGATGCGGTTGGTTTGGCCGGGCGCGCCGCCGCCGGCAATGGTCGCGCCGATCACACCGCGGGTGACACTGTTATCACGATGACCGCCAATCAGGTTGGGGCTGGTCGGGTTGGGTTCGGTCCAGAGGTTGGGCAGGGCCAGGGCATAGGCGGCCACTGGGAGTTGCTGGCGGCCGGGGAGGGGGGTGAAAGCATCGAGACGTTTGCCGGGCCGCAGCCCCATTTCCAGGTAGCGGGTATCGCCGGTGAAGATGCGCCTGCCGAAATCCAGTGGCACGCTGAAGCGACCCTCCAGCACCGTTATATTGTCGCTGACAACAGCAGTCCCAAGCTGATTGCCGTCGCTCGGCGCATCGTAGAGTTTGAATTCAAGGTCGTAGACACCTTCCAGCGGGTTGCCGTTTTCATCGGTCAAGTAGCCTTCATAGGTGAAACTTGTGCCGATCTCGGTTGGATGGCTGTCCGGCTGCTGGGCCATTGCCTGACCCGTCAGGCCGGTCAGCCAAACCACCAGCCCTAATACGACCCATTGCCTGAATAGGATTGTTTGCCTCATTGTTGTCCTCCCCTGCGCCGATTTTTGATCATTATAACATTAAAAGGGCTTTTAACGTCATTCAAATAAAAGGTCAATTTTTCACATACGTTATAAAATTTTCACATTTTTGCATTTTTTATTTGACAAATTTTTTGAGAAAGTCTAAAATTGCCTCACACTTGTGAAAGAGAATTCACGTTTTTTAGGGATCACTATGGAAGATGGTCGCCTTGAGTTATTGGGACAAGTAGCATCTTGGTATTATGAAGATAACATGGACCAATCTGTTATTGCCGAACGGATTGGAAAATCTCGTTCTATGGTTTCCAGAATGCTCCAGGAGGCCCGTGAAATGGGCCTGGTTGAAATTAAGGTTAACTTTCCCCTTAAACGAGATGCTGAATTAGAATCTCTCCTCGCTCAAGCATTTAACCTCTCGCAAGCTTACGTTCTGGCTAATATCCCCGACGATCAGGACCTTCTCCGGCAGCGTTTAGGTATTCTGGGAGCGCGCTGCCTGCAAAATCATTTGCGCGATGACATAAAAATTGGCCTGGGTTCGGGCACTACGGTTCATCAGGTGGTCCGGGCCATGCCCAAGGTGGAATTGAAGGGTGTCAAAGTTGTACAGATTTCCGGGGCTATTGGCAGCGGCAGTCCGGTATTCGACGGTTCTGAACTGGCGCGCTGGCTGTCTGAGAAGTTATCGGCTGCTTACCAGGCGCTTCATGCGCCGCTGGTGGTTAAAGATGAGGCGCTGGCCGAGTCTTTACTACAGGACCCGACCATCGCTGATACCTTACTCGAAGCCAGTCAGGTAGACCTGGCCTTGATTGGTATTGGTACCCTTGATCCCGGTTTATCCAGCTTACAACGTGTTGGGTATCTAAACAAAACAGATTTGGCTGCTTTGCATCAAATTGGGGCCATCGGCGATATTTTGTCTCGTCATTTTAATGCAACGGGGAAGCCGGTTGACCTTCCGGCCAATCGCCGCGTGATTGGTCTGGATTTAGCTACCATTCACGCTATCCCCACCGTTATTGCCGTAGCCGGTAATGCTATCAAAGCCCCGGCCATTCTGGCAGCTTTGCGCGGCGACTTTATTAGTGTATTAGTTACCGACAGCCTCACCACCACCGAGATTTTGGCCTTACACGGAGGATAAACAGCAATGGAGCTATTAACTAACAATCCTGGCCTCATTTTCTTAATTTTAGGGGTCCTGTGGATTATCCAATTTGGGCTGGCTTATTGGCAAATGCGCCGTTTTTATCAACGGATGATTACTTTGCGCCGCAGCGGCCTGACTGCTATTGGCTTAATTCAAACTTGGAACTGCCTTATTGAGTTCAGTATGGCGGTCACGGCTATACTCTCAATCAAAGCCTTGCTGCGTAGATTTACGCGGGAACAGGCTCAATCAATCCATTGCTCAACAGTGCTTGCAATTGCAAAACCTTCAACAGGTCCGTAAATTTTTGCATAGCGCGATTGCTGTGTAAACTCCCTGATAAATAATAACCAGCCGATACCTTTCAGGTTGAGCGGTTACGATACCCATGCCAAATACAGGTAGCAAGGGTGCTCCTGCTAACCCCCTTGCTTGCCTAAATACTGTTTGCTTTAACGACTAAGGAGTTACGATGGATATAACCATTCCACAGGATATGATGACCAACCTTGATCTCTCCACAGAAAAACTGCGGGAGATGCTCTACCAGATGTACCTCATCCGCACCTTCGAGGAGGCGTCTTTTGAACAGTACGCCGCCGGCAATGTCCACGGAACGATGCACCTGTGTGTCGGCGAAGAAGCCGCCGCAGTGGGCACGATTGCGGCCCTGCGCCCGGATGATTTAATTACCTCGACCCACCGGGGACACGGCCACGCCATTGCCAAGGGACAAAATATCAACGATATGATGGCCGAACTGCTGGGCAAAGAAACCGGCGTGTGTTTGGGCCGGGGTGGCTCGATGCACATGGCCGACCTGTCCCTGGGGAGTTTAGGAGCCAACGGCGTTGTGTCGGGCGGGATTCCGCTGGCGGTGGGAGCCGGTTTGAGCACCAAGCTGCAAGGCCTGGACCGGGTGGTGATTTGTTTCTTTGGCGATGGCGCGACCAACACCGCCAATTTTCACGAAAGCATGAATATGGCTTCGATCTGGAATCTGCCGGTCATTTTTGTGTGCGAAAATAACCAATATGCCATGTCTATGTCGGTAAAAAGATCGCTGTCGGTGGCGCATGTGGCGGATCGGGCGGTGGCCTATAGTATGCCCGGCTGCACAGTTGACGGCATGGACGCCCTCGCCTCGTATGAGGCCGTGAAAGAAGCCGTAGCCTGTGCCCGGCGCGGCGAAGGGCCTTCGCTGGTGGAACTGGTCACATATCGTTACCTCGGCCATTCCAAGAGTGACAAGCAGGTTTACCGCACCAAAGACGAAGTCAAAGCATGGATGGAGCGTGACCCTATTCCCCGCTATCAAAACTGGTTAATCAAGCGGGGCTTTCTGAGTGAGGCCGAAGGTCAGACCTTAAAAGAAAAAGCCGAAGCCGAGATTGAAAAAGCTATCGAATACGCCCTGGTGCAGCCGGAACCTGACGTGGCGGACCTGACCAAATATGTCTATTACGAAGAGCCCGAAGCTCTGGCCAATCCAACCAAAGTTCTACCCCGCTGGATTCAGGAAACCTTCGGCCCGCAAACGCCGATCAATCCACCGCTTGGCCCGCGCGAGATCAGCTATGCCGAAGCCCTGCGCGAGGCAATGGCCCTGGCCCTGGAACACGATCCCCAGGCCTTTATGCTGGGCGAAGACATCGGCGCTTACGGCGGCGCGTTTGGCGTGACCGTCGGCCTGATAGATCGCTTTGGCCCGGAACGAGTCCGCGATACGCCGATTTCCGAAAATAATATCGCCGGGACGGCCATCGGGGCCGGGATGACCGGCATGCGGGCTATCGCCGAGATGCAGTTTATGGATTTTGTGACCCTCTCGATGGAGCAGATTGTGCTGCAAGGGGCCAAAATCCGGTATATGTTCGGCGGCAAAGCCCACGTCTCGATGGTTATGCGTCTGCCCGCTGGCTCCGGGACCGGCGCGGCGGCCCAGCACTCCGAGAGCCTGGAAGCCTGGTTTATCAATGTGCCGGGGGTGAAAGTGGTCATGCCCAGCACCGCTTATGACGCCAAAGGACTCCTCCTCGCCGCCATTGCCGATAACAACCCGATTATGTTTGTCGAGAGCAAGCTGTTGTATAAAACCAAAGGTTACGTGCCGGATGAGCCTTACATCATTCCGCTCGGCCAGGCCGACATCAAGCGCAGCGGAACCGATCTGACCATCGTCGCCATCGGGGTGATGGTCCCCCGCGCTCTGGAAGCAGCGGCACAGTTGGCGAAAGAAGGGATTGAGGTGGAAGTGATTGACCCGCGCACGCTCAAGCCTTATGACGAAGCGACCATCACCGCCTCGGTCAAGAAAACAGGCCGGCTGATCGTCGTCCACGAAGCCCCGTTGATCGGCGGCTTTGGCGGCGAAATCGCGGCGATGATCGGCCAGAGCGAGGCGTTTGCTTACCTGGAAGCGCCGATTGTCCGCCTCGGCGGGGCCGATGTGCCCGTGCCGTACAATCGCAACCTGGAACGGGCGATGGTCCCGCAGGTGGAAAACATCGTCGAAGCGGCCCGCAAGCTGGTCAAATATCAAATTTGAGTAACACCTCAGGCATGTCATTTCGACCCGCGAAGCGGGGAGAAATCCCTCATTGCTTATGTAGCATCCAGGAGATTTCTCGGCCTGTGGCCTCGAAATGACATTGGGGAGTGAGTAGTTTTAAATCTGACATGGTAATAATATATGGCTAAACAAGTAATTATGCCCAAATTTGAAATGGCCCAGGAGACCGGCACCGTAGCTCGCTGGCTCAAGAATGAAGGCGACTCGGTGGAAAAAGGTGAGCCGCTGCTGGAGATTGAAACCGACAAGATCACCATGGAAGTCGAAGCTCCGGCGGCCGGCATCCTGGCCGGGATCAAGGTCGGCCCCGGCGACGTGGTGCCCATCGGCCAGGTTATTGCTTTTCTGCTCAAGCCCGGCGAGGCTCTGCCGGGTGGGAGTCCGGCCCAACCTGCCGCTGCCCCGGCAGAAGCCCAACCGTCCGCTCCGGCTGCCGATGGCCAGGTCAAGGCGACGCCCTGGCCCAACGCATCGCCGAAGCGCATCAACTCAATCTGCAATCTGTCGCCCCTATCGCATCCGGCGAGCGGGTCAGAGGGGCGGACGTGACCAGCTACCTGGGCAACCAGACCGCTCCATCCGGCAAAATCCGGGCGGTCCCTGCGGCCCGGCGGCTGGCCCGCGAACTGAACTTTGACCTGCAAGCAGTAAACGGCAGCGGGCCGGGTGGCCGTATCCAATCGGCGGATGTCTGGCAGATGGCGGCAGTGATCCAACCGTCCGCCCCAACCCCCGCCCCGGTCGAGTCGCCGCCTGCGCCGGTCAGTAGTTCCGCCGGGCAGCCGGCCTTGCGCCGTACCGTCCCTCTGACCAGCATGCGCCGCACCATCGCCGAGCGGCTGACTGCTGCGGCCCGCGATATTCCGCAGTTTACCGTCAGTCTGGAGGTGGAGATGAGCCGGGCGCAGCAAATGGTGGACGACACACGGGCCGCCGGTTCCGAGGGGCCGCGCGTCACCCTGACGGCGCTGCTGGTGAAGGCTTGCGCCTGGGCGCTGGCGCGGCAGCCGGAGGTCAACGCCTCGTTCAATGGGGACAGTATTCTGGAATGGGCTGAGATCAATATCGGCGTGGCGGTGGCGGTTGACGCCGGCCTGATTGTGCCGGTCATTCCCCAGGCCGACCGCCTGAGCCTGCCCGACATCGCCGCGCAATTGAACGATCTCGGCGTCCGCGCCCGTGAAGGCAAGCTGCGCCCCGAAGAACTGCGCGGCGGTACTTTTACCATTTCCAACCTGGGCATGTTCGGCGTGGAGCAGTTTACCGCGATCATCAACCCGCCCCAGGCTGCCATTCTGGCCGTAGGGCGCACCGTCAAGCGGGCCATTGTGACCGAGGACGACCAGATTGTGGTCAAGCCCATGTCCAGCTTCACCCTCACCGCCGATCACCGGGTTATTGACGGGGCCATTGCCGGGCGATTTTTGGCTGCCTTGAAGCAGGCCCTCGAAAGGCCGGGGCTGCTTTTGTAAGCAAAGAAAAACGCGCCGGTGGGTGTCAGCCGGCGCGTTTTTGACTTTTGAGTCCATAGATAGACCCAGATGATCTCAGATAATTTTTAAAGCTCAAGATGGATTTCAAGGAGCTCCGAAGAAAAAGGGTTGGCTCACGGATAAAGGCGGATAAACACAGATTTTTCTTCTTAATTTTTTTCAACTGAGAATTGCTGAGGTTGACATAGAAACATTTGACGGATTTTTGTCTATATGTTACACTTGGATGCAGTAGGTTGCATCATTCCCGAGTTTCTGCTACGTCAAGTAAACGCCCCGCTCTTCAAGCTTCAAGCGTGTTTTGCGAGCCGAAAAATGGGGACTGCCCTATGAAACTTGTAGGGAAGGAGGAAGATCCCCCATGAGCGAGCGGATTACCGGTACCGTTAAGTGGTTTAACGGCTCCAAAGGGTACGGCTTTATCACCCGCAACGACGGCCCTGATGTCTTTGTACATTACTCGGCCATCCAAGCGGATGGTTTCCGCAATCTGGAGGAGGGAGATCGCGTGGAGTTCTCAGTAGAACAAAGCGCCAAAGGCCCCCAGGCCAGCAACGTGGTGAAACTCTAGTAATCACCTTAAATTAAGAAAAGCCTCGCCTCTTTAAGAGGCGAGGCTTTTTTGCTTCAAATGCTAAAGTTTAAAAATAGACTTTCTCCCGACCGCCTAACTTTTCCATGATTTTCGCTCTAATCAGGGTAAAATCCTGGCGGAAGCGGACAAAATCAAGATTGTCGGCAGGTACGGTCAGGATAGGGCACAGGGTAAAATCTTCAATCCAGGCGTTGTACAATTCATTGAGCTGCTGCAAGTAGAGGGGCGAAACATCCTGCTCAAAGTCGCGGCCCCGGCGGTGAATCCGCTCGATGAGGGTGGGCAGGCTGGCTTTAAGATAGACCACCAGATCGGGCCGGGGTAAAAACTGAATGAATTCATCATAGAGATCGCGATAAACTTGATAATCGCGTTGGCTCATATTGCCCCGCTGGTGCAGGTTGCGGGCAAAATCTCGGCGTCTTCGTAGATGCTGCGTCTTGCACCACCGGTCCGGATGATTGGCAATTTCGCGCTGGTGGCGCAGCCGGCGCGATAAGAAGAAAACCTGCGAGTGAAAACTCCACTGGCGCATATCTTTGTAAAAATCGGCCAGGTAAGGATTGTCATCCACCGCTTCATAAAAGGGGTCCAGCCAAAATCTTTGGCCAGCAGGCGGGTCAGGGTACTTTTGCCGACCCCCATGTTGCCAGCAATAGCAATAGAATATCTCCGATTCATCTCCTATCTCTCCCAAGTGTCTTTAGCTCTACCAAAAACCATTTTTCAGGAATAGATATTTCTCTATCCTTACTACAATTTATAACTTTCAATAGATATAGACCATCCTCACCTCTTTCACTAGATGTTGTGGTCTAGTACAGCCATGATACTACATGTAGGAAATTTAGAAAAATATGTGGCCGCAAATAGAGTTTGTTAACCTGGTTTAAAATAAGAGCGCCACAACGCCTTTGTTGTAGCGCTCGCTATTTGGGTTCGATTGAATTAACTACTTGTCGAAACCCCCTGAAAACAAATCCAGAAATTTAATGATGGGTTGAAACCCGCACAATATTTTCGGGTTTTTGGCCTACTTTGCGTTCGGTTCCGGCCCGCAGCCGGGCAAAGTTAGGGCGGAGAGCGTTGAACATAACCAGCATGGTCAGCACCCCCGAAACAATATAAGTATAGGGGATGTTACCGAGACTGGCAAAAATGATCAAAACAAGTACAGTGGCAACGGCTATCGTCGTTGAAAGCACCGAGGCATACCGGCTGACTCCCAAGGCAATCAGTCCGGCGGCGGCAACCGCCAGCGCGCCCCAAAAATCAAGGCCGGCCAGCGCACCCATTGCCGTGCCAGCGCCCACCCCGCCCCGAAAATGGAGGAACAGGGAATGGTTGTGTCCAATCACCGTAGCCGTCGCCGCCAGCGCCGTAACCAGCGGATGCGCCACCGTTGCCAGCAGAAAAACCGGGATCAATCCCTTTAGAATATCGCCTGTCACCGTCAACGCTGCCGCCACCGGTCCCACCGAGCGTAACACATTGGTGCCGCCGGTTCGTCCGCTGCCCGAAGCCGTCACATCAACCCCATACAGCCGGGCCACCAGATAGCCCACCGGAATCGAGCCAAAAAGATAGGCGATCAAGATTGCTGCCACTGCCAGAATGTAGTTCAAGGGTTGCTCCAAGTTGGGGTGAATTGTGCCAAGTATATTCGTAAAAAGCGGCGGTGTCAAAATGGCTGGCTTAAAAATTGCTGCACGTCGGCCAGGTCGGTAAGCTGCAAACACCGGTTGGCTCGCTCCTGCGCTTGCGGCACAGACAGGGCGCGGATGAGCGCTTTGGCCGCCGGAATGGCTGAAGCAGTCATGCTGAACTCATCCAAGCCCAGGCCCAGCAGGACCGGCACAGCCAGGGGATTGCCGGCCAGCTCGCCGCACATGCCCACCCATTTGCCGTGCCTGTGCCCGGCTTCGATCACCTGCCGGATCAGATGCAGCACCGCCGGGTGGAGCGGGTCGGCCAGGGGGGCTACCAGGGGATTGGTGCGGTCGGCGGCCAGGGTGTATTGGGCCAGGTCATTGGTGCCAATACTGAAGAAATCTACCAGCGGGGCCAGCGCGTCGGCCAGGATGGCGGCGGCGGGAATCTCAACCATAATGCCCACCTCCGGCGACTCGGCCTGGGGAGTCCCCGCTACAGCCAAAGCCGCCTGAGCCTGTTCGAGTTGGGCGCGGCACTGGCGCAGTTCGCTGATCGAGCCGATCATGGGGAACATAATTTTAATGTTGCGCTCATGCCCGGCCCGCAAAATAGCCCGCAGTTGGGCCTGTAACAACTGGGGTTCGGCCAGGGTCAGGCGGATGGCCCGCCGGCCCAGGAAAGGGTTTTGCTCAATCGGCATATCCAGATAAGGAATTTGCTTGTCGCCGCCGGCATCCAGCGTGCGCACCACCAGCGGCCGCTGGTGGAACACATCGGCGATGGCCCGTAACGCATGGTACTGTTCTTCTTCGCTGGGCAGGGTATTGCGTGCCAAAAAGAGAAATTCGGTTCGCAGCAGCCCCACCCCTTCCGCGCCCATATCAATGGCGTGTTGGGCGTCGGCCAGACTGCCGATATTGGCCGCGATTTCAACCTGCCACCCATCGGTGGTGATGGCCGGCTGGTGGGCGTGGCGCAAGGTCTCGGTCTGTTCCCGTAGTTGAGTTTGGCGGCGTTCTTCAAAGGCGGCAGTGGTCGCGGCGTCGGGGTTGACCCAGACCTCGCCGCTGTTGCCGTCCAGGATCAATTGGTCGGTGGAAGCCAGATAAAGCGCTTCCGGCCCCAGCCCCACCACCGCCGGAATACCCAAACTGCGCGACAGGATGGCCGTGTGCGAGGTTGCGCCGCCGGTGGCTGTCCCAAACCCCAGCACCATCCGGCGGTCAACCGTAGCCGTATCGGACGGGTCAAATCGGCGGCCAGGATGATGGCCGGGCTGGACAGATCGGCCAGACTGCTGCCGCCCGCGCCGGTGAGCAGCCGGAGCAGGCGGTGGCCCACATCTTTGATGTCGGTGGCCCGCTGGCGAAAATAGTCGTCGTCCAGGCTCTCGAATTGAGTGACGAGTGTGGCAACGGTCTGGCTGACTGCGGCTTCGGCGTTAATTTTGTCGGTTTCGATGGCTTCTTTGATGGTTCCGGCAAAAGCGGGGTCTTCCAGAAACATGCGGTGAACTTCAAAAATCTCGGCTTCTTCGGTTCCCGCTGCCGCCTCGGTTTTGATTTTGAGCGCCTGCAATTCGACACTGGCAATGGCGATGATGGTATCAAGCCGGGCGATTTCGGCAGAAGTATCGGCGATGGTGCGCCGTTCGACTACGGGCGTTTCCGGCTGATAGATAAAGATGGGGCCAATGGCAATGCCCATGCTGGCGGGGATGCCCATAATTTTGTGCATGGTTGAGACCTCTTAAAATATTGAATTTTGTTTGCTCGTGACCGTTTTGAGTAACTTCTCCGGCTGATTGCGATAATCCGCCCAGTTTAACTGCCCCGCTACCAGCCCGCTCAAAATTTCGGTCAGCGCCCAATTAACCGGCGTGGCGACGCCTGCCTTCCGCCCGGCTTCGACTATCGCGCCGTTCAACACCCCAATCTCGGAGGTGGAGCGTCCGGCGGACAGATCAATATGCAGCGACGGCATTTTTGTGCCGCGTCCGCTGGCCATTGCAGGGCGGAGGAGCGCACGGCTGAGCGTCAGCGGCAGCCAGCGGGCCGATAGAAGCCGGCCCAACAGGTCAACCGGATAGCCGGGCAGTTTGACTGCCCGGATGCCCTGCGCCTGCATCACCGCAGTACCTTCTTGCAGCGCCCGAATTTCCAGATCGAACAGCTCCGGCTGGGCGATGATGGCCGCCGGGGGCAGGTCGAGGATGGCCGAAGAGGCATTGGTGACGATGTTGAGCAATAATTTGGACCATTTCATGGCCCGGTAATCATCATAAACCGGGGTGGGCAGGCCGGCTTCAGTGAGGGCTGTAGCCAATGCTTGAACCGGTTGACCAGGGTGCAGGGCCGCCAATCCCAGCCCACCTTTGGGCTTGCTCACTTCGATCACGCCCGGCTCCGGCGACTGAATGGGGATGGTTATGGTTCCGGCGATCACCCGCTCCGGGCCAAAGGCGGCGGCCAGTTGTTCCTCGTTGCCGATGCCGTTTTGCAGGGAAACGATATAAGTTTTGGGAGCCAGGCCGGACAACTCTTTGCTGGCCTGGGCTGTGTCGGGCGCTTTGACGGTGAGTAAAATAAAGTCGTAGTCTGCGTCCGCAGGAACTTCGGTCGTTGTGGCCGGAAAGACGTTTTGGGCGGGCAAATTGGGCCGTCGCAGGGTTAACCCCGTTTGGGCGATTTTTCGCATCAGGGCGGCCGGCCCACCAGAGTCACCCTATGGCCGGCGGCGACCAGCGCCCCGCCGACGAAACCCCCTATGGCCCCGGCTCCCATAATCAAAAGTTTCAAGTAAGTTTCCTCGGTGTCTGCGAGGTTTGCAGATGGTGATCAGGCTGACATCTTCAAAACGGCCGCGCGGCAATTTCGTCGGTGATCAGGCAGTCAATTACCCCCAGCCGGAGCGCTCCCAGCACGGCAGAGGCTTTGTCAATACCGCCACCGACGCCAATCACATAAGGCGTCTTTTTGAGGGTGTCGAGCGAGACGCCAATCAGTCGCTGGTGCAGTTCCAGCGGCAAAATCTGGCCGCGCAGGTCGAAATGGTGAGAACAAATATCGCCGACGCCGCCCTGGCGGATGATTTCGCGCAGTTCGGCCTCGGTGATGTAGTCGGCCAACAGCAGGCTGGACAGGGCCGGCGAGAGACTGCCAATGCCAATCAGGGCCATATCCATCTGGTCCAGCAAAGCCATAGATTCGCGGATGGATCGGTCTTGCAGCAGCGCCTCGCGGGTGGCCGGGCTTTCGACCAGAAGCGGCGCGGGTAAATATTTGTATTGTCCGCCCAGGGTTTGGGCCAGCCAGCGGGTCAGGTCGGGGCCGTCAATCAACGGGTTAATCGAGCCGACGGCGCCGGTGAGCTGGACCACCGTGACCTTTTTTTGACGGGCCGCCCGCAGAGCGTTAACCACCTGGTACACCCCTGTATTCCAGGAAATCCCCAGGATCATATCATCTTCCAGCCGCTCTTCCATGTGGCGCGCAGCCAGCACCCCCAGCCGCTCAACCAGTTGAGCATAGCCAATAGGTCCGGTGACCAAAATTTTTATTTCTTTCAGGGCAAAACGATCAATTAACTCCTGCTCCAGTGAGGAGGATTTGGGGGCAGGGTGGTGAATAATAATTTCGACCACACCTTCCTGGCGTCCTTCGGTCAGAAGTCGCGACACCTGGGGGCGAGAAATATTGAGGCGTTGAGCAATTTCTGCCTGAGTTAGATTTTTTTCGTAGTAAAGGCTGGCCACCTTAGCCAATAGGGCAAGTTTATCCTCAGACATATTCTATTTGCCACAAAAGATTGATTAAGTCGCCGCCGACTCAGAAAAATTATTGGCGATTAGTTGGGCGATTATTTCCAGAGCAACCTGCTCATCCTCCCCTTCAGCCGTAACTTCAATCTGGTGTCCTTTGGCTACCCCTAACCCCAAAACGCTCAGGATGCTTTTGGCGTCCATAAAGGGCGTTCCCCTGGTAGCATTTCTTACCTTGATTTTGGATTTGAATTTGGCCGATGTTTGCACAAACAGCGCCGCCGGACGGGCATGGAGTCCAACTTCGTTTTGAATAGTGAAAGAATTTGATTGCACGTGATCAATCCTTTGGCTTCCCAGTATAGTTAGACCAGTTTTTGCATATCTTTGACAGCTTCCGCCGCCTCATTGACTTCTTCCAGAGTACGCCCCAGCGAGGCCTCAACTGCGGCCACAATAGCCCCTTCTACCAGGTGAGCGCTGCTGACTTTTATGTGGGATCGCTGTTCCGGGGGCAAATTATCAATGGCTATCTCGGTGCTGTACAGGGCGCTGCCTAAATCAAACAAGATTAGAACCCCGTCGGGGGAATAAACATTTTCAATAGCCTGTTGAATCCGTTCGGCATTGGTGCCGATGGTTCGGTCATCTACGCCGCCGGCAGCCTCAATTTTAACCAGATTTTGCGACATTTGCAAGGCCATCTCTTGAACCCCTTGGGCCAACAAATGGCTGTGTGAGACAATCACTATTCCTATCATCGGTGGTTATAACCCCCTCAGTTTTCGATTAAGAAAAAAAGCAATCATGACGGCCAGCAAAGCTCCCACGCCATAAGCCAGCCCTACTAAAATGCCCTGCACTGTTTGACCCGCCGCCACCAGGGGATAGCCGTGGGAATAGCCATACAAGACAGCGACAATAACTACAAATGCCCACAAAATGCCCAGCAGCATGGTGCGCCGTTTCATCAAGATAGTCTGTTGCGCTGCCGGTGTTAATTGGTTGGAGCGGCGTTTTGCCATAACTTTTTATCCTTAGTGGTTTAAGGGTACAAGACCTTCTTCTTTAGCTGTTACAGAGGTCTGGTTGACCCACTCCAGTGAGCGGGCAACTGCTTTCTGCCATCTTTTGTAAAATTTGGCCCGTGTCTCGCGGCTCATCCCCGGCTTCCAGACTTTGTCCACCGACCATTTTTGCTGTATTTCGGTCATATCCCGCCAAAAGCCGACGGCCAAGCCGGCGGCGTAGGCCGCGCCCAGAGCGGTGGTTTCGCTCACTTTTAGCCGGACCACCGGGATGCCTAAAATATCTGCCTGGAATTGCATCAGCAGGTCCATCGAAGTCATTGTTCCATCAACTTTTAAGGTAATCAGTTCGGTGCCCATGTCGGCTTCCATGGCGTCCAGGATGTCACGGGTTTGATAGGCAATGGATTCCAGGGCGGCTCTGGCGAGATGACCTCGGTTGGCAAAACGGGTCAACCCGACCATAATCCCGCGTGCATCATTGCGCCAATAAGGAGCAAACAGGCCGTTAAAGGCCGGCACAAAGTAAACATCGCCGTTGTCTTCAACAGTTTTGGCCAGCGCTTCGATATCGGCCACCTTTTCAATCAGCTTCAAATTGTCTCGCAGCCATTCGATGATGAGGCCGGTAAAAGCAATCGAGCCTTCCAGGGCATAAACGGTGGGTTGATCGCCAAATTTATAACAAACCGTGGTCAGCAAGCCCCGCCGGGAAGGAATGATCCGCGTTCCGGTGTTCATAATGGCGAAAGATGCCCCGTCATAACTGTTTTTTGTTTCACGCGGACTCAAGCAAATCAAGCCCACCGCCGCGGCCTGCTGCGAACCCAGAATGCCACAAATCGGGACACTGCCTTCCAGAAATCCATCCGATTGGGTATAACCGTAGATGCCGGGATCGCTGGAAGGCCGGATTTCGGGCAGCATCTTGCGCGGAATGGTCAGCAGCCGGCAGATGTTGTCATTCCAGGTGGTGGTGGCCAGGTTCATCAACATCGTCCGTGATGCGTTGGTCACATCGGTGATGTGGACGCCGCCTTTTGTCCCGCCGGTTAAATTCCAAACCAGCCAGGCGTCCATATTTCCAAAAACAGCCTCACCCCGTTCAGCTGCTTCCCGCAGCCCCTCGACATTATCCAGCAGCCACTTGAGTTTGGGGGCCGAAAAATAGGGCGCTACAGGCAGTCCGACTTGCAGCCGGAAGCGGTCTTGCCCCCCATCGCGTGCCAACTGCTGGCAAATTTCTACGGTCCGAATGTCCCGCCAGACGATAGCATTATGGTAAGGTTTACCCGTTGTTTTATCCCAAACAACGGTTGTCTCCCGCTGATTGGCCAGGCCAATGGCGGCAATATCTCCGGCTTTGAGGCCGGCCTTAGCCATAGCGCTTTTGATCACCACCTGGGTATTGGCCCAGATTTCTAAAGGATAATGTTCCAGCCAGCCCGCTTCGGGATGAAATTGGCGATGTTTTAAGGTGTGCCGGCTGACTACTTTACCGTGACGATTAAAGATGACACAACTGGTATCGTGTGTGCTCTGGTCTAAGGCAATAATGTATTTAGACATCCGCTACTCTGTTGCCTGAATGCTCATTGTCATCGGTACGGCAAACAAGCCGGGCAGTTTTCCGTTTCGTTAACCTGGTCCATTCGTTCTTCAGTTAGTAGCTCCGGCGGACCAGTTACAAAGCCGGTTTGACCACACAAGCAGGCATACCAACCAATCTCAACCGAGGGCCAGGGGCGGCGCGGTCCCAAATCCATCTGCTCAACCCCCATGCCCCAGCGGGCATTGGTAATCAAGCGCTCACAGCCCGCTGCCCGCAGCCGCGCAGCATACAAACCGACGTGGGTGCAGTGGCGCATCAAAAGCACCCCCACCGTAATGCCCCTGGCCCAGGGAATAGAACGAGCATCAGCGCAGAGCACAGTCAGGTTTGCAGGCAGCGACCCTTGATGAGCCAATAACGCGGGCTGCATTTCAATGGCATAAATGTGCCGGGCGATGGAGGCCATCCGCCGGGCCAGCCGTAAATCACCCGCCCCAATATCCAGAACCACATCTTCAGGCCGGATATAACTTAAAACCACCTGATAGGTGGGTTCATCATAAGCCGCCCAGCGGCTTTCCCACTCATCCAAAGGACCGGGGATGAGAGACCGATGACCGGCAATTTGGGCATTAGACCGAGATTCCCGGTCTCCGGTCTCCTGTCCCCGGTCAATACTCCAGCCCATACGCCTGGGCCAGCAACTCAACCGGATGGATCATTTTGGCTCCGGTGGCGTGAGCAATCTGCCAGCGGCAGGTTTCGCTGTCGCACACAGCCACCTTTGAGCCGGACGCTTTGACCTGATCGAACAACGGTTTGCCGACATCCATCCCAATCTGGTATTTTTCCTTCTTATAGCCATACGTCCCGGCAATGCCGCAGCACTCGGCCTGAACGTGCTGAATGTTGACGCCGGGGATCATCTCCATCAAATCAATCGCCGGCAGACCCATATTGTGGGCTTTGAGCTGGCATGGTGAATGGTAGGGCAGGGTGGTTTCAACCGCTTTGAAATCGGTCTTGAGTTCACCGGCGTCGGCCAAATCGAGCAGAAATTCGCAAATGTCGTAGGTGTGCCGGGCCACCAGTTCATACGGTTCGGTGTTCAGGTCGAGAATATGGCGGTAATCGGATTTGAGCGAAAGGGTGCAGCTTGTCGAAGTGCCGACAATTGGGATGCCCTGACGGGCGTACTTGACCAGCGAATTGACATTCTTTTCAGCGTTATGGCAGGCCGCATCAAATTCGGCGTTGGAGAGCATGGGCAGGCCGCAGCAAACTTGCTCCGGCACAATGACGTCAAAGCCGTTGTGCTCCAGTACGGCCACAGCCGCCTTGCCCACATGCGGCTCAAAATAAGCCGTGCTACAGCCGTGGAAATAAACCACCTGTTGGCCGGTCTTTTTGCGCCCGTTCCTTTTTTGGTGGATACCCTTGTACCAGCCCCGAAACGTTTCAAAGGAGAAGGGCGGCAGCGGCGCATCGCGGTGGACGCCCATCATCATCTCGGCCAGAATTCGCAGCGGTTTCAGATGAGCCATAAAATTGGCAATCGGCGCGACGGGGCTGGCCAGTTGGCCCATCAACTCGGAACGGCCCAGCAGCCGGTTTCGCAGCGGAATGCCCCGGCGCTGGTAGAGCTTATAGCGGGCCTTGGCGTTCATCTCCATCACTTTGACTTCGTGCGGGCAGACCATGGTGCAAACCCCGCAGCCGCTGCAATAATCCAGGCTGTCGTCCACCGAGATTTCGTGCGGATTGCGGAAGCGCTGCGCCTGCGGTCCCACAAATTTGGGGCCGGGAAATTTGGGGGTAACGTTGGCAACCGGGCAGTGAGACGTACAAATATTGCATTTAACGCACAAATCCGCGCTGTTTTGAACTTGATGAAAGATGGACAACGTGATGTCATCCAAAGTTTCTGTGCTCACAAAAAACTCCTGTTCCTTACCTAACCAATTTGCTTGACCACCGCGGCCGCCGTCGCCACCGCCAAACCATCTCCGGTGCGCCCGTGCGCCCATTCCGACTCGGCTAAAATCGCGCCGACGGCGTACAGGTTTTCGGCCAGAGGGACAGCGCTGCCGTTGACCGGGTTCAAGCGCTCGTTAACTTTGACCCCGTAATTAAAAATGGGCTGGCCCTCGGACGAAACAAAGTGCTGGTTGAACCACTTGTGCCGGTTGGTTTCGGCGGTAATGGGCAGACCAAAAACCTGCTCGGTCACATTGCCATCCTGATGGGCGGCCAGACCGCCGCCAAAAAGGCCGCCGGTGGCTAAAACGTAATGTTGGGCCTGGATCGGCTTGATACGGCTGATGGTTTCCAGTTGCACCTGCGTCACCCGGCCAGCCTCGATGGTCCCGGCGACAATTTTGCCGCTGATAATCAGCTTGCCGCCGGCTTGCAAAAAAGCTCCCTTCAACGCTTCGTACAAGCGCCGGCCCGGTATCGAAGGCGGCAGGGCGCTGATCTCAAACACAGGTTTGTCCAGCCCCTTTTCCAAATCGGCCACTACCTCGCGGTGCTGCTGCACTCCCAGCATAGCCGGAAAGCCAATCCGTTTGAAGCCTTTACTTTGACTTTTGACCGCCTTGATAACCTCGCGCCTGAAATCGGCTCTTTCAAAGGCATGGGCAACTTCCGTCGGAACCACATCCACTTTACCCGCCCGCGGAATGGTGACATCAATCATGCAAGACTCAGCTTTGACCAAATCCTGCTCGTTAAGGTTTTGGCTAATCAAAGTGGGATAGAAATCACGCATCTGGCTGAAGCCGACAATGAGCATACTGTCCCGGCTGCTTAAGTCTCCTTTAGCCAGTGAAGCCGGGGCCAGACAGGTGGGGTGAACCGCTCCGGCGGCGCTGGGCAGCAACCAGTTGCGGCTGAAGTCGCCCTGGTAATCCAGGCTCTGTTGATTGACCAGCTTGAGGAAATTGGTGATCCCGGCTTCCAGGTTGGCTCGCCCGACAATGCCGTAGGGATGGTTGGGCCGCTCGGTCAAAAAGTCGTCCAGTTTGCCGGCCGGGTTCTTGACCGGCTCCATCGAGCCGGCGGGTTGAAACCCCAGCACATCAATACAGCCCGAAGCTAACAGCAGCGCCCCAATCCCGGTGGCAGTTACCAAAACTTTTTTATTATGTTGGGCCAGTTGGCAGGCTGTGGTCAGCCCGGCCAGCCCGGCTCCAATGACAATAACATCATAGCGAGACATAGCTTTTTCCTGTAACGTAACAACTCAGGCATGTCATTTCGACCGAAGGGAGAAATCTCTGATGCCTCTGGAGCGTAGTAGGGACGCTTCGCGTCGGCCTACGGCCTCGAAATGACATGATGGCTGAGCAGTTACCTTTTTTCTAACTTTGTGTTTCTAATTCAAAATACCCTTCCGTCTCCACTTCGCCGATGCGGCCTCGGTCCAGGCCGCTGAGTTCGGTGGGCAGTTTGTCCAGGCCCAACAGGCCCAGGTAAATGCCCTCGTCGAGCTGCATCTGGCGCAAATGCTGGCCCCACAGCACCGATTGGACCCCTTTCCAGCGTTCCTGTAAAAAGTCCACCAGGGCTTTGTTGGTCGCTGGAGCCGAAAGCCGCTTGTGCTCGTTCATAATCCCGGCGGCCCGATAGGTGCAAAAGCCGCCCTGGCAGGGACCCATGCCCAGGCGCAAATCACGCCGGAGGTTGTTAATGATGTTGGTCGGGTCGTGGGTCAGGTGCTCTTCGATTTGGGGACGAGTAACCAGTTCACATTCGCAGATAAGCTGGCCGCCCCATTCGCCCGACTCGATTTTGGCCAGGCGTTGGCCCAGGGTAAAAAATTTCTTGTCGCCGGGGCTTTTGAGCACAGTGGTGGCTGTCTGGCAGGGCCGCTCTGTGCCCAGTTTCCGGCAGACCAGGTCCACCGTCTCTTCGGCCATCAGCCGATAGGTGGTCCATTTGCCGCCGGTGATGGTGACAAAATTATCCACCCCATCACGCGGGGTGTGATCGAGCAGGGTATATTTACGGGTCACGTCGCGCAGGTCGGCCCCCTCGGCTTTTTCCTGGTACAGTGGACGAACCCCGGCCCAGGCTCGCACGCCCGGAAGTGCTTAAAACTGGGGACAAGCTTCTCGCCTTCGTCCAGCATCAACTGGATTTCCCAATCTTCAATAGCGTAATTGTCCGGGTCGGCACTCGCACCGAGGTGGTTCCAATGACTGCCACCGAGGCAATGGGCACAATAATATCGCCGTCGTGCGGCTTGATACAGCGATTGACGACCGTGTTGACCATACGATAGTTCATAGCCACCATCGTGCCCTTGCCGGCATAAACGGTCACATCGCAGCCGGCCATGTGAGCAATCTGGCCGCCCCAGGCCCCGGCCGCGCTGACCACCAGATCGGCTTCGATGACAACTTCATCGCCGGTAACGACATTTTGGGCCACCGCGCCGGTCACTTTGCCGTTACTGACCAGCATGTTGACAATTTTGTGATAGGTCAAAACTTCGGCCCCATACTCCTGGGCCGATTCGACCAGCGACTTGCAGGCTTCCCACGTTTCCACGCTGCCATCGGGTACAGTGAAAGCACGGGTCATTTTGGGGTTCAAGAGCGGTTCCCGGCGAAGTGCTTCGCCGGGGGAAATTTCTTCAACGGGGATGCCGACTTTCTGGCAGGCCGTGTAAAATTCGTTGGTAAATTCGAGGGGGTCGCCCGGCACGCTGACAAACAAACCACCGGTATCCTCGATGCAGTGAGGCATGATTTTGCGTAAAATCATGTTTTCTTCGATGCATTCGCGGGCGGCATCGGAGTCGTTAACGGCGTAGCGTCCACCGCTGTGCAGCAACCCATGAAAGCGCCCTGAAGTGCCATAGGACAAGGCTCCCCGTTCAACCAGCATGCATTTGAAGCCACGCTGGGCCAAATCGAACAGGATGCCACAGCCTGTCGCCCCTCCGCCAATGACTAAAACTTCAGTTGATTTTTTCATAAGTCAAATATCTTTTGTTGGAACAGATCAGTTGAGGCCCCAAAGCTTCGCTTTGGACTCCTCTATTTTTCCATAGGTAGGGGGAAGGAAAAGTTCATTCCCCCTACCTATTCGATTGAGTCACTACCCTACCATTAGCAGGTAATCAGGTTCTTAAGTTTCCGGTTTCCCAACAAAGTTGGGAAACCGGAAAACCCTTACTCCCTACTCCCTACTACTTACTACTTGCTTAGTGCTCCACCCAATCAAAGGTGCGGGTGACAGCCTTCTTCCACTCTTTGTACAGGTCGGTGCTGGCTTTGCTGCCGGGGGTCGGGTCCCAGGTTTTGTCCATGCCCCAGTTCGCCCGCATTTCATCGGTGTTCTTCCAGAAGCCAACGGCCAAGCCGGCAGCGTAGGCCGCGCCGAGGGCGGTGGTTTCAGCTACCTTGGGCCGGACAACCGGAACGCCCAACACATCGGCCTGGAACTGCATGAGCAGGTTGTTGTAAACCATACCGCCGTCAACCTTGAGCGCAGTCAGCGGCACGCCGGAGTCGGCGTTCATGGCGTCGAGGACTTCGCGGGTTTGGTAAGCAGTGGCTTCCAGGGCGGCGCGGGCAAAGTGGCCCCGGTTGACATAGCGGGTCATACCGGCGATCACGCCACGGGCTTCGTTCTTCCAGTAGGGGGCAAAGAGGCCGGAGAAAGCCGGAACAAAGTAGATGCCGCCGTTGTCTTCCACGGTGCGGGCCAAATCTTCCACATCGGTTGATTTTTCAATCAACTTGAGGTTGTCGCGCAGCCATTGCACCAATGCGCCGGTGATGGCAATGGAGCCTTCCAGAGCATAAACAGTCGGCTCATCGCCAAATTTGTAGCAGGTGGTGGTCAGCAGGCCGTTCTTGGAGGGCACAATTTCGGTGCCGGTGTTGAGGATCATGAAGCAGCCGGTGCCGTAGGTGTTTTTGGCTTCGCCGGGGCTGAAGCAGGCTTGACCTACCGTAGCCGCTTGCTGGTCGCCCAGGTCGCCGCAGACGGGGAGCCGTCCGCCAAAGGGGCCGTCGGGCAGGGTATAGCCGTAAATCTTGGGGTCGCTCGAGGGGCGAATTTCGGGCAGCATAGACTTGGGAATGCCCATCGTCGCGCAAATAGCGTCATCCCACTTGCAGCCATCCAGGTCCATCAACATGGTCCGGGAAGCATTGCTCACGTCGGTCACGTGGGCGCCGCCGTTGGGGCCGCCGGTCAGATTCCAGATAACCCAGGTATCAATGTTACCAAAAATGGCGTCGCCTTTGTCGGCGGCTTCGCGCAGACCGGGCACATTGTCCAGCAGCCATCTGACTTTGGGGCCGGAGAAATAGGTTGCCAGGGGCAAGCCAACCTGGGCGCGGAAGCGGTCCTGCCCGCCGTCTTTGGCAAATTCGTTGACAAGTTTATCGGTGCGGGTATCTTGCCAGACCAGCGCATTGTGATACGGCTTGCCTGTGTTTTTATCCCACACAACGGTGGTTTCGCGTTGATTGGTGATGCCTACGGCGGCAATGTCGGCGGCAGTGATGCCGGCTTTTTGCAGCGCGCCCTTGATAACATCCTGGGTGCGCGCCCAAATTTCCATGGGGTCGTGTTCGACCCAGCCGGGTTGGGGATAGATTTGCTCGTGTTCCATTTGATGGAGGCCGACCGACTCACCGGCGTGATTGAAGATCATGCAGCGGGTACTGGTGGTACCCTGATCTATAGCGGCCACATATTTAGCCATAATTGTTTCTCCTTCAACATTGAATAATTAGTTGTCACATCACGGTGACAGGTTTGATTGAATAACAAGTTGCAGCCCAGCACAAGCAGCCAGTAACCAGACCGGCTACCTTGCTACCTGTTACCTTGCTACTTTTTACCGGATAACCTTAAGCCCAGAGATCCGCCGCCGCTTTGAGCAACAAGTATGATGAAGTTGCGCCGGGGTCTTGATGCCCGATGCTGCGTTCACCCAGGTAACTGGCTCGGCCTTTTTTGGCTTGCAGCGGGATGGTATTTTTCATCCCTTCTTCCGCCGCGGCCAGACCCTTTTGCAGGATGGTCTTCAGATCGTTGTTGTCGGCCAGGGCCTGTTTCATGGCGTCGAGCGCCGGTCTTTGGGCGTCTACCATCGTTTTGTCATTCAGTTCGGCTTTGCCGCGCTGTAAAACACCTTCCAACCCGGCCTCAAACAGGGCAACTACATCCGCCGGTCCCAGTTCAGACTTGTTGGCGCATGCCGCGCTGGCCCGCATAAAAAAGGTGCCATATAACGGGCCGGACGCGCCGCCCACCGTCCGAATCAGGGCCATGGCGACTGTTTTCAGCACGCTGCTGATATCCGGCGGGTTGGTTTTAGCCAAATCCACTTTGACGGCCTGAAAACCCCGATCCATATTGATACCATGATCGGCGTCGCCAATATTGGAATCGAGTTGGGTCAGGTATTGTTTGTTGTCGGCATAAACCTGGACTAACGTATCAATCCAGGCGATAAGGTTATCTCGGTTGACCATAGTACAGTTATACTCCCCAGCGTAAGGCAGGTGTATGCACCGGGGCATCCCACAGTGCGGTTAGTTCGTCATCGGTTTTGAGAAGCGTAATCGAGCAGCCTTGCATTTCCAACGAGGTGATGTAGTTGCCCACCAAATTGCGCACAATCTTGATGCCCTTACCTTGCAGAATCTGGTTGAGCTTGTTGTAGATGATGTAGAGTTCAATCAGCGGGGTGCCGCCCATGCCGTTGACCATGGCGATAACGCTGTCGCCATTTTGTAGGGCAGATCAGAGATGATCGCTTCGGCCATCATTTCGGTGATTTCATCGGCGCTTTGCAGTTCCATGCGTTTGCGGCCGGGTTCACCGTGAATGCCTACACCCATCTCCATTTCGTTATCACCGATTTCAAAGGTGGGTTTGCCGGCGGCGGGGACGGCGCAAGAGGTGAGCGCCATGCCCATGGAACGGCCTTGATCATTGACCTTACGGCAAATGTCGGCCACTTGCTGCAAATTCATGCGCTTTTCAGCCGCAGCGCCGCAGATTTTCTCGGCCAGCACGGTGATGCCTACACCTCGGCGTCCGGCAGTCCACAGGCTGTCCTGCACGGCTACGTCATCGTTGGTGACGACAGCGACTACGTCAATGCCTTCGGCCTGGCACAATTCGGCGGCCATTTCGAAGTTCATCACGTCGCCGGTGTAGTTTTTGACGATATGCAGTACGCCCGCTCCGCCGTTAACGGCTTTGGTCGCCGCTTCCATCTGGTCGGGGGTGGGTGAGGTAAAAACATCACCGGGGCAAGCCGCGTCGAGCATGCCCATCCCCACAAAGCCACCGTGCATCGGCTCGTGGCCGCTGCCGCCACCGGAGATGACGCCGACTTTTCCCTGGACCGGGGCATCAGCACGCACAACAATATTGGGATTGTAAAGAACTTTCACCAATTCACCATGCGCTGCGGCCACCCCGCCCAGCGATTGAACGACGACATCTTCCGGTTTGTTGATTAATTTTTCATACTTGCCCGTCCTTTCTTTGTAAACTAAAAATTTTTACTTAGAGGATCTGTAGCAACACACCGGCGATAACACCGCCGATGATCGGGCCGACAACCGGGATCCAGGAATAACCCCAGTCGGAGTCGCCCTTGCCGGCAATCGGCAAGATAAAGTGGGCAATGCGTGGGCCGAGGTCACGGGCGGGGTTGATAGCGTAACCGGTCGGGCCGCCCAGCGAGAGGCCGATGCCCCAGACCAGACAGGCGACCAGATAAGGGCCAAGCCCACCGGCAACCTGAATGCCGCTAACGGGGGTATTGATTTGGAAAATAACACCCACACCCAATACCAGGACGAATGTGCCGATGATTTCGGTGATCAGGTTGGTGGTGGTATTGCGAATGGCCGGGCCGGTGCTGAAAACGGCTAGTTTAGCTCCTTCCGAGCCATCTCCCCGCGTGGCGTCGAAGTGTGGCAGGTAAGCCAACCAGACAATAATCGCGCCCAGGAAGGCTCCGACAAATTCGCCGATGAGATAAAAGACAACATCACCTGCCGGAACCACCCCAGCCGCAAGCAGACCAAACGTTACCGCCGGATTGAGGTGAGCGCCAGCGCTTCCAAACGCCTGTGAAGTAAAGACCCCAATCAATACCGCAAAAGCCCAGCCTGCGGTAATCACAATCCAGCCGCTATTTTGGCCTTTATTTTTGTTCAATACTACGTTGGCAACGACGCCATCGCCCAAGATGATTAGCATCATCGTGCCGAGTAATTCACCCATTAAGATACTCATAGTTGATTTTCCCCTCACACATAAGGATTTTTTGGTTTTGTTATAAAACCGATTATTTGCTTTGAAACCCCATTGTCAAAGCTTTGGGTGAGACAGGGTGGCGGGTTTCAGACTAACCTGCCCTGTCTTGGTGAGTTTATGAATGATCAAATCTTCGATATGTTTCCTCCTTTGAATGCTATATGCGAGCCGGTTCCCTTAAAATGTTCTGAAGGATGCCGGTTCAGCCGCCTATTAAACTGCCCTGAAAAATAAACAAGGCAGAGAGTTGACCCGTTCTAGCGGGTCAACTCTCTGCCTTCTATTTCTGAGCAATGGAAATCAAGCCGGTTTTTTGGCTTGGATTGATAACTAGCAGACACAGTGAACCTGGTAACATCGTGGTCACGTTTCACGCCTTTGTTTTCCGACTAGTTTTTTGATTATAAAGTCAAATAACCAGAGTTAGGATTTTGAAGTTGTCAGCGGACAGAAGAAACTAAAACAAGAGGGGGCTGGACAAATGTTCACAATCCTCCCGGTTGTGAACATTTGTTACACAAACGCTATAATAGCACTTTTCTCCTAAGGAGTCAAGAGAAACGTAGCATAATCGTAGACTATTCGTAGGAAATTGGTTAGAGGATTTTTGGTTTTTTTTAATACATAAAAGGCTTGGTTCAAGTCAGATTGACACTTTTGGAAATTGAAGTCGGGAATTAACGACAGACTGCGAAGCGAGCAGAGACACAAAGGAAAATAATTAAAATCTGTGTCTCTGTGGTAAAAAAGGGTCAATCTAATTTTACGAGTTTTTGAACCTTGCCAAAGTATCGGTGATAAAATGTTATAACAGCCTCAAATAAATGAGGCCGATTTTAACCTTGTTGCCTGCTACTTGCCACAGTTTGCCAGTCAGAGTATAGTTCAACATATATTTACAGGAGGAGTTAATACAATTATGGTCACACTAATTCCTGTTACCGATAACAGCTTTGATGCGGAAGTTTTAAAGTGTGATATTCCCGTCATTGCCGATTTTTGGGCCGAATGGTGCGGCCCTTGCAAAACCGTTGACGCTTACCTGGCCGAAATTGCGACCCAATTTCCCGAAGGGCTAAAAATAGTCAAGGTAGATATTGAAACCAATCCGCTGGTCACGTCAAATTACCACGTCCTCAACCTGCCCACCCTGATTTTGTTCAAATTCGGCCAGCCCGTCGAGCGCATGGTCGGCACACTCCCCAAGCAGGCCATTCTGGATAAAATTACGCCCTATCTGGATAGTTGAATCAAACCGGGAGTAAGGAGAAGGGAGTAGGTAGTAGGGGGAGGCATTTACTCCTTACTCCCTACTTCCGTTGACAATTCTTTCGCCATCGTGTAGTAGCCGGAGTGTCCGGTAATCCACTGCAAAAGCCGGCTGCGCTGTTCTGACTGGGTGGTAAAGCCCATTTTTTCATATAATTGAATGGCTGGCAGATTGTCATTGACCACGGCCAGCGCCAATTGAGTCGCGCTCTGCTGCCGCGCCACAGCCTCGGCGTGGGCGATTAACTGATAAGCCACCCCGCGACCGCGCCAGGCTGGATCAACCCCCAGCATCTCGATGTAAATTTCATTTTGGTAGCGAGGGTGATGGCGGTCAATCAGCAGCATCAACAGCATCCCCCGCAGTGCGCCGAAAATGCCGTTGTTCAATTGCAGCGCGTGCCACAGCCAGCGCCCATCGTCGGCGCGTAGCGCTGATGATGTTTCCAATACCATAAACCCGGCCACGGTTTCGTCAATTTCGGCCAGCGTCGTCGTTTGCAGATGGCGCTCACTCAGCCGCAGCCAGTCGCACAGCACCCGCTCGGCTTTGTCGCCCAGAATGGGGCCGAATTTGTCGGGAAAGGTGGCCGCCCACAACTGGGCTAATATCTGGGCATCGGTGAGTGTGGCGGGACGGAGGATGATTTCGCTGGTCATGGCTTAACTGGAAGGTTGGAAGGCTGGAAGAATGGTTTTTCCAACCTTCCAGCCTTCCAATCTTCCCCTCTTCCCTTCCTCCTCCCTCCTCTTCTGTGGTATACTGCTTTTATGCACATCATTGTCACCCACGCCAATGCCGATTTTGATGCCGTAGCCTCGCTGCTGGGCGCGTGGCGGCTTTACCCAGAAGCGATGCCGCTTTTGCCCAACTCCCTAAACCGGAATGTGCGTAATTTTGTCACTCTTTATGAAAGTCAACTGCCCTTTGTGCAGTTCAGCGAGTTGGAGCGCAAGCCGATTGACCGGCTGACCATTGTAGACAGCCAGCAGATTCCCACCCTCAAGGGCTTAAAGCCGGATGTTTTGCTGCACATTATTGACCACCACGAGTTGCACCAGCCCCCTCCTCCCGGCGCAACCCTGAGCCTGACCGATACGGGCGCGACAGCTACCCTGCTCATCGAGAAAATTCGGGAGCTTTCAATTCACTTGTCGCCGATTGAAGCCACCCTGCTCCTGCTGGGTATTTATGAGGATACCGGCTCGCTGACCTATGCCAATACCAGCCCGCGCGATCTGCACGCGGCGGCCTGGCTACTGAGTCAAGGACATGCCCGCCTCGACCTGGTGCGCGAGTATCTCAACTACGCCATGAGCGACGCTCAGAAAATCCTGTATGAACATTTGATCCATAACCTGGAAACGCTGCCTATACACGGCCACACCATCATTCTGGCGACGGCCACCACCCACCATTATGTCGAAGAAATCAGCACTCTGGCCCACCGCCTGCGCGATTTGTACCAATCGGAGGCGCTGTTTATTTTAGTCGCAATGCAGGACCACGTGCAAATAGTAGCCCGTTCCATCACCGACGCGATTGATGTGGGCCGGATTATGGAATTTTTCGGCGGGGGCGGCCATACGCGGGCAGCGGCGGCATTGGCCAAAGATAAAGAATTGTGGCGGCTGCGCAAAGACCTGATCCATCTGCTAAAGCTGGAGGTTCAACCCGCGACAACCGTCGCCCAGGTGATGTCCAAAGGGGCGCGGACCCTGGCCCCCACCGATACGGTTCGCCATGCGGCGGAGATGATGGACCGCTACGGCCACGAAGGTTTTCCGGTGGTTGATCCGGCCAGCGGCCGGATTGCCGGCGTGCTTTCCCGCCGCGAAATTGACAAAGCCCGGCGGCACCGGCTGGAAGGCGCGGTCATCAGCCAGTTTATGAAGAAAGGCGAGTTTTTTGTCAGCCCCGGCGACAGCATTGACGCCGTGCAGGATTTGATGACCGGCGAAGGCATCGGGCAAGTGCCGGTGGTCGAGGAGCCGGGCGGCCCGGTCATCGGTATTGTCACCCGCACCGATTTGATTAACCTGTGGCAGCTTGGCGGCAGCAACAAACCGGCCCGGCCCAACCTGGCCCTCCAGCTTGAACAGGTTCTTTCGCCTGATTTGCTGCAACTTTTGCGTGAAGCTGGCGGACTGGCCGCCCAAAGTGGCGACACCCTTTACCTGGTGGGTGGCTTTGGGCGTGATCTGTTATTTATGATGCTGCTGGGCAGCGACGAAAGAGACAAAGCCAGTCCTCGCTTTGACCTTGATCTGGTGGTTGAGGGTGACGCGATTGGCCTGGCCCAACGTCTGCATGAGTGCCGGGGCGGACGGGTGCGCAGCCACGACCGTTTTGGCACGGCCAAATGGATTCTGGCCCAGCCCATCCCCCTTTGGCTCGACCCCCCCGGCCAAAAATACGCCGCTGACCTCGCTCGATTTTGTGACCGCCCGGACCGAATTTTACCGCCATCCCTCGGCCCTGCCGGAGGTGGAGCAGAGTTCCATTCGCCAGGATTTGCACCGCCGTGATTTCACCATCAATACCCTGGCCTTGCGTCTGACTCCCGATCACTTTGGCGAACTGCTCGATTTTTATGGCGGCCAGAGCGACCTGGAAGCGCGGCTGATCCGGGTGCTGCACAGCCTCAGCTTTGTCGAAGACCCAACCCGCATGTTGCGGGCCGCCCGCCTCATGGCCCGGCTCGATTTTAGGCTGGAAGAACGTACCGCCGAACTGCTGACAAACGCTCTGGATTTGCTGTCGCGCGTCAGCGGGGAGCGGATTACCCACGAATTGGAGCTGATTTTTCAGGAGCGCCAGCCGGAACAGGCCCTGCGCCAGCTCGATCAATTGGGCATTTTAGCCGCCATCCATCCCGGCTTGCTGGTGGACGATTGGCTGGTGGGACGACTCCAACTGCTCCGCACCGTCCTGACTGAGACGCCCTGGGCCGGAACAACGCCTGCGCCGGTTCATTACCTGGGGTTATTGATGTTCTGGCTGACCGGCGACGAACAGACCGACCTGGCGCAGCGGCTTAATCTGCGCACCATCAGCGGGCCACGCTGGCCCAGGCTTATCAGCTTCGGCGGAAGGTCGTCGAAATTGCCGCTGCGGAGAGTAACAGCGCCCTTTATGACCTGCTGGCCCCGGCCTCCGACGATGCCCGTCTGATTGCCTGGCTGGGGCTGGAGGATGCCCCGGCCCAGGCCCAACTGCTGCGCTTCCAACGTGACCTGTGCCACATTGCGCCCCTGATTGACGGCAATTACCTCAAAGCCGAATTTGGCTTACCCCCCGGCCCGATCTACCGCGTTATCATTGATGCGTTGCGGAATGCCCGGTTGGACGGTCAAGTTACAACGCTGGAAGAAGAGAAAGCGCTGGTGGAGCAGATTCTGTCCGGGCAGAAAGAGGCTTGATAGAGAATTACTCCAACCATGTTATGATCCTGTTGGCGAATGGTAACTGCTCAGCCCTCATGTCATTTCGAGGCCGTAGGCCGAGAAATCTCTAACGCCTATGTAGCGCTGTAGAGATTTCTCCCTTCGGTCGAAATGACATGGCTGAGTAGTAACGGCGAATGTTATGTTGAGTTTATTGCTCAATCTACCCTGGCTTAATCCCGTCACCCGCCCGGAGTGATATTGGAGATGATTAGCCCGAATCTCTAATCTCTAATCTCTAATCTCCAATCTCCCTTCCTCAGCGCCGGAGGAGTGCCGATGAAATTTGTGGCCGATGTACACCTTCATTCTTATTATTCGCGGGCTACCAGCAAAGATTTAACCCTGGAACACCTTAGCAAATGGGGCCAGCTTAAAGGCGTCCATGTGATTGGCACGGGCGATATTGCCCATCCCGGCTGGCTGCAAGAGCTGAAGCAAAGGCTGGAACCGGCGGAAGCGGGCCTGTTCCGGCTCAAGGATGAAGTGGCCGGAGCGGTCCAGGAGCAGGTCTTCCCGGCCTGCCATGCCCCGGTGCGCTTTATGCTGGCCGGCGAAATCAGCAGTATTTACAAAAAGTATGACCAGGTCCGCAAGATTCACAATGTCATCTTTGCCCCCAGCTTTGCGGCGGTGGAAAAATACAGGCCGCTCTGGAAAGGATCGGCAATATCCGCTCCGATGGCCGGCCCATCCTGGGGCTGGACTCACGCGACCTGCTGGAAATCATCCTCGATATTGATCCCCAGAACTACCTCATCCCGGCCCACATCTGGACGCCCTGGTTTGCTCTGCTTGGCTCAAAGTCGGGCTTCGACTCGGTCGAGGCATGTTTCGACGATTTGACCCCGCACATCTTCGCCCTGGAAACCGGCCTGTCGTCCGACCCGCCGATGAACTGGCGCGTGTCGAGCCTGGATCGCTATACCCTCGTCTCCAACTCCGACGCCCACTCGCCCCAAAAGCTGGCCCGCGAAGCCAATCAGTTCGACACGGAGCTGTCCTACCCGGCCATTTTTGAAGCCTTAAAAACGGGCGATCCGACCAAATTTCTGGGTACGGTTGAGTTTTTCCCCGAAGAAGGCAAATACCATTACGACGGTCACCGCAAGTGTGACATCCGCTGGCATCCGCAGACCACCCTGGAGCGGCAAGGGCTTTGTTCGGTTTGCGGTAAGCCGGTTACGGTCGGGGTCATGCACCGGGTCGAAATGCTGGCCGACCGGCCCGAAGGCGCAAAACCGCCGCGCCCGCAGCGCTTCCAGAGCTTGATCCCGCTGCCCGAAGTGCTGGCCGAGGTGTTGGGTGTGAGCGCTGCGTCCAAACAGGTTGTCCAGCGTTACCACGACCTGCTGAGCAAACTGGGGCCGGAACTGTCAATTTTGCAGGACATCCCCCTGGCCGAGATCGAGCGAGCCGGTGGGCCGCTCCTGGCCGAAGGCATCCGCCGCATGCGCCAGGGCGAAGTGAGCATTGCCGGTGGCTATGACGGTGAGTACGGCGTCATTAAGCTGTTCGACGCCCAGGAGCGGGCGACGCTTACGGCCCAGTTGCATTTTCTTACCCCTGCCGCTGCGCCGGTCAAACCTGAGCCGGACTTGTCCACAGCCCAGGCTAAATCAATGCAGCTCAAAGAGGGCGTGACCCCTTTTGCATGGAAACAGACCGACTTATTCAGCCAGCCGCAAGCTGCTTCTGATGAGCCGCCTTTTGAACCCTCTGCCGCACCCCAACCCAAAACCATCCTGGCCGGTCTCAATCCGCAACAGCGCGAAGCGGCAGCATGTACGGATGCCCCGCTGCTCATCGTCGCCGGGCCGGGGACCGGCAAAACCCGCACCCTGACCTACCGCATCGCTCATCTCATCCTCGAAAAAGGCGTCACCCCTTCGCAAATCCTGGCAATTACCTTCACCAACAAAGCCGCCGAAGAGATGGCCTCGCGCCTGACCGCCTTGCTGGGTGAGGCTGTGGCCGGTCAAGTTGTCGTCAAAACTTTCCACGCCTTCGGCGCGATGATCCTGCGCGAAGCGGGTGAGTCGCTGGGCCTCAGCCCTCATTTTGCCATTGCCGGCGAGCAGGATCGGCAGGCTATACTCCGGCAGGGTTATCCTGACCTGGGCGAAAAAGAGATCAATCATTATTTGGAGCAGATTTCGGCGGCCAAAAATCAACTGCTCACGCCGGAGTCGGAAGAGTTGACGGACCTGCAAGAAGTTTATCGCGCCTACGAAGCCGCCCTGCGCCAAAACCAACTCCTGGATTTTGACGACCTGATTGCTATGACAGTCCACCTGTTTGAAACCTGTCCTGATGTGCTGGAGCGGTATCAGCAGCGCTTTGGCTGGATTTCGGTGGACGAGTACCAGGATATTAACCTGGCCCAATACCGCTTGCTGCGGCTGCTGGCCGGACCGCAGGCCAACCTGTGCGTCATCGGCGACCCCGACCAGGCCATTTATGGCTTTCGCGGGGCGAAGGTGGAATACTTCCTGCACTTTCGCCAGGATTATCCGGGGGCGGTCGTTCTGCCTTTGAGCCAGAACTACCGCTCCACCCAACTCATTCTCGACGCCTCCAGCCAGGTGATTGCCAAAAGCGCCGCCGCCGAGCGGGTCAAAACCTGGTCCGATTTCCTCGATCAAACCCGGCTGGATATTTACCACGCCCCCACCGACAAAGCCGAAGCCGAATATGTGGTCCATCAAATCGAGAAGATGGTCGGTGGGACGAGTTATTTTTCCATGGATACCGAGCGGGTCAGTGCCGGCGAAGACGCGGGCCGCGCCTTTGCCGACTTTGCCGTGCTGTATCGCACCGGCGCGCAGAGCCATACGCTGGTGGAAGCCTTGCAGCGTTCCGGCATTCCCTACCAGAGCCTTAGCCAGACCCCGTTTTACGAGCACAAGGAGATCAGGGCCGTGCTGGCCTGTCTGTGGTATCTCTACAACCCCGGCTCAACTTTTCACCTGGAGCAGGCTTTTGTCAGGAAAGGGCAAGCCGCCCTCATCTCGTTCCTTGACGAGCTGCGGCAGAGCCAACCCTTGCCGCCCGTCACCGAACTGATCGAGCTGATCCAGCCGCACGCAGCCCTTACTTTCACCGAAAAGCAAGCCGAGCGAGTCCAGCAGTTGCGGCTGCGGGCTGTCCCTTTTGAAAGCCGGCTGCTCGACTTCTTGGAGTCCACCGTGCTGCACAAAGAAACCGACGCCTACGATCCCCGCGCCGATAGAGTCACGCTGATGTCCTTGCATGCCTCCAAAGGGTTGGAGTTTCCCGTGGTTTTTATCACCGGCTGCGAGGAGAATTTGCTGCCCTATCAAAGGCCGGGCCAGCCCGTCGAGGTCGAGGAGGAGCGCCGGCTGTTTTACGTGGGCATGACCCGCGCTCAGCACAAACTGGTGTTGACCCACGCCAAAAGCCGCTTTCTGTTCGGCCAGCGCCAGCACAACCCGCCCTCTCGTTTTTTGAGCGATATTGAAAGCGCCCTGCTGGAGATCAAGCAGATGGCCGCCCGCAAGCCGGTCAAAGAAAAGCCGGAGAGTGCTCAACTCAAACTGTTTTAAGCAAGGCGACAATACGCATTGGAACGCAGATAACGCTGATTCTCGCTGATTCTCGCTGAATTTTCGAGAGCATTCGGAAACCTTGGGCGCAACCTTGCTACCGGCGCTCGTCCGGCGATGAAGTTCGCCGGACTACACAACAGCGCCCGATTAATCGGGCT
>JAAUSP010000352.1 GCA_012032575.1 Anaerolineales bacterium | reverse complement strand
AGCTACACCGAAGAAGCGGCCAAAGCGGCCAATGTGGAATGGTACGGACTGGGCGTCAAAGAGTTTGTGGACGCCTATAAAGCCAAGTACAGCGAGGAACCGGCCTACCACGCCGCCGGTGGTTATGCCGCCGGCCTGGTTTTGCAGAAAGCTATTGAGACCGCTGGCTCGGTGGATACTGCTAAAGTGACCGCAGCCCTCGATAAGCTGGAAATGTTCACCTTCTATGGCCGGATCAAATTCGATACCAGCGAAGAGAAACACGGCCTGCAAATCGGTCATGACATGGTTTACATCCAATGGCAGCCCGACTCCGCCGGTAAACTGGCCAAGCAGGTCGTCTGGCCGCCCGACTTCAAATCAGCCGAAGTGGCGCTGCTGGGGCAGTAAACGGGTTTACAACCTTGACTTTGCTCCCGGTCAGTTGATTAAAAGGTGATACGTGATGCGTGATACGTGAGAAGTTACGCATCACGTATCACGCATCAGATAATTTAGCCGGATGGTTTATTAGCGCGCCGATCCTGTTATCGGCGGCGGGGGAATAATTTATGATTGAGCAGTTTTTTGCTTCCCTGAGTGATGGTCTCCTGTTGGGCTTTGTCTACGGCCTGGCCGCAATGGGTTTGACCCTCATCTTTGGGGTGATGCGGGTGATCAATCTGGCCCACGGGCCGATCATCGCCCTGGGTATGTTTGGAGTTCTGATCTTTAGCCACCCTGAAAGTGTTTTTAGCAGCGAAGCGTCCCAGGCGACTACCACCTACGCCGTTTTGAACACCATGCGGATGCACCCCTACCTGGCCCTGATTTTGGTGGCGGTTTTGGGGCTGCTCTTCGGGATTGTGATGTACAGCGTCTCGGTTCACCGGGTTTTAAACGCCTCGCAGTTATCGTCGCTGTTGGGGACGTTTTCGGTCAATATGATTATCATTGGCGTCGGCACGGCTTTGCTGACCACCAACACCTTTGCCGTGGACTTTCGATGGGCAGCGTGGAATTGGGCGCGATCACCCTGCCGGGGACGCGCCTGGTGGCAGCGGGGTGCTCTTTGCTCATCACCGGGGGACTGTACCTGTTTCTGTATCGCACCTCGCCGGGCAAAGCTATCCGCGCTGTGGCCAATAATCGCGCGGCGGCGGAGTTGATGGGCGTGGCCTCGGTGCGGATGTTAGCCCTCAGTTTTGGTTTGGGGACCATGCTGGCGGCCCTGTCGGGCGGGTTGATTGCCACTTTCTTCCCCTTTACCATTCTCTCCGGCGGCGGTTACCAGCTCAAAAGCTTTGTGATTGTGGTTCTGGGCGGCCTGGGAAACCCCACCGGGGCGCTGCTGGGCGGCCTGATTTTGGGGGCGATGGAAGGCATTGTCCCGGTTTTTATGCCGACCAGTTGGGTTCCGGTCATCGAGTTTGTGCTGTTTGTGATTATCCTGCTGGTTCGGCCCAGCGGTATTCTAGGAGCGCGTTAATATGACTGCCTGGCGATACCCTGCTTTCTGGTTGAGTCTCGCGCTGGTTGTGATCGGGGGAGGGGCCGCTTTTGTCACCGGCTCCGATGCGATACGGGAGACGATTTTCCCGGTTTTGATGGTGGTAGCGTTGGCCTCCAGCCTGAATATCCTGATGGGCTACACCGGCTATGTGAGTTTTGGGCACATTGTTTTCTACGGGTTTGGGGCCTATGTCGGCTTTTACTTTCTGAGCGTTCACAACTGGTCGCTCTGGCCGGCGGTGCTGGTCGGTGGATTGGCGGCGGGAGTGCTGGCGCTGCTGTTAGGCTCGGCCATCTTGCGCCTGCGTGGAGCCTACTTTGCTCTGGCGACTATCGGTATCAATGAAGCGATGCGTGCCTTTGTCAGCAACTTCGATCCCTTTGGGGCCTCCACCGGCCTATCGCTGAACTTTGCCATTTATAAAGATTACGGCGGCCCGGCCAGCGCTTTATGGCTGGCTTTTACCGCCGTCTTTGGCTTGACCCTGCTCTCTTTGGTGGTCAGCTACTTTGTCAAATTCTCCCGCTTTGGGCTGGGGCTGATGGCCATCCGTGAAGATGAAGATGCGGCGATGGTCATGGGCGTCCGCACGCCCAGGGCCAAAACTATCGCCTACATCATCTCGGCGATCATCCCCGGTATGATCGGCGTGCTCTTTTTCTTCAAAACGGCCAGCTTGAGCCGACCGACGCCTTCCGGTTCAGCCTGTCGGTGGAGTTGATTGTGATGGTTATGCTGGGCGGGCAGGGGACGGTGCTGGGTCCGCTGGTGGGCGGCGCCGCCTACAACTTCCTGCGGGTCTACCTGCTGACCAGCCCGCTGTTCCAAAATTTGCAACTGGCGATTGCCGGCCTGATGCTGCTGTTGATTGTGTTGTTTGTCCCGGTGGGCATGGTCGGCTGGCTGCGCGGCCACTTCCCGACGCTGCGGAGGGTATTGGAATGACCACGAATAATGCAAACCTCAAGCTGAGCCTTTGCTGCGGGTCGAAAATGTCTCGCGGAGGTTTGGCGGGCTGCAGGCCCTGTCGGATGTCACCTTTGACCTGCCGGCGGGACAAATCCTGGGCCTGATTGGCCCCAACGGCGCGGGCAAAACGACCTTGTTCAATGTGATCAATGGAGTGTATGCGCCCAGTTCAGGTAAGGTCATCTTCCGGGGGACCGATATCAGCGGCTGGGTGCCTTACAAGGTCGCCGGGTTGGGCTGGCCCGGACCCATCAGATTGTGCGCCCGCTCAACGAGCTGTCGGTGCTGGAAAATGTGATGGTTGGCTCCTGCTACGGCCACGAGCAGCGCTCGCTGGGCGAGGCGCGGGGCATTGCCGCAGAAGTCCTGACCTTTGTCGGCCTGGCCGAAAAGCAGAAGATGCTGGCCGGCAGTCTGAACGTGGCCCAGAAGAAGCGCCTGGAAATGGCCCGCGCCCTGGCCGCTCGCCCCTACCTGCTGCTGCTGGACGAAGTGCTGGCCGGTCTGAACCCAACCGAAATTGCCACTATGGTCGAAGTGGTGCTCAAAATCCGGGAACAGGGCGTGACCATCCTCATCATCGAGCATGTGATGCACGCCCTGATGAACGTGTCGGACCGGGTGATTGTGCTCGATTACGGCAATCTGATTGGCGACGGGCCGCCCAAAGAAGTGACCAGCGACCCGCGTGTCATCGAAGCCTACCTGGGCGACCCCAAGCTGGTCGAGCAGTTGATGGATGGGATGATGGATCCGGCGTGATAAGACACATGTCATTTCGAGGCCGTAGGCCGAGAAATCCCTATAGTGCAACAGGGGTATCAGGGATTTCTCCCTTCGGTCGAAATGACATGTCTGAGCAGGTACATTAAATAACTATTTCTACGAGGGACTCAAACAATGGCAGTTTTAGAAATCCAGGGTGTTTCTTCGGGCTATGGGGAAGTGCAAATCCTGTGGGATGTGTCGCTCAAGTTGGAGCGGGGGAAGTTGACCTCGCTGGTCGGCTCCAATGGGGTGGGCAAAACAACGTTGATGCGCACGGTCATGGGACTCATCAAACCCTGGCAGGGGTCTATTTCTTTCAATAATCGGGAGGTGACGCGCGTTTCTCCCCACGACAAGGCTGCCAGTGGTCTGGTTCTGGTACCCGAAGGACGCCAGCTATTCACCGATATGACGGTCTACGAAAACCTGGAAATGGGTGCGTTCACCTCCCGCGCCAAGGCCAATTTCCAGAAAAACCTGGAATGGGTTTTTAGTATGCTCCCCCGCCTGAAAGAACGGCTCCATCAAAAGTCGGGCACGATGTCGGGTGGGGAGCAGCAAATGCTGGCGGTGGCTCGCGGCCTGATGGCCGAACCGGAAGTTTTGATGATAGACGAACTGTCGCTGGGATTGGCCCCGTTCCTGGTGGTAGAGCTATTTGAACTGCTGCGCCGGCTCAAAGATAAGGGGTTGACCATGATTCTGGTCGAACAAAACGTCCAGATGGCCCTGGCCGTCAGCGATTACACCTATGTGATTACCGAAGGCCGGATTGAACTGGAAGGTCCTTCGCGGACATTAGCCCGCAACGACCACGTTCGGGCGGCGTATTTGGGGATTTGAGGGAAGGGTTGGCTTAACAAAAGACCTCCTCAATTTTGTATCGAGGAGGTCTCTTTATCTATTGCCACTAAAGTGGCAAGAACTTCACTCCATTTATCAAGTCTTCGGCCTCCCCGACTTGGGCAATTAACTCCAAATCTTCGATACAACTTCCTATCGAAACCCGAAGTTGATGGGCAAAAATAACCCCATAAAAAGGGATGCCCGCTCTTTGGCGTCTGGTTGTTTCAATCAGCAAATCGTCATCTCGTGTGAAAAGGACCCGTTTGAGTTCATTAGCTCGATCCAACAAGGCTGAATCATCCAGTTCGCTGCTACCATCTTCATAAGCGGTGAGGACATCTACCCCACGTAAACGAAGCCCTACTGTAATGGCGCGTGGAACGTGGTGATCCATATAAATGGCAATTGCCATTAAATCAAACCTTTTGCTTTCAAGCGGGCTTCAAGCGACGTAGGTTTGATGCCTTGCTGAACTTGATCAATCATCTGAATCCGTCGTTCAATATCTTGATCAAGGGCTTCTTGATGGTCCCAATAGAAAGCCAAAGCTGAATAGATCTGACCCAAAGTCAAATAGGGATGCTGAAAATGTAACTCTTCGGGACTCCAGCCATAAGCCTTGTGATCCAAAACAAGCTCAACCACTTTCATTGTGGTCCCGGCGATCAAGGGGATTTGAGCCTCGTTTAAAATTATATGCTCGTATCTTGTTTCGACAATCAAGGCGCTTACCTCTTTTTTCAAATTCCCTATTTATTCTACCAAGTTTTTATACAATGACAATGTGATGAGGATGCAGAGAAAGTATCGAGAAATCTCTGCGATCTCAGCGTACTCGGCGGTGGGTTGAGCTACTTCACCGGCGTCAGCCAGCCGTGGCGATCCGGCACCTCGCCGGTGATGAGGGAGAAGAACTCCTTCTGGATGTCTTCCGTGATCGGCCCGCGCGAGCCGCCGCCGACGGTGACGCCGTCCACGCTGCGGACGGGGGAGATTTCAGCGGCGGTGCCGGTGAAGAAGATTTCGTCGGCAATGTAGAGCATTTCGCGCGGAATCTGCTGCTCGACGACCGGATAGCCTTTTTCCTGGGCCAGGGTGATGGCAAAGCCGCGGGTGATGCCGGTCAAAATCGAATTGCCCAGCGGCGGGGTGTAAATTTTGCCGTCGAGCACCACAAAAATATTCTCGCCGCTGCCCTCGCTGACATAACCCTGCACGTCGAGCACAATCCCTTCGACATAGCCGTGCCGCTTGGCTTCCATCACTACCATCTGCGAGTTGATGTAATTGCCGCCGGCTTTGGCCATGGCCGGGTGCGTGTCGGGGGCCATGCGCCGCCAACTGCTCACGGCCACATCCACCCCTTTTTCAATCGCGTCTGCGCCCAGATAAGTGCCCCATTCCCAGGTAGCGATGATCGTTTCGATGGGGCAGTTGCGCGGGTCAACCCCCAGCACATTGTAACCCCGGAACACCAGCGGACGAATGTAACAGGCGTTGTGCTTGTTGCGGGCCACCGTCTCGACAATTGCCAGGCTGAATTCCTCTTCGGTGTAGGGCAGCGGGGTCATGTTGATGATTTTGCAGCTATTGAACAGCCGGCGCACGTGGGGTTGCAAGCCCAGCACCGCCGGCCGGCCGGGGTTCGGATAGGCGCGAATGCCTTCAAAAACGCTGGTGCCGTAATGCAGCACGTGGGACAAAACGTGGATTTTGGCTTCATCCCACGGCACAAATTCGCCGTTAAACCAGATAAATTCGGATTTTGGCAGGGTCATAATTGGAGACCTCCCCTTTGAGTAATTTTGGGGCATTTTACCGAAGAATCGGTAAATCAGCGAATCAGATAAGCATCAGCAAAATAAAAAACCCTCCGCCGATAACGAAGGGTTGGACCTAGTTAAATTGACAATTATCAATTGATAATTATGTAGTGGAGCTGAGGGGAGTCGAACCCCTGACCTCTTGAATGCCATTCAAGCGCTCTCCCAACTGAGCTACAGCCCCGGATTATTTATTAAAGATTAGAGATTGGTTTATTGTAAAGGAGATTATTAATCTCCAATCTCTAATTACCCAATCTCTATCGTTGGTGGAGCTGAGGGGATTCGAACCCCTGGCCTCGACAGTGCGATTGTCGCGCTCTCCCAGCTGAGCTACAGCCCCGCAGCAACGATGACAAGTATACTCGGATGAATAGATTTGTCAAAAAAAGAAAGGCGAAGATGGAAGCGCGGAAAGATTGGAGATTAAAGATTGGAGATTCGGGCTAATAATCTCCAATCTCTAATCTCCAATTAGAGCAGCCGGGACTGGAAGGCCCACATGAACAGCCCAATGAACATGACCATAAAGACGATCCAAAGATAAACCTGTTCCTGTTTCTCGGTCATTGGTTAAGTCTCCACAAGGGTTAAAGGGGTTTCTGCCGGTTCTAAAGGAAGTTCTCTCTGACCTGGGCAATCGTCAGCAATGACCCGCCGCCACCAGTTGGGGAAGTAGGGTCGGATGGTGGTCGCCAGATACCAGCCGGTCGCCATCACCACCACATCAAAACTTAGCCAGATAAGAATAAGCTTTAATAACCAGGCCATGGCCATTTTCTGAACACTACGATAAATTAGATTAGATTAAAAAGGTGAGGAAGAAGTCGTTGTCCAGGCTAAACCGGAATGGGTGTAGAAGAAGGGGATGGTGTTATGCGTTTGAAAGCTTTGGGAACAGGTTGGAACTCCTCACCCCTGGCCCTACTATAAACCATAAGCCTCCGGCGCAACATGGGGTATTACCCTACTCTTGTCATAAAAAAGACCCCATTTCGGGGTCTTAAAGCTTATTCATTGACAAAAATCAAGCCGTGTTTGATCGCTATCCGCACCAGTCCGACTAAATCGTGAACATTTAACTTACTCATCAGATTGGTCCGGTGCTTTTCGACGGTTTTGATGCTGATATTCATGGCTTCGGCGATGGTTTTATTGGTCGCGCCTTCGGCGATGAGCTTGAGCACCTCCCGTTCGCGGGCCGAAAGCTGCTCAAAGGGACTGACCACTCTCAACTCGCTTTGACCCGACATCAAATCACTCACCACAATCTCGGAAACAGCCGGGCTGAGATAGATTTCGCCCCGCTCTGCCGCTCGAACGGCGAGCATCAGTTCCTCAACAACCGAATTTTTAAGCAGATAGCCGCGCACCCCGCTGCGCAAAGCCTGGCGCACCAGCGTCTCGTCAGAGTGCATCGAAAGAATCACTACCTGAGTTTTCAGACCCAGGCTGCGGATCTGTTCAGCAGCCTGGATACCGTTTAAGCGCGGCATAGCAATATCCATCACCAGTACATGAGGCATCAGCCGTTCGGTCAGGCTGACTGCTTCCTGGCCGTTCTCCGCTTCGGCGATAATTGTAATATCGTCACTTTTCTCCAGCAGCGAGCGCAGCCCCTGGCGAACCAATGATGATCGTCGGCCAAAATAAGCTTCATGATTCAAACTCCCTGCGGGGCAGCCGGGCCGTCAGACAAGCGCCCTGACCCGGTTGCGACTCGACTGCCAGCGACCCGCCCAGGGCCTCCAGCCGTTCACGCATGCCCAGCAAGCCAATACCTTTCAGATGGCTTTCGACCGCCAGCCAATTCTGGAGATCAAACCCGCGGCCATTGTCCTTAACTGTCAGATGAATGCTGTGGTCGCTGCTTGCCAGGTTAACCCAAACCTGGGTGGCCTGGGCGTGTTTGGCAATGTTGGTCAGAGCTTCCTGCAAAAACGATACAGGCAAATGTTCGACCTAT
>JAAUSP010000351.1 GCA_012032575.1 Anaerolineales bacterium | reverse complement strand
TGTCGAGTAAAGGGCGAAAGGGGTCGGGCATCAGATTGAAAGAGCGGTTAGCGTCGGCGTAGTGAAAGGCGACCCGGGCTGTCGCATTGTTCAGTAGATTGTTCAGGGTGGTGGAACCCGTGACCGAACTACACCAGGTCGTATCAGCGTCAATTACAGTGATACCATCGCCGGTACAGGAGATCTGTCCAAAGGCTGAAGTGACCCACATCAGCCCTAGCCAGCCTAACACACTGAGGCTAATGAGTAACTTTTTCATCGTTATGGCCCTTTATATACCAATGCCAGACCGCCAAAAGCTTTAGGTGGGCCATAGCCGGAAGCGAGATAAGCCGATACTGTAATAGTATGGTTTGTATTTGTGGCTAACCCAGAGCCAGGGAAGAAACCTGACCCAAAAATCCAACCACGAGATTTCAAAAACCCAATTTGTTGTGAGGCAAGGTCGTAACGGTACTCGCCGGTACCATTTACATCATTTCCGCCTAAAGACCAACTCTGTTCGGAATGGATCAGGTTGCCGGGTAAATTGACCTGAAAGGAGTCACTTCCGTGATCGGTCCGGGTTTCAGCAATCAACATCAGCTTGTTGGCGTTGGGATAGTTAAAGTGGTAATACTGCACTGTTGGAGAGACGCCGAGTTGTCCGGTGACCCTTTCCAGTACCTGCCCCAGTTTAGTTTTAATCTGGCCGTTGGTGTCATAATAAAGCCAGTCGAAGATTTTGGCGGTTGGCTCAGTTTTGTGATAGTAGGCCAGCACCCAACCCGGCGAATTGCTACTGATATAGACGTGAACATCGTGGCCTTCATCATAGCCCGGCACGGAGATCGAGCCAAGCAAATATTGGGCGGTATCGGCTTCGAGGGTGCGGTACAAGCTACGCACGTTGTTCAGATTGATGGCATTCCCGGCACTGAAGTAAGCGGCGATGCCGGCCTCATTGACGATGGATTGAAGCGGTATGCCTTGAGCTTGAGCGAGACCGACGAATGAAGGCGGTTGCAAGGCGATCAGACCATTTGGCTCGCTAGAGGCAGCAGGCCAATTGATAAACCCCACGATCACTCCCAGCACAACGGCCATGAAACTCAAACGAACAGCTTTATAGATGTTTGACATATTCACAGTTTTACCCTCCTGGTTCTTTTTGATAAATGTTTTTTCACGATATCGCTTTTACACTGTTAGTTCATAGTCTTTCCCCCCGCCGCCAATACCACCATGTCCCGGCCACAGCGCTGACCACAACCATGCTCAAACATACCCCACCGCCGATGAGTGCGCCCACTCCCCATAACCACCAGGTCTGCTCACCGGCCTCGGTCAGGGTGATTTCGACCTGGTGGGGGTTTTCCCAAATAGCGGTATTGCCTTCGACTCGGTCGGCGTTGTTGTGGATGATGGCTCCACCGCTAATCTTAATAATGGTTAAACCGAGGGGAGGCTCGACGTAGGTGCGTTTGATGGTAATCTGCCGTTGGCCGTCAACAGTGTTGGCTTCAATAGTGGCTTGGCCGTCAAAAATCATACGGTTAAGTTGGTCAAAGGTTTGGCCTTTGACTTGGGCTTCAATGATGGTGATACCATCGTTGCGGGTTTCCTGGTGAAAATTGACATCGGTTTCCTTAAGGCCGGCTTGCTGGAGTTGATCTTTTAAGCGGGCCTCTAAGGCAGCGGGACCGCCGATCATGGCTATCGTTTCCGGCGGAATTTCGATCAATAATTGACTCTGCCAGGTTTCATTGGCATATAAGGTCAGGTGGGTTTCCATTTTGGCGCAACCGATGAGGGTTATGGTGATGAAGGCAGCGATGATCATTCCTAAAAACTTGGCACTAAGCCTACTGTGGAGACGTCCGTTGAATAGAGCTAACATAATATCTTTTACTCCTGTAATAGCAGAGACATTCCTATCCTCTCCGGGTGGTATAGGACGGCTGCTTAGATTAATTATCTGCCAAGTAGTTTTCGTAAAGGCAGTACAGAGTCACAAAAGGAACTAAGATCATGCCAATGACTGTTTCAATTGTCCTGAAGAGGGAGTAGAAGATGAGTTTCATAAAGATCACATCAGTGATGGATCCATAAATGAAAATACTGCTCCCAATTTTATCCAGACCAATCTGTACTCGGTCAAAAACTGTTAAACCCTGTCCAGCCAATAGTTTAGCATTGGTGATGTATTGAGGTCTCCGGCAAGCCACAAAATAGGTGATGCCTGTAATTAGTAGTCCAAAGCCAAATAGTATGGTTAAGATTTTTCCAGCTAGAATTAAGAAGAAACTTAAAAAGATAAGAGCCAGGCCGGGTCTATAGCGACCTGAAAATTTGCGTCGCATCATATCCTTGATCAACTTTTTTCGTTCCTTGAGGTACACCAGAATATCTGGATCTTGAGGGTGGAGATGCTCCGCTTTTTGAATAAATTGTTCGGCTTGATCAACGTGAGTTTTACTGATGGGATAGGAAATTGATCGCCCATCCGGATCAGGAAACCAGCCTATGATTACTGCATCCAGATAACAACCGGCTAACTTATCAATGGCATCCTGATCCTGGGGATCATTCTTAACAGCGATTTCTAAAAGTTCGAGGCCGTTTTTGACCATTGACTGATCGCCGTAAGCTGCACCAACCCGAAAAGTGGCCCTGCCAAGATACTGACGATATAAATTTGAGCTGGGGTCTAATCGAAAGCCTGCTTTATATTGAGGAAGGGCCTGATCAATCTGGCAAGGTGCTCCAAAGTCAAACCTAAGGCGCAGTAATATTTGGCAGTATCAGGACTGAGGGCAATGGCTTTACGAATGCTGTGCGTGGCCTCTTCAAATAACTCCAGTTCCCGCTGCGTTGTAGCTAACATAATCCAGACTTCGGGGTTATCAGGTTCAATTTGGGTGCATTGAGTTGCCAATTTGATAGCTTGGGCAAAGTCCCCGTCATCTATAAGCTGATAGAGTATTTCAAAATTATCGTCAGAATTGAGAGTATTAGATATGTTAGTCATGGGTTCATCATCTCAGTTATCTGCTCACCCTTCATTCAGGGTAGATTTAAGCATAAGCGTAGAGACAATCGCGGCCCCAACTTGAAACACAGGGATAATACAGATGACACAGTAAAAGATACTCCCCAAGCCGGCCGTAATTGCAGCAAAGAAAGAGATTGACAGAAACAGCACAATATAGCTGCCCCAAAACACAACCAACCCGGTCAACAAAAGGGAAATTCCCACAATGGTATGGCCTGAATACATCCAACCTATGCCCAGGATACCTGCCAAACCAGGCCAGATTTCTAAAACCAGAGCCAGGCCTTTGTCTTTTCCACTAGATTTGTTAGTCATAGCTTTCTCCTGAAAAATTAAAGTTAGTTTAGGGATGAAAACATAGAGTCAAGGGCCGGCAAAGCGATAAAGCCGGTTAGGGCTAAAATAAATATCACTGCCCCCGCCAGCGCAATCGTTATCTCCACCCCGCCTAAAATCATGGCCGCTAAAGCCATTGTCTGGCCCTTTTCTTCACCTCCCCTTGCGGCTATTTGTTGTTTAGCCATATACCCCATAATCGCAGCCGGTATGCCAAACAAACCACACCACCCTGAGGTGACAATAGGCGAACAACAACACAGGACAATACCTAACATCCCCGCAATGCCGGTGATCATTCCCGCCAGGGCTAAAGAATTTGTTTTTTCTTCAAAGGCTTCAGACATAGTTTTATCTCCTCAAATAGACGGTTGATTTAAGAACTGGTTCTTTCCAGGAATAAACCACTCAATTCATTGACAAATAAAGTTAAATCCTGCTCCTCGGGGTAAAAGATGATTTCGTCTATGGACACGGGCAATAAGGCCAGGGTCGCCCGGTCGGGGTGACTCAGCGGACCGATAACAAATTTAGCTCCGTTGAGATAGCCCGCTCAAGGAGTTCAGCCAGGCGCGGGTCGTTGCGTAGGGCGGGGCTGTCGGCAGAAGCGGAAGGGATGATAACACCGATAACCTGGCTGGCCAGGGTCAGGGCTTTACCCAGAGTCAAATCCGGCACCAGGGTTAATCCGTGCGCCCCGCTAATTTGCCCCGGCGTTAAGCCTACCACCTTCACCAACAGACCGGCCTGGCGAAGTTGGGTAACCACAGCCGTGATAGAGCGTTCATCAAAATTGTGGCCTAACAGTACAAAAATATAATCGTTGAATTTAGTCATAGGCGGCATAGGATTATTCTGGGGCAATATGTATCCTAAAGTGTACCGTTTATCTATCATTGTTCCTATGACTCTCTCATTCTCTCTCAGCTCTCTCTCATCTTTCTAACATCTCCTCAGAGGGGGTTGTTTTTGGAAAAAACTTGTGTTATGCTAGGGGGCAATTCCCTTCTGGACAATTAAATTCCTATCGGTACAACCTTTTAAGCCGGAGGTTGGTGATGGAAACTGAGCTTGAGCCGGATCATCAACTAAAAAAGGATATTTCCACTGCTTTTAAAGCCTGGTATAAAACCGATGACGGCAGCAGTCCGTTTAGTGATTGGCAGCTTTTCCGGCGACAAAAAGCCAACACCGCCCGACAAGCTACCAATATGATTTTATTAGGGCGCTTGAGGCGCTGAGAACCACGCAGCCGGATGAAGCTGAGTTGCTTTCGCGCCACTATCTCGACGGTGATAAGATGCAGCGCATTGCCCGCGCCCAAAACATGGGCGAAGCTACAGCCTACCGCTGGCAAAACGAAGCCATTGCTCAATTAGCGCTTGTGCTCCAGGCCCAAGAACTTGAGGCTCGGACCGAGTGGCAAAGCGCGTTGATGAAAAGGTTGGAGCGTCCTACTTATACCCAATTAATCGGTGTTGACGACCACCTTGAAGCTCTTCTGTCCATTTTGCTCCCCCCCGGCTCGCCCTGGCTGGTGGCTATTACCGGGTTGGGTGGTTTGGGCAAAACCTCGCTGGCTGATGCTTTGTTGCGCTGGATGATTGCTGAACGTTTGTTTGATGAAATTGGTTGGGTCAGCGCCCGGCAGTACGACTTCAACCCCGGCCGGGGCCTGACCCCACGCCCAGAACCGGCTCTGACCGCCGAGCAGTTGGTGGAAAAGTTGATCGAGCAACTGCTGCCTGACACGCCCGGCCGGATAGTTTCTCGCCCCAAAAAGCGTTGGCCCTGCTGGAAACACGACTCAAGCAGCAGCCTCACCTGATTGTGGTGGACAATCTGGAAACAGTTGTTGACCTGGAAGCTTTACTGCCTACTCTGCGCGACCTTAGCAACCCGACCAAATTCCTGCTGACCACCCGCGAAAAACTGCCCTATGAGTCGGGCATTTACCACTTTTCTCTGTTGTCGCTGAACGAGGCGGATACCCTCCAATTGATTCGCCATGAGGCGACCCTGAGCAATCCCCCTTATCTCCAAGCCGCCAACGAGGCTGAACTCAAAGCCGTCTATCAAGTAGTTGGCGGCAATCCGCTGGCCCTGCGCTTGGTGGTCGGCCAGACCCACTTCTTTACCCTGCCAACTATTCTGGCCGATCTGTCTGCGGCGCGGGGTAAACAGGTTGAAGGCTTGTTTACTTTTATTTATCGCCGGGCCTGGGAACAACTCGATGAAATAACCCGCCGCGTGTTTCTGGCGATGCCTCTGGTGGCCGATGGTCAGGGCACTCTGGAACATCTGACCGACCTGACCGGGATTGGCCCGGCCGACCTGCGTAACGCTCTGACCTGGTTGGTCACACTCAATCTGGTGGACCGCCGGGGAGAGGCTCACGACTCTTATTACACCATCCATCAACTTACCCGCACCTTTTTGCATGAGCAGGTGTTACGATGGCAATGAGCGAAACGGTGGAGGCATCCGGCTCGAACTATCGAGCGGTTTTTGAACGATATACCGCGAATAGCGTTCAACGTCTCTTAGAACGGGCGCGTTTGGCTGAACCCATTCTATCGCTTGAAGACCGCACCCAAACTTTCCATACCCTGCATTATGCCTTCAAACTTCCGACCGCCTGGCCCGTCACCCGTGAATTGCTGCTGACCGTTGCGCCACACATGGAGCAGGCCGGTCACCGGGATGAGTGGATGTTCTATCTTGAGCAAGCCATTGCCTTGAGCCAGCAGATGGGTGATAGTCAGGCTGCCGCCGAATTACAGTTGCAGTTGGGTCTTTTGTATCAACTCCGCAGCAACTATGAAACGGCTCGCCGCTATCTTGAAGTCAGCGCCAAACAGTTTGAGGCGCTTGATGACCCGCTCAATCAGGCTCGTGCCTTGAACCAACTCGCTCAGGTAGCTCGGTATCAACGCCGTTTTAATGAAGCAACTCGTTTGGTCGAAATAGCACTCAGATTGCTGGATGAGGAGGCTGTCGAACGCGCTTTTAGCTTCTTTGTGTTGGGGGTTATCGCCTTTGACAAGCGCAACTGGCAAGAAGCAGAGCGATACTTTGAGCAAGCTTTAGCACTCTGGACCCGGGTCAACGACAAACGCATGATGGGCCGCAGTTTGATGAGCCTGAGCACCGTTCTGCTCCCACAAAATAAATACCAAGCAGCAATTGAGGTTAACCAACAAGCCATTATTCTATTTGAGGTAGTACAGGACCCTACTCATCGGGCGATTAGCCAGATGAATTTAGGCAACGTATATCTCTCGTTGGACCAACCGCAACAAGCTCTGGAACTTTATCAACCCGCCGAACACGTGTTTCGTCAGACTCAGGACCTATTTTATCTGGCTCACGTCAACCACAATATCGGTATGGCCTATCGCCACTTGGAAGAATGGGCTATGGCAGAGACTGCCTATCGGCGGAGCATTGACTACCAGGAAAAAGTTGGCAATCTAGCCTGGTTGGTTGATACAATGGATGGTTTGGGATTGGGTTACTTGAACCAGGGGCAACCTGAGCAAGCGATTACAGTTTTTGAAGCAGCCCTTGAGCGATTGACTGAAATTCAGGGTGAACCTCGACATGACCATTTATTGACGATGGTATCCGCGCATTTGCAAGATGCTAACCATAGGTTGAACCCGAAAATTGTTGATTAAAAACCTGAGCGGTTTGACTTTCCTACCCCTCTCATCCCCAAACTGGAATTGGGGACGAGAGGGATTAAGATATTCAATTTTTCTTCAAAGATGTGGCCGGATTTTTAAAGAACTATCGAGTCTCAGTAGATCACAATTTGTTTGCTCCAAGCCGGTCTGTGACCGGCGTCCGGGGGGGCGCAGACCCTCTCTGAGCTTAAATCTATGATCTACTGAGTCTGGTAGGGTATCAATGGCCACCATGCGGCTCGTCTGCCAGAACAGCCTCAACGTCGGGTAGAAATTGCGCCAACTGATCACCCAGCAGTGGCCTGACTAACGTTGTCACCGCAATCAAACCCAGCGTGATGACGAGCGCTAGCCCTGTTTTATGGGCGTAACGTAGTAGAGTTGCCATTTTTCCAATACCTCCTTGTTTGAAGGCCATTGGGTTAGGGAATATTCCACCGCTGAGGCGGTTGCGCGCGCATTCCCCAAATGGCAAAGATTGAATTTATAAAGAGAAAAACCGGTTTTAGCTGACTTACGCATCTCTATTAAGTTGTTAAGGATCGGTAATTTAACTTCTGATGTTTCTATTCTAAGGGCAAATTGAAATTGATTCTTGAAAAAGGTCTAAGCCAGTTCTGACTAACTCTGAGGGTTTTTGTCAGAATTAGAGGAGGGAAACGGTGGCGTCGAAACGAACTTGGGCCAGCTATCCGGTCACCTATCAAGCCAGAGAGGTGGCGATCATTGCCGACTGGATTGCGGTCGGGGAAAGTGGGGCGATTATCGGCCGCATGGGTCGGGTAAATCAAATTTGTTGGGCTTTTTGAGTCACCGGCCTGAG
>JAAUSP010000350.1 GCA_012032575.1 Anaerolineales bacterium | reverse complement strand
ACCCCCTCCCCAACCCTCCCCCGCAGCGGGGAGGGGGTTAGTACGCTTCCCCCCGTTGCGGGGGGATTGAGGGGGTATTTTCTTAGGAGTCGGACAGTTCACCGGCAGTGAAAATGGAGTCCAAAAGCGTAGCTTTTGCGACCAGAATTCAAAAGCTGCGCTTTTGGACTCCGGGATGCCTATTTTCAAGGGAGACTTATGTTAACCGATCAAACCCGCCGCGAAGCGTTCCCTTCGCTTGAAACGATGACCTATCTCAACACCGCCGCCGAAGGGATTCCCCCGCTGGCGGTGGGCGAAGCCTTGCAGCAATATTTCCGGGATCACCTGTTGGGTATGGATGGCCGCGAGCCGCATCTGGTCCAGCGCGAGGCAGTCAAAGCGCTGACCGCCCAACTGTACGGCCTGACCCCCGCCGAAATCGGGCTTTGCTCGTGCAGCTCCGAAGCTTACAACCTGGCGGCGCTGGCTCTCAACTTACAGCCCGGCGATGAAGTGATTATCAACGATCTGGATTTTCCAGCGGGTGCGACGCCCTGGCTCCAGCCGACCTGTCCGGCCACAGTGAAAGTGTGGCGGGCGCGTGGCGGCGGCTTGCGGGTCGAAGATTTGATCCCGCTGCTGGGGCCGGCCACCCGGCTGGTGACGGTTTCGCTGGTGAGCTTTTTTAACGGTTTTATGATCCCGTTGCCGGCGGTCGTCGAGGCCGTGCGCCGTCACTCCCCGGCCTTGCTGGCGCTTGATGTGACCCAGGCACTGGGGCGAATCCCACTGCACCTGAGCGGGGTTGATCTGATTGTCAGTAGCACCCACAAGTGGATTCTGGCCTGTCACGGCGGCGGGCTGGTCGGGGTACCCAGGGAGCGGACGGCGGAGTGGACCGTTCCGGCGGGCGGCTGGTTCAACCTGCAGGATGCCTTTGGCCCGGAGCGCTTCGAGCGAGCCAACAGTTTGCCGGGCGCGGCCAGCTTTACCGTCGGGATGCCCAATTATCCGGCCATTTACGCCATTCGGGCGGCGCTGGCCTATCTGCAAAGCGTGGGCGTCGAGGCGATTGAGACAGCGGCGCGTCCGCTGGTGGAGGCCTGCCTGGACGGTCTGGCCAAACTGCCGGTTGACCTGCTCACCCCTTTGGAAAAAGACGCCCTGGCCGGGATTATCGCCTTCCGTCACCCGGCGGCGGAGCAGCTTCACCACCGGCTGCACGAAGCCAATATTCATATCATGGCCCACGCCGGTCGGCTGCGCGTGTCGCTGCACGGGTACAACACTATGGCCGATGTGGAAAAATTTCTGACCACCTTGGCCGAGGCGCTGTAGTAGTAAGGCAGTTCCGAAAAAATAATTGTCCCACCTCTGTGATACGTGATACGTGATGCGTGATGAATTTACGCCAAAAGTCCTCACGTATCACGTTTCACGCATCACGCCCGTTAAGATTTCGGGATGATTTAAATATTGGAACTCTCTAAGGACTTGAGGATGAAGCGACTTGCAGGCAAAATAGCTCTGGTGACGGGCGCGGCGCGGGGTATTGGGCAGGGCGTGGCTCTGTGCCTGGCCGAGGCCGGGGCCGATGTGGTGGTCAACGATTTGCCGCCCACCGGCGCGTTCGATGCCCGCGATACCGCAGCGGCCATCGAAAAGATGGGACAGCGGGCGTGGGTGCAATACGCCGACGTGTCCGACCGGGAACAGGTGGCGATGATGGTGGCGGCTAGCATTGCCCATTTTGGCCGCCTCGATATCGTGGCGGCCAATGCCGCCGTGACTGTGCGCGAATTGACCGTCGAGGCGCAGTGGCCGAATGTGCTGCGCACCCTCGAAGTGAGCCAGTTTGGGGTCTACCATACCTGCCGAGATGGGGGCGCAGCAGAGGTCGCCCAGGCCATGACAGGGCCGGCCCGGTGGCAAAATTATCATCATCGGCTCGGTGTTGGCCGAAATTCCGCTGCGGACCAGCGCCCCTTATAATATGGCCAAAGCCGCCATTAATCACCTGGGCCGGACTCTGGCGGCTGAACTGGCCGAGTACCGGATCAATGTCAATATCATCAATCCCGGCTGGATTGACACGCCCGGCGAGCGCCAACTTGCCAGCGAGGCTGAACTGGAGGCCGGGGCGAGATTGATCCCCTGGGGCCGGATGGGCACGCCCGCCGATATTGGCCGCGCCGCCGTTTTTCTGGCCAGCGACGACGCCGACTACATTACCGGCAGCACGCTAAAGGTGGACGGCGGATTTACTTTAAGATGAGGCGATGAGGCGAGGACAAGTGAGGCGAAGTAATTTTTCGCCTCCTCGCCTCACGCCTCCTCGCATCTTAACTACTCAGCCATGTCATTTCGACCGAAGGGAGAAATCTCCGAGGCCGATGCAGCGCGGTAGAGATTTCTCGGCCTACGGCCTCGAAATGACATGAGGGCTGAGCAGTTACTTCGCGTCTTTATTGGATGAGGCGATGAGATGAGGACAAGTGAGGCGAAGTAATTTTTCGCCTCCTCGCCTCACGTTTCTTCGCATCTTTTTATGGAGGCAGCAATGCATCAGGAACAACGACAACGAGCGCATGCGCATTTGCAGGCTAAGGGTGTCGAACGGGCGCTTTTGGCCAATCCTTACACCGTCAAATGGTTGACCGGTTTTGCCCCGCCGGTGCAGGTCGGGCCTAATTTTTTTGCCGGTGGGCCACCGCTGGTGTGGTACGAGGCCGGACACTTTACCCTGTTGGTGGTAGACGCCTACGCCGCCGATACCGCCGCTTTTGCCGGGGAGTCAGATGGAACCGTTATCACGCACCTGGGCTATACCATCGAGCAGCCGCTGGCGGGGACTGATCACCTGACGCGGGCGCTGCGCCAGGTAATCGGTGCTGGCGGGGGTAAGGTGGGGATTGAACAGCGGGACGTGCCGGCTTATTTCCAGGATGTGCTGAGTGATGCCGTGCCGGGAGCGCATTTTGTGGCCGTGGACGGCTGGCTTGAGCCGCTGCGGCTGGTCAAAACTGTTGAAGAGTTAGCCAAACTGCGGGAGAACTTTGCCCTGACCGATTTGGGGCATACGGTTGTCCGGAGGATGGACCTGGCCGGCCAACGTGAAATTGATGTCTGGACTGAGGTTCACAGTGCTATCCAGCAGGCGGCCGGGCGGCGGGTGCCGCTGGGCAACGACTGCGTGGTCAGTTATCGGGAAAACAATATCGGCGGCTGGCCGCTGGATTACGAAATTCGACCCGGCGACTCGTTGATTGTTGACCTTAGCACTATACTATACGGCTATTGGAGCGATAGCTGCGCCACTTATTACGCCAGCGAACCGACGCCGCAGCAGGCAGCCATGCATCGAACAGCCCTGGAGGCGCTGGAACTGGGTATCTCACTGGTTCGGCCCGGCGCGGTGGCCCGTGAAATTGATCAAACCTTACGCCAGTTCATTGCCGACGCGGGCTATCCGGTTTACCCGCACCATTCCGGCCACGGTGTGGGGGTGATTGGGCACGAAGCGCCCCGGATTGTCCCGTACAATAATGAGGTGTTGCAGGCGGGAATGGTGATCATGCTGGAACCGGGCACGTATTTGCCCGGCCAGGCCGGGGTACGCGTCGAAGATGCGCTGCTGGTCACAGCCGATGGGGCCGAGATTTTGACGAAACACGACAAGAGTCTGCCGTAGGGCAGAATGGAGAGTTGGAGGGTTGGAAGGTTGGAAAGTTGCCAGTCTTCCAGCCTTCCAACCTCCCACAGACCTAGAAAAGGACGATTCAAATGTTGATTATTGACGCTCATCTCGATCTGGCCTGGAACGCCTTGCAGTGGAACCGCGATTTGTTGGCTTCGGCCTACACCATCCGCACTCATGAAAACCGCACGCCAGGGGAAGGGCGGGGCCAGGGCACGGTAGCGCTGCCCGAAATGCGCCAGGGCCGGGTGGCGCTGTGTATGGCTACGCTGTTGGCCCGTTCGACCGGCCGGGCTGCGCCAAACATTGATTATGCCTCGCCGGCCCAGGCGTTTGGTATTGCCCGGGGGCAACTGGCCTATTATCGCGCGCTGGAACTGGCCGGGGCTATTCGGATCATTACCAACCGGGTTGAATTGGACCATCACATGGGCGAATGGGAAAGGTGGGATGCCGACCCTCAGGAAGGAGTTATCCCACCGCCGCTGGGCTTTGTCATCAGCATGGAAAGCGCCGACCCCATTCTCAGCCCCGACGAGCTGCCGGAGTGGTGGGAGGCGGGTCTGCGGGTGGTGGGACCGGCCCACTACGGCCCCGGTCGCTACGCCGGCGGCACCAGCACCGAACTCGGCCTGACCGAGCTGGGGCTGGCCTTGCTGTCTAAAATGGAGTGGCTGGGCATGATTTTGGACGTGACTCATTTTTCGGACCAGGCCTTTTGGGAAGCGCTGGAAATTTACGACGGGCCGGTGCTGGCCAGTCATAACAACTGCCGCACCCTGGTGCCGCACCAGCGCCAGTTTAGCAATGAGCAGCTTAAGGCCATTTTCGAGCGGGACGGGGTGATTGGGGCGGCGTTTGATGCCTGGATGCTTCAGCCGGGTTGGGTTATCGGCCACAGCAGCAATGCCCAGGTGACGCTGGCCGATGTGGTGGACCACATTGACCACATCTGCCAGTTGGCCGGCAATTCCCGCCATGCGGCTATCGGCACCGATCTGATGGTGGTTTTGGCCGCAATCAAGCCCCGCACGATTTGGATACCATTGCCGATTTGCAGAAATTGGTCGGTTTGCTGGCCGGGCGCGGCTATCAGGCTGAGGACATTGCCGCGATCATGCACGGCAACTGGCTGCGGCTGCTGCATGAAAGCTGGGATTGGGATGAGGACTCGCCGGCAGACACGGATGAAACCAACTAACAAAAATTTGAGACCAACAGAGGAAACCTATGGAATGGCAGAATGACCAGGAGTTGATGGCCCTGATCCGGGCCGAGTTGTTTACGGCGGTAATCGGGGATATTTTAGATAATCACGGTTACACCAACCAGTTTCTACCGCCGGAAATCCAGGGATTGGCCCCCGACATGCTGCTGGTGGGACGCGCCATGACGGTGCTGGAAGCCAACGTTTATGACAGCAAAGACTCTTATGGCCTGCTGTTTGCCGCCCTGGATGATTTGAAACAGGGTGAAATTTACGTAGCCAGCGGCGCGTCGGCTCGCTATGCCATGTGGGGCGAGTTGATGTCTACTGCGGCCAGAGCGCGGGGGGCGACCGGGGCGCTGCTCAACGGTTATGTGCGCGATACCAGGGCATTTTGGAGATGGAGTTCCCCGTTTTTGCGTGGGTCGCTTTGCCCAGGATCAAAAGGGGCGGGGCCGGGTGATTGATTACCGGGTAGATGTGGAAATCGGCGGGGTGCGGATTCAGCCGGGCGATATGCTGATTGGCGATATTGATGGGGTGGTGGTAGTGCCGCAGCGGGTCGAGGCCGAGGTTTTCAGCGAAGCCCTGGAAAAAGCGCGGGCCGAAAAGGTGATCAAAATAGAGCTGGAACAGGGCATGCTGTCCGCAGACGCTTTTAAGAAATACGGCATTTTGTAAAGTGAGGTGCATTAATGCATGTCGAAGAGTTAGATACCCCCGCCGCCATTGTGGAATTGGACAAGCTCGAAGCCAATATTAATCGCTTCCAACACTATCTGGACGAACATGGCATTGCCAACCGGCCCCACATCAAAACCCACAAAATCCCCGAAATTGCCCACATGCAGCTTCAGGCCGGGGCGGTGGGGATTACCTGCCAGAAAATCGGCGAGGCCGAGGTGATGGCCCAGGCCGGTATCCGCGATATTTTTTTGCCCTACAACATCATCGGCGCGCGTAAATTGGAACGCTTGATGCGCCTGGCTCGCCGGGTCAACCTGAGCGTGACGGCCGACTCCGAATTTACGCTGCGCGGCCTGGCGGCGACGGCCCAGGCCGAAGGGCTGGAACTGGAAACACTGGTCGAGTTCGACAGCGGCCTGGGTCGCTGCGGGGTGCAGACGCCCCAGGAAGCGGCGGACCTGGCCCGGCTGATTGCCCGCTCGCCCGGCTTGCGTTTTGGCGGGCTGATGACTTACCCCAGCAATCAGAACACCGATCCGTTTGTCGTCGCCACCCGCGCTCTGCTGGCCGCCGATGGGCTGGTCATCGGGCGGGTCAGCGGCGGCGGCACGCCGGGCACCTGGCAGGCCCACACCCACCCCGAAGTCAACGAGTACCGGGCCGGCATGTATATCTACGGCGACCGCTACACCCTCAAAAATGGAGCCATGAAGCTGGAAGATTGCTCGCTCAAGGTCATTACCAGCGTGGTCAGCCGCCCCACCCCCGACCGGGGCATTATTGACGGCGGCAGCAAAACCTTTTCGTCCGACCTGTTGGGCCTGGAAGGACACGGCCTGATCCTGGAATACCCGGAGGCGGTTTATTACGGCCAATCCGAGGAACACGGCCACGTAGATTTCTCCCGCTGTGCCCGCAAGCCGGAGATCGGCGAACGGGTCACAGTGATTCCCAACCACTGCTGCGTAGTCAGCAATCTGTTCAACCATGTGGCCGGGGTGCGCGGCGGCAAGGTCGAGGTGATTTGGCCGGTGGCTGCGCGGGGGGCGGTGCAATAAGCCTCTCCCACCCAAATAATGGAAATGCCAAGCCGTCACGTTACAAACGTGACCTACCCAACACTGAGGGGTTGTTATTCTGCCGCAGAGTTTGCAGGTGGAGCCAAACACGGCAGGTAAAGCATAAAAATAGCGCCCTGCCCCGGCTGGCTTTCGGCCAGCAGGTGGCCGCCGTGCTGTTTGGCAATGCCCAGGGCCATGGCCAGGCTCAGCCCGGTCCCCTGACCCACCGGCTTGGTGGTAAAGAAAGGCTCAAAGAGATGGGCCTTGACGGTATCGCTCAGTCCCCGGCCGGTATCTTTGACGGTCAACAGAACATAGTCGCCCGGCGGCAGTTCATACAGCTCGGCCTCCACCAAACCGAGGCTGACATTGCGGGTGGTCAGAGTCAATTGTCCCCCACGGGGCATGGCCTCGCCGGCGTTGGTGGTCAGGCTCAACAGCAGGTGCTCAAACTGGCCGGGGTCTACCTGCACCTGGCTCAAATCCGGGGCCAGATAGGTAACCAGCTCCACCAGCGCGGGTAAATTCTGTTTCAACTCCGACTGTGCTTTGAGGATCAACTCGTTAAGGCTGACCGTTTTGGGCTGAAGAAGCTGCTTGCGGGCAAAGGCCAGGAGCTGCCGGACCAGCGCGGCGGCCTGTTCGGCGGTGGCCAAAACCGGTTTAAGATGCGTTGTCAGGGGATCGTTGGGCGGCAGCCGGTACAGCGCCAGCGAGGTATAGCCAATGATGGTGGTGAGCATATTGTTGTAATGATGGGCCATACCGGCGGCCAGTTGGCCTACCGCCTCCATTTTTTCAACCCGGCGCAGCCGTTCTTCCAGCAGTTTGGCGGCGGTAATATCCTGGTAGATACCCCTGGCCCGCACCGGCCGGCCCTGGGCATCCCGCTCTTGCACCTTGCCGATGTCCAAAATCCATTTCCATTCGCCCGTTTTGGTGCGCATGCGGTGTTCGGTTTGATAAAGGGGTGTCTGTCCGGCCAGGTGGGCCTGCAGCGCTTCGCTCACGCGGGCCAGATCGTCAGGATGAACTAAATTTTGCCAGGCGCTCAGGCGCGGCTCAACTTCGGCCAGGCTGTAGCCCAGCATTGCAGCCCAGCGCTCGTTAAAAACTGCCTGGCGCTGGGGATGTGCCAATCCCACATGCCCAGTTCAGCCCCTTCCAGAACCAGTTCCAGCCGTTCCCGGCTCTCCCGTAAAGCCGCTTCGGCCTCTTTGCGGGCCATAAACTGGCCGATTTGCCGGCCCAGGTCGGTCAGCACAGCCAGCA
>JAAUSP010000349.1 GCA_012032575.1 Anaerolineales bacterium | reverse complement strand
CGTGCCGGTTTTCACCACAATCGCGGCTCGCCCCGGCGGCGCGAATGGTTTGAAGGAAGGCTCGCACCAGCGGATTGGATTTGTCGCCTTTGTAGGCCGGCTCGCCGCCGGAGAATTGTAACTGGGCGCTGGTGCCTTCGGGCAGGGTTGTCGTTAGCTGGCGCAAGCCCTGTTCCAACTCGGCCAGGCTCAAGCCGACCGGCAGCCGGAAACCTAACCCCAACTCGACCAGGCCGTAAGCGCCTTCGTCGTGGCTGGCGATGCGCCGCAGCGAAGGGGAGAGTTGATTGAAGGGCGTCTCCGCTCCCCGCTCCCGGTTGAAATCGGCGCAAAACTGCTCCACCTGCCGCCACAGGTCAACTCCCTGCTCCGCCGGCAAACGTCCCTCCCCCGCCGAATGGCTGAACGGCGCCCGCAGCAACACATCCAGCAGCAGCCGGCCCTTGTAACCCAGCGTCACCCGGTCCCAATGGCTCGGTTCGCCGATGATGCAGAAGAAGGGAGGTTGGAAGGTTGGAAGGTTGGAAGGTTGGAAAGTACCTCTCCCCTGCTCCCCTGCTCCTCCCTTCCCCTGCTGTTGTCCCCCGAGTCTCTCACTTAAAACAAACCTCGCGCCCTTGCTCGTCGCGCACTCTTCCTCCACCGCGCCGACGACGGTGATGCGCCAGCCCGGCGGCGCCTCGGTTTGAGCGGCAGCAGCGGCAAACGCGCAGAGCGGGCCTTTGGCGTCCACCGCCCCGCGCCCATAGAGCAAATCGCCTTCACGGTGCAGCGGTACTTCGCCGGGGAAGGTATCAATGTGGCCTAATAACAAAATCTCTTGGGGGCCATCGCCTTTGACACCGACGGCACTGCCGGCTTTGTCAACGTAAGCAGTCAGGCCGTGCGCCTGCATCCACTCGACCAGGTAGGCCGAGGCGGCAGCTTCCTGCTCGGATGGGGAGGGGATGGAGACGAGGTCGGTTAGAAGGGTAATAGCTTCATTATTCATGGTCTATCTGCGTTGTTCAGAAATGAGTTCCGGCCCACTTTGGGGTGCTGTCCAGGCAGAGGCGATTTGTTGGGCCAGGTGTTTTATCTCATTTTCAAATTTTTCGTACTTGAACTGACAAAAGAATTGGGCCAGGTCATCAAAATCTTCATAGAGGAACAGCTTTTGCGAAATCCCTTGCAGCGTGACCGAAACATTGGGACTATTTCAAAACATATCTAATCACCTCAACCGCCCGCTCCAAATCTGCCTGCTCGATCACCAGGGGCGGCAGCAAGCGCAGGACATTCAGCCCGGCGGGCAGCGCCCAGACGCCGCGCTCCATCAACTGCTGCAACACGGGCGTCACCTTGCCCCGCAGTTCCAGACCGATCATCAGGCCCAGCCCGCGTACCTCCCGCACCTGGCTGGAGCGAAGCCCGCGCAGTTCGCCCAGGAGCCACGCGCCTAATTCGGCGGCCCGCTCCGGCAGGCGCTCCTCGGCCATCACTTCGATCACGGCCCGGCTGGCAGCGCAGATGAGCGGCCCGCCGCCAAAGGTGCTGCCGTGTATGCCCGACTCGAACAGGCCTAGCTTTTTGGGCCAGGCCGTCACACCCATCGGCAGGCCGCCGCCGATAGATTTGCCCAGAGTGATGAGGTCGGGCGACAGTTGGTGATGCTCGCAGGCCAGCCAGCGCCCGGTGCGGCCCACGCCGGTCTGGATTTCGTCTACAATCAGCAGCGCCCCGCGTTCGGTGCAGAGTTGGCGCAGCCCGTGAAAATAGTCGTTGTCGCCGGGATAAACGCCGCCTTCACCCTGCACAATTTCAATGATGACCGCTGCCGTGTCGTCACCGATGGCAATGTCGGCCGCTTCGAGATTATTATAAGGCATGTGGGTCACGGGCATAATCAGCGGCTCGAAGGGATCGCGATATTTTTTGTTGGCCGTAACGCTGAGTGCGCCCATCGTCCGTCCATGAAAGCCCCGGCTGGCGGCCACAAAACCCTTGCGGCCCGTCTGAAAGCGGGCAAACTTGAGGGCAGCTTCGTTGGCCTCCGTGCCGGAATTGGAAGGGTGAAGGGCGCAGTCAACCCAGCCGAGACTGGCCCGAAAAACGGCGGCGATGTCGGCCATCCACAGGGCGCGTTGATCGTTATAAGAGGACTCCTGCGAGGCGACCAGCATTTCCGCCTGTCGCTGAATGGCCGCCGTCACTCTCGGATGGCTGTGGCCTACATTAGCCCAGCCCTGCGCGGCGGCGCAGTCAATGTATTCCTTGCCCTCGCTGTCCCACAGCCGCGCTCCTTTGGCCCGTGCCAGAGCCACCGGCCGCCGGCCCACTGCGCCGGAGTGGTGGGTTAATTCTAATTGAGAGATTTGTTCGTAGTTCATAGTTTTGATTATCCTGTGAATGGCGAATGAACGAATGGCGAATGAACGAATGGCGAATGAACGAATGGTGGATGGGCGAATACTTCTGATTCGCCATTCGCCATTCGCCATTCATCCAATAACCGTTCCTTCGCCCCTGATCGCTCTTTGCACCGGCTGCTCCACCCGACCATCGGCAAAAATGACTTTGCCAATGCCCTGAGCCAGGGCTTCCTGTGCGCCCATGACTTTCTTTTTCATGCGGTCTTCGGCCACGCTCATAAATTGGTCAATCTTGGCCGCCGGAATCTGGCGGATCAGGCTCGACTCGTCCGGGAACTTTTCCAGCAGCCCCGGCACGTTGCTGAGGATAATCAGCGCTTCGGCCTGAAAAGCGGCAGCGGTGGCGGCGGCGGCCCGGTCGCCGTCCACGTTGATGGCCTCGCCGTCGTAGCTGGCGGCGGGGGCGGTCAGCACCGGCAGCGCCCCGGCGTCGAGCAGGCTTTGCAGCAAAGCCGTGTTGACCTTTTCGACCTTGCCGGTGTAGTCATCCCGGATGACGAGGCGGCGGCCATTCTGGATGACCTTGATGGTATCTTTGCGCGGTCCTTCCCAGATGCGGCCATCCAGCCCGCTCAGCCCGACCGCGTTGACCCCACGCATTTGCAACTTTTCGACCAGGCCCTTATTCATCTGGCCGCAGTAAACCATCTCGAAAATTTCCAGGGTGCGCCGGTCGGTGCGGCGGGAACTAAAGCCGCTGACCGAGGTGACAAACTGCGGCGGGTGGCCCAGTTGTTCGGCCACTTTGTTGGTCAACGCCGAGCCGCCGTGGACGACGATGAGCGGCTGGCCTTCTTTGACCAGCACTGCAATGTCATCGGCAATGAAATCGTAATTGATGCCTTCACTGCCGCCTATCTTTAAGACAATCATAAATTTCCTCTCTTGCATTCTTCTGGATAATTTTGTTCAAACGTGTTAAAATATCATCAGAGGAACGATATTATGTTGCAAAAACAGACCCGGTATTATACCCCGGCTGAATATTTGGCTTTGGAAGATGAAGCGGACCACAAAAGCGAGTATTTCCAGGGTGAAATATTTGCTATGGCCGGCGGGTCAATCAATCACAACATTATTGCCGGGAATGTGTACGCACTTCTCAACCAGGCTGTCGCCGATGAGCCCTGTATCGCCTTTACCAGCGATGTTAAAATTCTGGTAAAAGAGAATGGCCTTTATACTTATCCTGATGCCATGGTGGTGTGTGGTCCCCTTGAATATGTCGAAGGGCGCACCGATACCGTTACCAATCCCATCCTTATTGTCGAAGTGCTTTCCAAATCAACCCGTAATTATGACCGGGATAAAAAATTTGAACTCTACCGCGCCCTGAAATCGCTGCAAGATTATGTTCTGGTTGACCAGGAACGAGTTTACATTGAATATTATCACAAGTTAGAAGATGGGCGCTGGATATTGACCCTCTTTAATCGCTCCGATACTGACCTGACTTTGACTACCATTCAAGCCCGTTTGCCGATAAGCCAAATTTATCACAAGGTTGATTGGTCAGCCGTCTGAATTACCCCTATATTTTTGTTCGTAGAGCGTATTCCTTTCCCAAAACACGCCATCCGTATAGCCTTGAATAGAGATGTCTGTTTTAGCCAATTCCAGCCGCTTTTCGGCCAGGCAGCAGTAGGTTTCGTCAATTTCAATCCCGACATAACGCCGGCCCAATTTCTTTGCCACCACCGAAGTTGTACCCGAACCAAGAAATGGGTCAAATACCACCTGACCGGGTTGAGAGCTAGCCAGGATAATTTTGGCCAGTAATTTTTCCGGCTTCTGGGTTGGGTGGTCGGTGTTTTCGGGCATGGACCAGAAGGGCACGGTCAAGTCAGTCCACAGATTGGAGGGATGGGTCAGGCGGAAACGGCCCGACTCGCTTTCCTCCCAATCTTTGGGCTGCCCGTTTTTGGTGTAAGGGGCGATGACCTGCCGCCGAAGCTTGACCACCTCGACGTTGAAGGTGTACTGTTTGGACATGGTGCAGAACCAGATATCTTCGGAACTGTTTTTCCAATTGGTTTTGGCCCCACGCCCCTTTTCCCTCTCCCAGGTAATCCGGTTACGGATGATGAAATATTTCTCCGCCACCCGCTGAATCGCCGCCGCCGACTGCCAGTCGCCGCAAATGTAAATCGAAGCAGTCGGCTTGAGCGTTTCGACCAGAGGGGCCAGCCACGACTCCAGCCACGTTTCGTATTCGGCCAGGGGCATCGGGCTGAAACTGCGCCCGTTGAAGGATTTGCTCAGGTTGTAGGGCGGGTCGAGAAAGAGCAAATCCACAAACTGCTCCGGCAGATAAGCTGACACTTCCAGCAGGTTCTGGCAGATGGTTTGGTCGAGGATCGTCTCCACAGCGGCGGGCTGATTGAGCCGGAGCAGTCGCGCCTGGTAGACTGATTTTTCATCCTCAGCCAGGGTCACGGTTCGATTGCGCGGAGCGCGAAAGATTTGGGGCAACGATTCATCTCATATAAACAAACATGACAGTTTAGCTGACTGGACAAGCAGTGGCGGCTCCCACGCCGCCGCTACGCAGGCGTGGGAGACTGCTCCGCTTCAAAAATTATGACAGTTTAGCTGACTGGACAAGTTTTTTCCAACATTTTTAGGCCGGGATTAGGAGATTGGGGGATTTTTTTCTTTTCTTTCTTATCCCCAAATCCCCTAATCCCGGCGAATATTAGTCTGGAGGACTATAGGCGACCGCTATTAAAGCGGATGCAGGCCCGGAAATTCCAGCCCGGTTCTCTCCGGCCAGCCGAGCATCACATTCATGCTCTGGATTGCGCTGCCGGCTGCGCCCTTCATCAAATTGTCAATGGCGGCAATCACGACCAGCCGGTTGGTCCCTTCTTCCACCTCAAAGCCGACATCGCAGAAATTGGTGCCGGCCAGCAGTTTGGGTTCAGGGTAGCGGAAGATGCCGGTTTTCTGCTTGACCAGCCGGATAAACGGCTCCTGCTTGTAAGCCTGACGGTAAACCTTCCACACCTCTTTCTCTTCAACCTTCTGGTTGAGCAGGCAGTGCGCCGTGACCAGCGCCCCCCGGATAAGCTCGACCGAAGTGATAGACATATACAGCTCAAAATCGTCGCCCAGGGCTTGCCGGACTTCAGCCTGGTGACGGTGGCCGGTCGGCTTGAAGGACCGCACCGCCCCGCTTCGCTCCGGGTGATGAGAGCCTTCGTTGGGCCGCGCCCCGCCTTCGGATGAACCAACCTTCACATCGGCCACCACTCGACCGCCGGCCAGCAGCCCGGCATCAGCCAGGGGCGCCAGGGCCAGGTTGGTCCACGGTGGCGTTACAGCCCACCCCGCTGGTGTATTTGGCTTCGGCCAATTGAGCGCGATACCGTTCCGGCAGGCCGTAGACAAATTTATCCAGCCAGGCCGGGGGCGTGATGCGCTTCGCCGTACCAGTGAGCGTAAACGGCGGGGTCGCGCAGGCGGAAATCGGCCGAGGTGTCTATAATCCGTTCGGCCAGGCCGGCCCAATGTTCAATTTGCTTGCTGGCTTCGCCGTGCGGCTGGGCCAAAAAAAGCAAATCGCACGGTTCCAGCGCTTCGGGGTGGCTGAATTGCAGGTCGGTCACGCCGCGCAGATTGGGATGGGCCACGTGGGTAAACTTCCCAAACTGGCTGCCGCTGGTGATCTGTTTGACGGTGACCTGAGGGTGAAACAATAACAGCCGCAGTAGCTCACCACCCACATAGCCACTGCCGCCGACGATACTGACGGTTAGTTTTTCATTCATAGTTTTGCCTGTTTGTAACTGCTCAACCCTCATGTCATTTCGAGGCCGTAGGCCGAGAAATCTCCCCCGTGCTGCATCGGCCTCGGAGATTTCTCCCTTCGGTCGAAATGACATGGCTGAATAGTTACGCCAATTCGGAGATTGGAGATTCTAAATCTCCAATCTTCATTTATCAGATTTCTCCCCGGCCCACCTTGACTACATAATCCACCACCACTGCCGGGATGTTGACGCCGGTGGTGTCAATGCTGTTGCGAAACTCCATGGTATGGTTGACTTCGTTGACCAGGAACCGCCCATCCTGCGTTTCCAGCAGGTCAACCGCCACCACGCCCCCGCCGACGGCTTTGGCCGCGGCCAGGGATAACTCGGCAATCTGAGGGGTGACAGGGCAGTTTTCGGCCCGACCACCGCGAGCGGTGTTGGTAATCCAATGCTGGCTGTAGCGATAAATGGCGGCAATATTCTCGTTGCCGACCACAAAGCTGCGAATGTCGCGGGCCGGCTTGTCAATAAACTCCTGAATGTAAAAGATGGAATGTTGGTAGCTGCCCAGCACGTCTTTGTGCTCCAGCACGGTCTCGGCGGCTTCACGATCATTGATTTTGGAGAGCAGCCGCCCCCACGAACCAACCACCGGCTTCAGAATAACCGGGTAGCCCATCTCTTCGATAGCAGTCAGGGCTGATTCGGGGTCAAAGGCCACCTTGATGCGCGGCGAGGGCACGCCGTCGCGGATCAGGGCAGACGAGGTTTCCAGCTTGTCGCCGCAAAGCTGAACCACCTGGTGGGTGTTGACGGTGCGCACGCCCCAATCGTTCAAAATCCGCAGGGCGTACAAGGCCCGCGATTGGGTCACGCAGCGCTCGACGACGACATCGTACTGGCTCCAGGTGTTGTGGTGCAGGTCAAAAATGACTTCGCGGTCGTCAATGACTTCCGGCTGCAAACCGGCCTGATCGAAGGCTTGCAAGAGTAATTTTTCTTCAACACGTACACGGGAAAGCAGGATAGCGATTTTCATTTTCAAGTCTCAAAATTCAGAGTAGCAGGTTGCAGAGTAGCAGGGTTGCAGAGTAACAGTGCGCACGGCCCGTTATCTTGCTACCTGCTACCTTGCTACCCTGCTCTATTCGCCCCAATCTTCTTCCTCTTCCGGGGCCAGTTCCAGGGTGAGAGGGTCCAGGCTGACCACTTCCAGTTCCGCGCCGCAGTCGGGGCACTGGATAATTTCGCCTTCCATCACATCATCGGGCAGGCTAACGTCGGCAGCACACTCGGGACATTCGGCACTTTTGCTCATGATAAAACTCCTTTTTGTTAAAATGGGGTGTTCGGTATAGCAGGTTTCACCATTGGTGACTTTGCTACATGCTGCACAGCATCATACCATAGTTTAAAAATATTGTGAAAAGCTGTTTGTGGGGCGAACTTGGATCAATGCTCTGTGTTGGAGCCAGTTTGTCAAACCTGTCAGGTCTTTAAGACCTGACAGGTTTGCGGACGGGTGGGGAGAAGTTTTACAGATTTACAAACCGCATGCTTGTTTCAGGATAGCGGTCGCCGCTGGCTGCGCCGGGAGGTAGAACCGCATCAATGGCGGCCAACTCTTGCAGGGTCAGTTGGACCGCCGCCGCGGCGACATTTTCTTCCAGGTAGGTGCGCCGCTTGGTGCCGGGGATGGGCACAATGTCGTCGCCTGGGCCAGCACCCAGGCCAGGGCTAATTGGCCGG
>JAAUSP010000348.1 GCA_012032575.1 Anaerolineales bacterium | reverse complement strand
GGCGGTGCTGTCTATTCGATTTCCGGGCCGGCGCAGCCGCTGGCTGGAGCGCAGTGCTTATGTTGGCTATGCCCTGCCGGGCATCGTGATTGCCCTGGCCCTGGTTTTCTTTGGGGCCAATTATGCCACCTTCCTGTACCAAACCCTGGCCATGCTGGTGTTTGCCTACGTGGTTCGGTTTTTGCCGCAGGCCATTGGCAGCGCCCGCGCCTCGCTGCTACAGGTCAGCCCCCGGCTGGAAGAGGCCGCGCGCTGCCTGGGCCGCACTCCCACCCAAACGTTGACCTCAATTACTGTTCCGCTGCTCAAACCCGGTCTGCTCACCGGGCTGGCCCTGGTATTTTTGACCGCGATGAAAGAACTACCGGCGACTTTGTTGCTGGGGCCGACCGGTTTTCAAACCCTGGCTACCCGCATCTGGAGCGCCACCGAACATGTCTTTTTTGCTCAGGCAGCCGCTCCGGCCTTGTTGTTGGTGCTGGTTTCGGCGGCTTCGGTCTGGCTTATTTTAATCCAGGAAGAAAAAGGGCTGCGCCGGTAATATGGTTGCGGTGCGTTGTCAGGCGCTTTCCAAAAACTTTGGTCCGGTTCGCGCGGTTGAGGGAGTCAATTTAACCCTGGCACGCGGCCGTTTTTTGGCGTTGCTAGGGCCGAGCGGCTGTGGCAAAACCACCACCCTGCGCCTGCTGGCCGGCTTTGAAACCCCCGATCAGGGCGAGATTGAAATCGGCGGGCGGCGGGTCAACGGGCCGGGATTGCATGTCCCGCCGGAGCAGCGGAGTGTGGGCATGGTTTTTCAGGAGTATGCCCTTTTCCCCCACCTGAATGTGGCCGATAATGTGGCCTACGGTATTCCCAAAGGAACGGACAAAAAGCGGCGGGTCGCGGATATGTTGAGCCTGGTCGGTCTGCCCGATGTGGCCGGGCGGATGCCGCACGAGCTGTCGGGCGGGCAGCAGCAGCGGGTCGCCCTGGCCCGCGCCCTGGCCCCACAGCCGGCCCTGATCTTGCTGGACGAGCCGTTTTCCAATCTCGATGCCGCCCTGCGCCAGAGCGTGCGCGAAGAAGTCCGCCAGATTTTGCGCCAGGCCGGAGCGACAGCCATTTTTGTCACCCACGACCAGGAGGAAGCCCTCAGCCTGGCCGACGAGATCGCGGTGATGATCGGGGGGGCGATTCTTCAGGTAGGGTCGCCGCAGCAGCTTTATCTCCGCCCGGCCCGGCGCGAAGTGGCCGCTTTTGTCGGCGAAGCCAATTTTTTGGCCGGTGAGGCTCAGGGCGCGACGGTATCGTGCGCATTGGGCCAACTGCCCCTGGTCGAAGCCGGTCACGGCCCGGTGGAAATCCTCATTCGCCCGGAGATGGCCCGCTTGCATCCCGACCCGGAAGGCCCCGGCCGGGTGGAACGGATCAGCTTTTTCGGCCACGATCAACTGGTCGAAGTGACTTTACCCGCCGGGCTGCGCCTGCAAGCCCGCACCCAACCTCGCCTCGATTTAGCTCCCGGCATCCGGGTTCAGGTAACGGTGGCAGGGCCGGTTATGGCTTATGCCACCTGGAAACTGTCCACGAATAACTTTTCAGTTGGGGAGATTAGAGATTAGAGATTGGCGATTGGTTAATCTCTGGGCGCAGCCTTGCGCCTGCTCCACACGAGGCGACCGCAAGGGTACACCCCTACCAAAAAATACCCACGCTATGGGGGAAATACCCAAAGTTATTTATGGACGAGTGCCTAATGTTTTAAGGGCATAAAGCCGGTTCCAAAAGCCTGGTGGGCAATCCCAATGGTCACAAAGGCTTCCGGGTCTACGTCGCTGACCATTCGTTTTAAATCGTTAACCTGGGGGCGATAGATGGTGCAAACCACCATGGTGTGAGTCTGGCCGGTGAATGCGCCGGTAATCGTCCATTGACTGACACCCCGGCCCAAACCCTTGATTAATGCTTGCGACAGGACTTCGGGCCGATTGGTAATGATGGTAGCGGTGCGGACACTGCTGGGACCTTCGAGGGTATAATCGGAGGCCAGTCCGGCCAGAAAGAGGGTCAGCAGGGCATACAGCGCCACCTCCCAGCCGAAAACCGCCCCCGCGACCAGCACAATCAGGCCGTCAGTGTACAGGTAGACCTGGCTGAGCGGCGTGCCGCTTTTTTGCTGGATAATCCGCCCGATGATGGCGGTGCCGCCAATAGTGCTGCCCGACTGGTAGACCAGCCCGCCGCCCACTCCACCCACCAGCCCGCCATAAATCGCACTGAGCAGGATGTCGTGCGTAACCGGATAAGTTTCAAGCCAGCCCGGCAGATAGGCCACAAAGAGATCGGTTGCTGTCGCGAAAATCAGGACCGAAATGATCGTCCGGACGACGAAACCCCAGCGCCCCAGGTAAAAGAAGCCCAAAACCAACAGCGGAATATTCATCACCAGATACATGGTCCCGACAGGCCAGCCGGTGAAATGGTTGATGATAATACTGATGCCCCCGATACCGCCCGCAGCAATATGAAACGGCACTTGAAACAGACTGTAACCCAACGCCGCCAACATCACCCCGATGGTCAATAGCAGCATCCGCTGGACCTCCCGCCAAATCTGCCGCCCCAGCCGGCGTGCGGCTGGTTGAGGCATGGGCTGCCCGCTTTTTTCGTCAGATACAGCATGGGATTGGTTCATATCTAGCCTCCTCGAAAATAGAGATTGGTAATTGGAGATGGGATTAATCTCCCATCTCCAATTATGTGTCGTTGGTAAGATTATGGGGTGGTTGATAAAATTGTGGATCGAGTCTACCATGATCCCGAAAAGTAGGCGAAATGTTGGCAAAATGACGGAAACAAAATAAGCCAATCTGTGTTATAATCCCCTCTGTGTGGAACAAAAATCCCCTTCGCACCGTCATAGGTATGCCCATCCATTTGATGATTCCCTGAGGTTATATGCGTAGAGTTATCATTATCGCTCTGTTGACCTTACTCCAGGTTTTACCCACACCACTCCAGGCTGCCCCGGCGCTTGAGATGACGGTTGAGCCGGGCTTTGGCGGTCGTTTCAAGTACGGGGAATGGCTGCCGGTTTTTGTCGAGTTGGAGAATTTTGGCCCTGACCTGCTGGGCGAAATCCGGGTTGTCATTACCAGTCCCACTGGCCAGCTTGATTTCAACCTGCCCGCCGAACTGCCCACCGGCGCGCGCAAACGCTACACCCTTTACATTTTGCCCAATAATTTCTCCCGTTCCGCTAAAGTTGAATTTGTGGTGGGGGATGAGACCTACCTGACCCGGCAAATAAAACTGGCGGTTATTCCCAATGATCGTTATGTGATTGGTTCGGTCTCGGTTAATATGGCCGGACTGGCCGAAGTGAACCCGCCAAAGCTGGCCGGACGGCGTGAGCGAGCCGACCTGATCAATCTGGCCCTGGCCGACTTGCCCGAACGCCACGAAGGCTGGCGGATGCTCAACGCTCTGATCCTGAACGATATTGATACCAGCGCCTTGACCCCCGCCCAGCGTACTGCTCTCAACCGCTGGGTGGCCGAGGGTGGCCGGCTGGTGCTTGGCGGCGGCGCGGGGGCGGCGCGGACTCTGGCCGGCCTGCCGGATGAATTGCAGCCGGTGACGCTGGCGGGCCAACAGGAAGTTGCCGCTCTGCCCGGCCTGGAGCGTTTTGCCGGAGCATCCATTCTGGTTCCCGGTCCGTTTTTGCTGGCTCAGGCCCAGCCCGCGCCTCAGGCTAATGTTTTGCTCAACAACGAGGCAAAGCCAGATAACTCCTCAGCCTTAGCCTCAGACTCAGCCTTAATTATCGAACTGCCCTTTGGCGCTGGACATGTAGATTTTATCGCCCTGGACCTGAGCCAATCGCCTTTTAATGCCTGGGGCGGGGTGTCTGAGTTTATCGAAAAGTTGCTCTCGCCGGGGGCGGCCTGGCCTCAATTTTTGGCCACCGATATTGCCCCGCAGCAAATGAGCGACAGCCAGATGTATTACGCCTTGACCAATCTGCCGGCCCTCGATTTGCCCTCTATTCGGTTTTTGGGACTGCTGCTGGCTGGTTATATTCTTTTGGTCGGCCCGTTGAATTACCTGGTGCTGCGCTGGCGCGACCGGCTGAGTTGGGCCTGGATAACTATCCCGGTAATCACGCTCACCTTTTCGGGCCTGGCCTTCGGGCTGGGTTTCGGCTTACGGGGGAGCGACATCATTATCAACCAGGTTTCCATTGTTGAACTGGGCCAATCCAGCCAGCCCAAACGCGCCCAAACGTATGTCGGCATCTTTTCGCCCCGCCGGCAGAGTTATGATATTCAGGTAAATGCCGAAACCCTGCTGCGACCCTTCGGCCAGGGAGCTTATGATCCGTGGAGCGGGGCGGTGAATACCGGGGGAACGATGCGGGTCAGCCAGGGCAACCCGGCCCGCATGCAAGGCTTGACCATTGACCAATGGTCCATGCAGTCATTTATGGCCGAAACCCTGCCTGGCGAACAGCCCGAATTGCTGGTTCAACTTACCGTCGAGCGGAGCAGCATTTCGGGTCAGGTGGAGAATCGGGGCAGCGCTACCTGGGAAGACCTCGTTTTCATTTTTAATGCTCAGTTTCAAAAATTGGGCAATCTGGCTCCGGGGCAAACCGCCCAGATCCGTCTCGACTTTGAAGACTCGGCCCCGATCATCTCCGGTTTTGGCAGTTATATGTTGTTTCAGGATCAAATGGGGCAAAATAGCGGCATGAACCGCGAGGTCACCTTCAAACAAAGTATCCTCGACGGTACGATCTTTAATAGCAACCGGCCCGATTTAAATGACCAGCCCATCCTGATCGCCTGGCAGAAGAATAATAGTCCTTTGGCCATTGAATTGGCCGGGTACGAAACTGATACGCAGGCCAACACCCTTTTATACTATCCCATGACCCTTAATTTCGACACTGCCCAGGTGTCGCTTCCGCCCGGTTTTAGCCAGCTTGAATTGGTTTCCGCCACGGGTGATGCCAGCACCTGCAATTATGGAGCCGGCCTTGATGGGTCGTATGTTTACCAGGGAACTGCCGAAACCAGACTATCGCTACCCAGCCAGCTTTACCATGTTCAGCCGGAACGCCTGGATTTGTATCTCCGCACCGATGGCTCCTGGCCCAACCTGCCCACCATCGAACTGTACGACCGGCTCAAGGAAAGCTGGACACCGCTGGAAAATGCCAAAACCGGCGCCAACCCCCTCCACGATGCAACGCGCTTTTACAACCCCGACGATGCTTCGCTGCAAGTCCGCATATCCAGCAACGGTGGCAATGGGGGTGGCTGTCTCTTTTTGGATCTCGCGCTGGAAGGGGAGCGTTCATGAGTGCTCATCACGGCGTGATCGAAACCCAACGGTTGACCAAACGCTATGGCCGCTTCACCGCGCTGGACAATCTGGATTTGCGGATTGAAGCCGGGGCGCTTTTTGGGTTTATCGGACCCAACGGGGCCGGCAAAACCACCACCCTGCGCATGCTGGCCGGCCTGCTCGAACCTTCCAGCGGCCAGATTTCCCTGAACGGCCAGGACATCAGCCAGGATGTGGGCGCTGCCCGTTGGCTGGTCGGCTATATGCCCGACTTTTTTGGGGTGTATGAGGATATGAAAGTCTGGGAGTATCTGGATTTCTTCGCCCGCTGTTACCGCCTTGATGCCAAAAAACGGGGGCGCGTCGTCACCGAACTGCTGGAACTGGTTGACCTGGCCTCGCGCCGTGACGCCTGGGTGGAAAGCCTGTCGCGGGGGATGCGCCAGCGCCTCTGCCTGGCCCACGCCCTGGTCCACGACCCCCAAATTTTGCTGCTGGATGAGCCGGCCTCCGGCCTCGACCCGCGCGCCCGCATCGAGATGCGCGAACTGCTCAAGGAATTATCGGCCCTGGGCAAAACCATTATCATCAGCTCTCACATTTTGACCGAACTGGCCGAAATGTGCAACCAGGTCGGCATCATTGAACATGGCCGCCTGCTTTACCACGGCCCGCCTCAACGGATCAGCCAGCAAATGCACGGCCACCGCCAGCTTCACCTGCGCACGCTGGCAGACCAGCCGGAGGTCGAAGCGGGCCTGAACAGTTACCTGGGCGTTACCGGCTATCAGTTGGCTGACGATGGCTGGCAAATCACCTTTACCGGCGATGACACCACCCTGGCCGGTCTGCTGAGCCATTTGATCGAATACAAAATCCCAGTCGTCCACTTTAGCGAAGAGGCGACCAACCTTGAAGCCGTTTTTATGCAGATTACTACGGGCGAGGTAAAGTGATACGTGATACGTGATGCGTGAAATTCTCTCACGCATCACGTATCACGCATCATCTATCATAAGGTGATCCAGTGAAATTATATCATCATATCAGCCCCAACCCCATCATGGTCAAAGAGTTCCGCTCGCGCATGCGCGGCTGGCGGGCTTTCGCCATGCTGACCATCTACCTGATTTTTCTGGCCCTGTTCAGTTATGGTATCTATCGCCTGGTTTTACTGTCGCCACCTTACAGTGGCATGCCGCTCAGCCCGTTTATCGGCCAGGCACTGTACGCAGCGATTGTTAACTTGAGTCTTTTTTTTGTGGCTTTTCTCACCCCGGCCCTCACCGCCACCGCCATTAGCAGCGAACACGAACGCCTGACCCTGGAGATGCTGCAAGCAACGCCGCTGGCCTCACACAGCATCCTGTTTGGCAAGTTGATTTCCACCGCCGGGTACATCTTTTTATTGCTTTTTGCCGCCGTTCCGGTTCTTAGCCTCGTTTTCATTTTTGGTGGCGTGGATGTGCTCGACCTGTTTCTGTCTGCCCTGGTTATCTGGGCGACGGCTGTTACTTTTGGCATGATCGGTTTGTTTTTTTCGGCCTGGCGTAAGCGGACCATTCAGGCCATTGTCCTGACTTATCTGGTCATATTAATTTTTATCATTGGCACTTATTTTGTCTATATCTTCTCCGGCGTGATCACCCAGGATTTTCCTTCCCGCGCCGTTTTGGTGATCAATCCCTTTAGCGCCCTCGCCTCGGTGCTGGCTCGAACCGGCAGCCAGGGCGGCGTGTCCGGCCTTTTTGGTATCCTGGCCGGCTGGGGCGCCTGGGCCGTCAACGGTGACCCGACGCAAATTGAAAGCATCCGCCCGTTGTGGCACTATACCCTGGCCTTTGATCTTGTGTTGAGTACCGGCCTTTATTTGTTGGCGACCCAATTTGTCAAACCTATTCGCCGCTGGCAGTTCGGTCGTCAGACTGTTATCGTCGTCATTGTTATTATTATTTTATACGGTGTGCTAGGGGCAGGCATTTTTTACCAGGATGCCTATGACTTTGTTTACCCGGTGTCCCCCCAACCCACGCCAACACCGGTTATGTTTATCAATTAAGATTGACTCCATGTCATTTCGAGGCCGCAGGCCTCGAAATCTTCCAGGACGTAGCTCGCAAAGTAAGGTGTCAGGGATTTCTCCCTACGGTCGAAATGACATGCCTGAGCAGTGACCCATTGTGAAGAATAACTCTCACCCTTTACATTCCCATCTAGCCCGCCTCGGCCGCCGTTTACGTTGGCGCGACGGTCTGCATCTGGCTGTCTCAACCCTGTGGCCCGCTTTGCTGTTGGCAGCATTAGTTGAGATCGCAGCCCGCTTCTGGCCCATCCCCGACCGTCACCTCTGGGCCGCCATCCCCCTGGAAATCTGGCTGCCCGGCGTTATCCTTTACATCCTATTCCGTCCGTTCCCCCTGACCCAAACGGCCCGCCGCCTCGACCAAGAACTTCACCTGAAAGACCGCCTGTCCACCGCCCTTGAACTGGAAGCATGGAGGACTGGAAGCATGGAAGACTGGAAGCATGGAAGACTGGAAGAAAAACCTTCCAACCTTCCAACCCTCCAACCCTCCAACCCTCCAACC
>JAAUSP010000347.1 GCA_012032575.1 Anaerolineales bacterium | reverse complement strand
GACAGGGTGACGAAGGGGAGTCAAAAGTTCTTGCCCCCCTGCTCCCCTGCTCCCCTGCTTCGCCTCCTCGCCTCCTCCGCTCCCCTGCTTCAAACAATAAGGCGCATACTGCATATACACCGACATCACATGCTGCCCCGCCGGAGCCAGGCTCGGATCGGCCAGTGAAGGAATGGTCACATCCAGATAAGGCTGCCGGGCAATTTGGCCATACTTGGCCGCATCGAAGGCTTTTTCGAGGTAATTCAAACTGGGCGCGATCCGGGTGTAGCCGCGCAGAACCTCATGGGCATTGCCGTTCAGCGCCGTAAATTGGGGCAGATCCTTCAACGCCAGATGCACCCGCGCCCCGGAGCCGCGATACTTGATATTTTGGACCTGCTTGACAAAAAACGGGTCGAGAAAGGCCGGGTCCACCAATTTCATAAAAGTGGTGCGCGGGTCGGCATTGGCGATGATAGCCGCGGCGGTAATCATCTGTCCGTTAGCCAGGCGCACTCCGTTAGTTTGGCCCTGTTCCACCACAATTTCGGCCACCTCCACCCCGGTGCGAATTTCCGCGCCGTAATGATGGGCCGCCCTGGCGATGGCCTCGGTCAGGCCGCCCATCCCGCCCTTGACGATGCCGCCGGAGCTAAAGGGCTGGCCGTCTCCGGCGCAGCCGCAGAGCAGCACGTAAGCGGTGCCGGCGGCACGCGGTCCCCAGGTGATGCCGGTGATGCCTCGCGCTGCAATCAGCCCGCGCAGCGCGTCCGACTCAAACCACTCGTCCAGCAGGTCGGCCACGGACATGGGCAGAATACGCAGGGTGTCGTGAATATCTTTTTTGCTCAACTGCCGGGCCGGGGCGAGCAGCTTGAGCAGTTCCGGCATATCGGCGGCTGCAGGCCGGGGCATGTGCGGTGGCGTCACGGTCATCAACGCGCCGACCAGGCTGGCTACTTTGCCGATCAGAGCCGTGAAATCAGGGTAACGGGCAGCATCCTGTTTGGAAAAGCGCTCGATTTCCCGCACCGTGCGCTGGGGGTCGCGCCAGATAGTCAAGGCGCGGCCATCCGGCTGCGGGGCGAAGATGGCCGGGTCGGCGGTCAGATATTCCAGGCCGTGCCGGGACAGGTTCAAATCGCGCCCAATCGCCGGGGACAAACCGGGCAGACCGTCGGCGCAGGAAGAGAATTTGAAGCCGGGGATCAATTCTTCCGTCACCGCCGCCCCGCCGACAATAGCCCGGCGCTCCAGCACCAACACCTTGCGCCCGGCCTTAGCCAGATACGCCGCCGTCACCAACCCATTATGCCCCCCGCCAACGATGATCGCATCATAATCGAAGCGATGACGCGAGGGCAAGTGAGGCGATGAGGCGAAGAAGCTGCCTCTTTCTGGCTTCAGCAACATCTCGCCACTTTTTAAGCTAGAGGCCAACTGCTTGACCTGCCGGCCCTTTTCATTGAGTTGAGTACGGGTTTCCCTGCCCGATTTTGGGGCAAATAGCAAGGCCACCGCTGCCCCGACCAGTCCGCCCAATGCTGCCGCAATCAACAGCTTGACGTTATTACTTTGCTTTGACATAACAGATTTCTCCTGAAACGTTATTCAGAACGATGATCGAAATTGGAGTCCAAACCTTGGTTTGGAAAAGCCAAAGCAAGCCTTGGACTCCATTGCTGATAACAGTTCACAGATACACCCAGATAGGCACAGATGACTCTTAATTCTTAATTCTTAATTCTCATCTGTGTCTATCCTGACCATCTGTGGACCCCTTCTTCTTCCACTCCTTCAAAATCTCCAACGCCGCCAACCGGCCCGGCCCGGCGGTGATGCCGCCGCCCGGGTGGGTGCCAGAGCCGCACTGCCAATAGCCTTTGACCGGGGTGCGATAGTTGGCCCAACCGGGCGCAGGCCGCAGGAAAAAGAGCTGATCCAGGGTCAGCTCGCCGTGGAAGATATTGCCTTCGGTCAGGCCGATCATCTGCTCCATATCCCAGGGTGACAGCACCTGCCGGTGCAGAATCAAATCTTTGATGTTGGGCGCAAACTCGGCCAGGGTGTTGACCACGGCATCGCCAAAGGCTTCCCGCTTTTCCTCCCAGGTGCCTTCGGCCAGTTGATAGGGCGCATACTGCACAAAAATGCTCATTACATGCTTGCCCGGCGGAGCCATCGTCGGGTCTACGGCGGTGGGGATGGTCACATCCAGGTAAGGCCGGCGCGAGAAGCAGCCATATTTGGCGTCGTCGTAAGCCCGCTCGACAAAATCCATGCTGGGGCAGATTTCCATCATCCCTTGCAGCAGCGCCGGGTCGGGCATGGCGGTGAAGGTGGGCAGTCCATCCAGGGCCAGGTTGACCTTGCCCGACGAGCCGCGAAACTTGAAATTGCGGATGGCCTGGGCCAAATCATCGGGCAGATGTTCTGTGCCCAACAGTTTCAAAAAGGTCACGTTCGGGTCGCAGCCCGACACGACTACCGGGCTGTAAATTTCCTCACCGCTGTCCAGGGCCACGCCGACCGCCTGCCCGTTCTTCACGATGACCTGACGCACCCGTGCGTTGCAGCGAATTTCGGTGCCAAAACTGCGGGCCGCGCTGGCAATGGCCTCGCTGACCGCGCCGGTGCCGCCTCGCTGAAACCCCCAGGCAGTGAACGCTCCATCCAACTCGCCCATGTAGTGGTGCAATAACACATACGCCGTCCCCGGCGAGCGCGGTCCCAGGTACGTGCCGATAATCCCGTTGATGGCTGTGACCGCCTTGAGTACATCCGTCTCGAACCACTCGTCCAAAAAGTCGGAGGCGCTCATGGTCATCAACTTGGTCAGATAGTAAAAGCGTTTGGCGTCGAGGCTGCCGGCGTGTTTGACCATGTCCAGCAGGGTCCGCATGCCATCCAGCCCCGGCGCGGTCGGGTCGGGTGGGACCATGCCCAGGATGGGTTTGACCGCAAACGCCATGTCGTACATCATCTGGCTGAATTCGGGGTACACATCGGCGTCGCGGGTCGAGTGGCGGCGGATGGCCTCGCGGTTACTGGCCGGGTCGGGATAGAGGGCCAGGTGATTGCCGTTCTCCATCGGCACAAAGGCCGTTTCAAGCGGCATCAGGTGCAGGCCGTGCTTCGCCAGGTTCAACTCGCGGATCACCTCCGGCCGCAGCAAACTGACCACATAAGAAAAAACGGTGAATTTGAACCCCGGATAAACCTCTTCCGTCACCGCCGCCCCGCCCAGAATATGCCGCTGCTCCAACACCAGCGTCTTCCAGCCCGCCTTCGCCAGATAAGCCGCCGCTGTCAAACCGTTATGCCCACCCCCGATGATAATTGCATCATATTTATTGGCTGTCATTAATTTACCTCGTGATGCGTGATGCGTGATGCGTGAAAACCTCACGTTTCACGCATCACGTATCACGTTATTTTTTCTTCCGCTCCGGCTCAAAAAACGGCAGGTCCACCACCGTCGCCTCGGCTACACGGCGATGCGCTTCGACCGTAACTTCCATCTGCACCCGCGTGCCGGGTTTGGCATACTGGGGTTTGAGCCGGGCCAGGGCGACATACTTTTTCAGCACCGACGACCACGTGCCGCTGGTGGCTTTGCCAATCTGGCGGCCCCCAGTGTAAACCGGCACGGCCTCATTCCAGGAGTGACCGGGCAGGGTCAGCGGCATGCCAAACTCCCGGTAGACCGCTTCGAGCGACTCCAGATTAACCTCCAGGCCGACGGTGGCCCAGGCCGGACCACGCGCTTTTTCGGCTCGCAGCGCCGCCTGACCGACGAAGTAGGGTTTATCGAGGTGGACGGTCCAGCCCAGCCCCAGTTCGTAAGGGGTGGATTTTTGAATTTCAAACATCGTCTGCTTGGCCGACACAAAATCCACGTTAATCAGCAGCAGCCCGGCCTCGATGCGGGCCATATCCAGCGCGATATTACCCACCGCCCGCAGCCGATAAGCCTGGCCCACTTCCATCAGCCGGTCCCACAGCGCCTCGGCCTGCGCCGGCTCGACCCAGATTTCGTAGCCCAGATCGCCGGTGTAGCCGGTGCGGCTGATGGTGGCCGGAATACCACCGAGGTTGGCTTGGGTCAGCCGGAAGAATCTGAGCTGCGCCAAATCCACATCGGCCAGCCGGGCCAGGATGTCGCGCGAGGTCGGTCCTTGCAGGGCCAGCGCGCCCAGCCCTTCGGTCACATCCTCGATTTGAACGTCCAGGCCAACCGCATTGTCGCGCAGCCAGGGGTAGGTCGGGTCGGCGGCGGTCAGGCGGAAGAAATTTTCTTCCAGGCGCGAGAGCGTGCCGTCGTCAATGATTTTGCCGGCCTCGTCGCACCAGGGGGTGTAGATGACCTGCCCCACAGCGCATTTGCCCACGTCGCGGGTCACCACCCGGTTGACCAACTTGAAGGCATCCCGCCCGTGGATGTGGTATTTGTACAGCGGCGAAATATCGAGCAGCGCCGCCGCCGTGCGAATGGCGTAATATTCGTGGTTGTGTTCCAGCTCATACGTGTTGGCCGATAGAAATCCGGCCCACTCCTGCCAGCTCTGGCTTTCGCACAGGGCCGAAGTGCGGGAGTAAAAGGGGGTTTGTCGCGGCATAGGCAGCTCCTGAAAATAACTGTTACGTCACTGCGAGCCGCAGGCGAAGCCGCGTAGCGTCCTGTCCGGGAGGGGGGATTGCTTCGGCCTGCGGCCTCGCAATGACATTTTTATTGGTGGTATCGCACCCTCAATTCAACACCGGGTGTTCCAAAGCCTTGAGCACTTCGTGATCAAAAGCGGCAATCAAATCTTCCTGGCCCACATAGGCCGGGCCAGGGGTATAGACGCGCGACCCGACCCCTTCCTGGGTAATCTCGCAGACATGCCAATCCTCACGATTGGTCATGTCCCAGAATTCAACCGCCGGAGCCGGGTCGAAATCAGGTTGGGCCATCACCGCCGGGTCGAACAGCCATTCGCAGACAATCAGGGTCCGGTCGGGCGACTGCGGCCAGACGGTGTGGAACATCACATAATCCGGGTGCAGGCTGAGCAACAAATTCGGGAAGAGCAGATAGTAGTAAACCCGGTTCAAATCCTCACCGCTGACCGTGCTGAGCGGCGTCACGCAAATCGCCCCGTCGAGGGTCATGCTGCCGTGAGTGAGTTCCATATAACCGCCCAGAAAAACGCCTTTGACAAAATCGTTTTCGCCGCTCTCATAGTGGGACAGTTTGGACAGGGCCGGATGCACCAGCGGGCAGTGGTAGCACTCCGAATAATTTTCGGCCAGCAGCTTCCAGTTGGCCTGCACATCGTACTCGATGCGATGGGCCGAGCGCAGTTTGGAAATCTGCCACGCAGCGAATTTGTCCGACAACTCGGCAAAGAGAGGGTCAAACGGCTGTGGCTTGGCGGCCAGATTGACAAAGATAAAGCCTTCCCAGGTATGCACCTGAGCGCTGTGCAGGGGATAATCCTCCTTCTTGAAATCCGGCACTTCGTTCATGTGCGGTGCGCCGATCAGCTTTCCATCCAGGCTATAGGTCCAGGCGTGATACGGACACTGCATCGCTTCGCGGAAATGACCCTGGGCCTTACTGCCACACAAACGCGCCCCGCGATGCCGGCAGACATTGTAATGAGCGCGAATCCCGTCGTTGCGGGTACGCACAATAATCAGGCTCTCCAAGCCGACCTGCTGCACAAAATAATCGCCAGGATTGGGGATTTGCTCCATCCGACCCACACATACCCAACGCTCATAAAAAATCCGCTGCGTCTCTTCCCTAAAAATCTGGTCCGAAGTGTAATATTGTCTTGGCAGAGTGCTGTATACTTTGCTGGTCATGGGTTTTCTCCTTACACATTGATTTTTAACATCCTCCGTAACTACTCAGCCATGTCATTTCGACCGAAGGGAGAAATCTCCGAGGCCGATGCAGCACGGTAGAGATTTCTCGGCCTACGGCCTCGAAATGACATGAGGGCTGAGTAGTTACGATGCGCGAGGAATTTGGGTAAAAAGCCTCACTCCTCGCGCCATCGTTACTCCAAATGCGCCGCCACCCCCCGCTTGTACAAACTGTAGGCAATGATAATCCGCTGAATTTCCGAGGTGCCTTCCCAAATCCGCTCGACCCGCACCTCGCGGTAATAGCGCTCGGCCACGTTCTCGCGCATGTAACCCCGCCCGCCGAAAATCTGCACGGCCCGGTCGGCCACCCGCCCGACCATCTCCGAGGCGTAGAGTTTGGCCATCGAAGCTTTGACGTGGACCCGCTTGACCTCCTCATCCGTTTTGGCCTCGTCAGCGGCCTGAGCGGCGGCATAGGTCATCAGCCGGGCCGCCCAGACCTCGGTCAGCGAGTCGGCCAGCATAAACTGGATGGCCTGATATTCGCTGATGGGCTGGCCAAATTGGACCCGCTGCTGGGCAAAGTCGCTGGCTTCGCGGATCAGCCGCTCCGCCGCGCCCACACAGCGAGCCGCGATCATGACCCGCTCCCGCCGGAACCACTCTTTGCTCAAACTCAATCCCTGCCCGACCTTGCCCAGCACGTTAGCTTGTGGGACACGTACATTGCGCAGGGCAATCTTCAAATGACCGGCAATCAGGTGGTGCATATAGCGCGGATGCTCCAGCACCTCCACCCCCAGTGAGTCCAAATCCACAAAAAAGAGGGTGTTGCCGTCGCCAATGGCCGGATCGGTGGCCGCCTGGACAATGGCAAAATCGGCCACATCGCCAAAGGTCACGTGCCACTTTTCGCCGTTGAGCACCCAGGTGTCCCCTTCGAGCACCGCTGTCGTTTCCAGGTGGCTTGGGTCGGAACCGGCCCCGGCCTCGGTGATGGCGTAGCAGTCCTGCCGCTTGCCCTCACAGGCCGGGCGGACATACTGTTCCACCTGCTGCGGCGTGGCCACGGCAAAGGCAATCGCCGGGTCGGGAATGACAAAGCCCAGCCCATTCGTTACCTGCCCAATCTCCTCGCCGACTACCACCTGTTCCAGCCAGCTAAACCCCTGGCCGCCCAGCGCTTTGGGCAGCGCAAAGCCATTTAACCCCAACTCCCTGGCCCGGCCCTGCAAGCGAGCACGCACCGCCGGGTCCAACCGCCCATCGGCCAGCTCCACCTCGACTTCCAGCGGCAGTAGTTCCATATTGACAAATTGTCTCACTTTCTGCTGCAAAGTTTTCAATTCGGGCGAAAGTTGGAAATTCATAGGACCTCTTTCTGATGTGAAACTTGGATGGGTCAATGATGCGTGATACGTGATGCGTGAGAACTCTTCACGCATCACGTATCACGTATCACGTTTCGGTACAATCAACGCATCTACCGCCACAGCCCCACCGGGCAACGCCATCAACGGGTTAATGTCAACCTCGGCAATCAGGTCGCCCAGGTCGGCGGCCAGAGCGGCCAGCCGCATAGCGGTGTCTACAATGGCTTCGATATCCGCTGCCGGGCGGCCACGCGCCCCTTTTAATAAGGGAGCGCTGCGCAGGTCCAACAGGGTTTCGCGCACCGCAGCAGGCGTGGTGGGCAGCAGCAGCAGGCGATGGTCGCGCAAAATTTCGACAAAAACGCCGCCCGTGCCCAGAGCCAGCATCGGCCCGAACTGCGGGTCGTTGACCAGGCCCAGCAGCAGTTCCACCCCCGCCGGAATCATCTGCTGCACCAGCACCCGCGGGCCAAAGCGGGTCGAAAAATCCCGGTAGGCTTCGGCCAGACTGACCGCGTCGGGCAAATCGAGCCGCACTCCGCCCCGGTCGCTCTTGTGCAGTTCCCCCGCCGCCGTTTTGAGCGCCACCGGATAGCCTATCGCCTCAGCCACCCGAACCGCCTCCTCCAGCGAAGTCGCCACCGCTTCTGCCGGCGTGGTAATCCCGTAAGCCCGCAGAATTTCCTTGCTGGCAAATTCGTCAAGCGAGCCGGGGGTGG
>JAAUSP010000346.1 GCA_012032575.1 Anaerolineales bacterium | reverse complement strand
CTTCTCCGCGGTTTCTGTTTACCGGGATACTGTTTAATTACGACAGTTTGACCCTGTTGGTGGCTTCGCTGTTTCTGTGGCTGGGGGTTCGGATAGCCAGAGGCTATAATTTACGCTGGGGGTTCTGGGGGCTGGGCGCGTTGGCCGGACTGGCCTTGCTGACCAAGTATTTAACCGCACTGCTGCCCCTGGAGATTATGTTCTTGGCCTTCAGCAGGGGGGCAGGGGAGCAGAGGGGCAGGGGTGAAATTGAAGCTTCCCCCCGCCCCCCGCTCCCCTGCTCCCCTGCTCAAATTGGGACAGGCTGCCCTGGCTTTTGTTTTAGTGATCATCCCCTGGTTCAGCTATCTGCTGGTCAACTTTAATGAAATCGAACGTTACGGGCCGGTGCTCGGCACTGTGGCCCCGTTGCTGCGCGGCGACGGCAGCGACCGCACGGTGGAGCAGATTTTTGCTTTCATCAGCGGCGGTCAGTCTCCCGCGCCGGCCCATATTGACCAGCAGCATTATTCCGTCTGGCAGCTTATCAGCGGATTTTTCACCACCTTCTGGATTAATCCTGTCATCCCTTCCGTTGCTCTGAATGGGTTTGTTATCGTGATGACAGGTATAGCTATTGTTGCTCTGTTTGGCCTGGTCAAATGGCCCCGGCGCTTGCGCTTGTTCAACGGGTCAGATCAACCTGCCTCCTCTCTCCTCGCCTCCTCGCCTCCCCGCCCGCTTCGCGTCGTCTCTCTGTTGTTGCTGCACTGTTTGCTGTCTTTGCCTTTTATGGCCGTTCGTCTTTTTGGCGCACGCGATGCCCTCGAAGCGGTCCAGGGCCGGCACGTCCTGTTTTTGGCCGGTCCCGCGCTGGCTATCCTGGTAGTTTGGGGAGTACAAAGGGTCACGGGTCAGGTATCAAGTATGATGGCTGAGAGTCGGTCCTTTATCGGTAGCTCACGCATCACGCATCACGCATCACGCATCACGTTTTACGGTCTGACCGGACTGTTGTTGGCCGGATCAGTCCTCCAACTTATCTCACTGTGGACCGGCTACCCTCCGCTCTTGCCGGTGCGTACACCCCCCGTCCCGCAAGCGGCAACGCCTCCGCCCCCGATTACCTTGCCCGGCGGCGCGGTACTGATGAAGGCCAGTGCCACCCCGGTGGAGCCGGGATGGCTGAACGCGCTCATCCCCACCCTGCCAGTTTTGCGCGTCGTCGTTTTATGGCAGGGCGGGGCCGAGCCGGCCCCGGAGGATTATCAAATGGAGCTGGCGCTGCTGGATAGCCAGGGACAGGTTCGCGCCAGTTGGCTGGGCTATCAAACCCAGGCCCGTTATCCCACCCGCGTCTGGGAAGCGGGCGATACCATCCGCGATGAGGGCTGGCTGCCGCTTGAGGGATTAGATGCTTCGCGTGGAGATTATCAGATTCGTTGGCGGATTTTAGGCGAAAATGGGCCGGTGCTGGATTGGCAAACTCTTTCGACCTATACTCTCACTGCGACGGCACAGCCGCAGGCGAACGAATCGGCCCAATGGCTTTTGTGGCACGATGGACAGACGGTTCGCCATCCCCCCCTTCTGCGGGAACGCGAAACGGCGCAGTTTACTCTTACCAATCTCCAATCTCCAATCTCCAATCTCTACCTCATCGGTCCCGACCACCTCCCGCGCCCGCCGGTTTCGCTGGGCGAAACCTGGGCCAATTTTATCATCGGCCCGGATTGGCCGGCGGGAGAGTATCGCTGGCAGTCTGATGGACAGGTGGTTTTGCGGGTCGCCGAAAGCGGGCGCAATTTCCAGATACCGCCGTTCTCTCACCCCTTGGAGGCTAATTTTGCCGGGCAAATCAACCTGCTGGGTTATGATTTGCCCACCCGCCGGGTTCAACCAGGGGAAGGCTTGCCGATCACACTTTATTGGCAGGGATTGCGCTGGATGGGGGAGGATTTTGTCATTTTTAATCGTTTGCTGGATAATGCAGGGATGTCCTGGGGCGGGTACGACCGCCGGGCCAAAGAAAATTACAGCACCCTCTACTGGGCACCCGGCGAAATTGTGAGCGATGGCTTTGCCGTCCCGATTGACCCCACAACGCCGCCGGGAGTCTACACTGTGAGTTTGGGTTGGTACCGGCGGGTTGGCGAGCAGGCCGACTCGCTGCCAATTCTTGATCCGGCCAGCGGCGAACCAAACGGGCTAACGGCGGTAACGATAGGGCCGGTCAAGGTCGGTGGCCCGCCGCCGGGTATTCCCGTCGTCGTCGCGGCTCCTCGGATTGAAGTTGGGGCTGTTCTGGGAGAGCAGATTAAATTGTTGGGTTTTGATTTAACCAGTCAACCAGCCGGCAAGTTACAGGAAAGTGCAGCCAACCTTCCCATCTTCCATACATCTGCTTTGCTTCATCTGACGCTCTATTGGCAGGCTTTGACCGCTGTTCAAACCAATTATACCGTTTTTGCCCATGTGCGCGATGCCGGGGGACAAACTGTGGCCCAAAAGGATACCCCTCCGGCCGGCGGCGCTTACCCGACCAGTCTGTGGGACGCCGGTGAAATTATAAAGGATGAAATAATTATTCCTTTAGAAGATGTCAGGGCGGATGAGTACGAAGTGGTGGTGGGCATGTATGATTTTGACACGGGTGCGCGTTTATCCGTTCAGGGGACCATTGATAATGGCGTTGTACTTCAACGCATCGAGGTAACTGCCAGATGAATGGCAAGCAAAAGCTAACCCTGAGCATTATCATTATCCTTTACCTTAGCCTGAGCTTGATGATGAGCCAGGTAGCTGCCTTTAACGAAGGCCCGGACGAAGAGACAAACCTGGCCTACACCGAGTTTCTGATCACCACGGGCCGATTACCCGTAAGTTATGAAGAAAGGGCCTTGATTGGTAAGGACTCCAATTGGCCGGCGCTGTATCACCTTCTGTTAGCCTATATCAGCCGGCTGATGGGCATAGATGTCAGTGGACCACCTGTTATTAAAATTTTTTGGGACTCTTTTCACTACCGGGTTATAGATGCAGGCCGGGATTGGTATTACCTGCGCACCGAGGATCAGGTATGGCCTTTTTTGGGGCGGATTCTGGTTTTGCAGTTAGGGCGCTGGCTGTCAATTTTGTTTGGCTTAATTAATCTATGGCTTATTTACCGCGTTTTTTTAGAGTTACTGCCCGGTAAACGCTGGCTAGCCATTGCCGCAGTAGGGGTAGCGGCCTTTTGGCCGACCTATACCTTTATGAGTTCGGTATTAAACGAGGATACCATGATGGCGGCCCTGACCACGTTGTACCTGTGGCTGTTTATTTTGGTGATTAAAGAACCGGGTAAACTCTGGCTTTATCTGGCGCTCGGCCTGGTTTTGGGAGTTTCAGTAACGGTCAAATATACCACTATCATTCTACCTCTGGAAGTGCTGGTGGTGCTGGCGGTTTTGGCCTGGCGCTGCGACTATGGTGGGTGGTGGTGGGTGCAGCGAACGGCATGGATAGGCGCGGGCACAATTGTGGCTTCCAGTTGGTGGTTTGGCTGGAACTTCTGGTATCTCAACGAGGTTAAAAAATTGGGCTGGGTAGCCGGGCTGTTACGTCCCATTTTTACCGGAGGCCCGGATATTACCCTGTCCCGGCTAGGCTACTTTTTCAGCGGTGGTGAGATCGGCCTGGCGGATATTCCGGCCCGTTATCGGCCTGGCACATTTGCCAGTTGGCTTCAGAAAACGTTTCAATCCTTTTGGGGGGAGAGTATTAATGGTTCTATCCCCCTATCGCCGTATATATTCATTTTTGTGGCCTTAATTGTGGGGCTGACCGGATTTGGCTTGTGGCAGCTTTGGCGGGCAGAACCGCCGGCCCGCAAATGGCTGCTGCTGCTGTTATTTCACATTGGCGTCTTCATTATTTTGCCACTGCTGCGGTTTTTTATGACCCGCCGGATTGGTGAAACAGCGCAGGGCCGCCATATTTTAGTCCCGGCTCTGGCAGCGGTGGTTGTTTTAATTATCTGGGGTGTAACCACAACGCTACCGGCAAAGGGGCGGCCTTGGGGTCTGGCTGTGCTGATAGCTGGTTTTATGGTTTGGGCGGGAGCGCATGGAATTTATTTGGTCAATGCTGCGCCGGCACCTGTTCCAATGCGGACAGCTCCCCAGTCGGCCGAGTGGCTGGCCCATCCGGTCGGGATTAAATTCGGCGAGGCTATCGAACTGGTCAGCTATGAGTTGGAACCCCAACCAGCTCAGGGCCAACTCCGCCTGAACCTGGCCTGGCGCTCGCTGGCCCAGGTGAATGAAAATTATTTACTAAAGCTTGTTTTACTCAACCATCAAGGGCAGGTTGTTTCACATTGGCTGGGCTACAATGGGCAAGGTCGCCTGCCCACCCTGGCCTGGGACCCCGGCGACTCAGTTTTTGACCGGCTGGCTCTGCCTTTACCCGATCTCCCGGCAGGCGAGTACACTCTTCAGATTCAAATGCGGGGTTTGGCCGGGCCGCTGCCTGTGACCGAGCAGGGCTGTGACGCCGCAGAAGAGACCAGGTGTAGGTCCACCCCCGCGCTTAGGCTTACCAAGATTACTCTGACTGAACCGGCAGTGCTCCCTCTGCCGCATCATCACCTCAGCCTCATCGGCGCTGCAGCCTCTGTGGAAGTGCCTTTTGAGGTGTGGCGTAGTGATGGGCCTCTCTCCAGGTTAGAGTCGCTCTCACCGTATCGTTACCCGGCCACTATTGCGGTGATTGCAGCGCTGCCCCCACTTGAGACAGGTAATCTGGTCGCGGAGTTGGTGGATGAAACCGGCCAGGCCTGGCCCGCCGACTTGGCTGAAGCCAATATTTTTACCTTTGTCATCGGCCCTCGCTGGAGCAGCGGGTTGTATCAAGTGCGGCTGACGCTGCGGCAAGGAGATCAAATAGTGGGTCAGGCCAGCAGCGAGCCGATGGTGGCGGTTGAGAATTGGTGGAAGCGCGAATTTGCGATTCCGGCAATTGCCGTGCCGGGTGAGGCCAATTTTGCCAACCAGTTAAAGTATTTGGGGTATCTGCTGCCGCAGCAGCAGGTCAAAGCGGGTGAAGCCTTTCCTTTGACCCTGTACTGGCAGGCCCTGTCCGATAGATCGCCTCAGGCCAATTTTGTGCAGTTTAATCATCTGTTGGACAGCACCGGCAAGTTGTATGGCGGTTATGACCGTCTGCCCTTAGAATATTACAGTACCCTCCTCTGGTCTCCGGGTGAAGTGGTGGTGGATGGTTACGCCGTGCCGGTCAATGCCGATGCGCCTCCGGGGGAGTACTATTTGAATATCGGTTACTATCTGACCATAGGCGAGAGCGCCGTTAACCTGCCCCTGGTTGTTGATGGGCAGATGACAGAGACAAGCAGTATTACCATCGGGCCGATTGAGGTAGTTAAACCGTAATCCTGGAATTTCACAAATTTGTAAAGATATGTTTTATTGGCTAGGCTATGGTGTCATTTTAATCCTGGGAGCGGCTTTAGGCGGCAGCTCGCTGGTGTGGCTGCGGCGCAGGCCAGGCGAGTCAACCGGGATAACCCGGCTTGTTGAAAATATTTCGCTGGCCTTGCTCGTCTTTTTTCTCACCTTTATGCTGGTCGAACTTGGCTTTAAACTCTTTTTTGCCCAATCCGATGGCTTCCGTTACACTCTGGCCTCTCAAAATTGGTATGAGCGCTATTGGCAAGAAAATTCGCTCGGCTATCGCGATGTTGAGTGGACGCCGGAGAAATTAGCCGGAAAAACAAAAGTGATGGTGGTGGGCGACTCCTTTGTCGCCGGCTCGGGCATTGCTAATCCGCAGGATCGTTTTTCTAACCAGCTTGGCCGGTTATTGGGGGATAATTACGCCGTGCTCAATGTGGCCTCACCCGGCTGGGATACGGTGGATGAGGTTGAAGCCATCCTGAACTATCCCTATCGGCCCGATATGCTGGTGCTGTCCTATTACATCAATGATATTGAGGGGACGGCCTATCAAACCGGGGCACAGCGGCCTCAAATTCGACAGGATCCGCCGACCTGGCTGTTACCGCTGGTTCAAAATTCGTATGCAGTCAACTTTTTATACTGGCGCATCATTCGCCTGGGGCCGCAAGAATGGGCCGAGGTTTACTGGAATGACTGGTTGAAAAAAATCAGCACCAACCCCGACATCCTCTGGCAGCATCAAGAGGAGCTTTTGAAGATTATTGACGGCGCGGCTTCGGAGCAAATCCCGCTCTTTGTGGTTGTTTTTCCTAATTTAGCCGCTGTGAACGAGAGCCAGCCCTTTATCCAGCCGGTGATTGATCTTTTTCAAACTCACGAGGTTCCTGTGCTGGATGTCAGTAAGCTCCTGGCCGGGCGTGATCCTGCCACAACCACCGTTAATGCGATTGACTCTCATCCCAATGAGGCAATCAACCGGGAAGTAGCCGAACGCCTTTACCAGATGATCATCCAGCAGAGCCAAAAAATCAGTACAGAGCAGCCTTAGAGAAATCTCCCGCATAATAGCGATGAATCAAGCTAATCCCCGGCAGTACGGACTGTTGATTTTAATTATGGGCGTCTACATCAGCCTGACCTGGCTCAACAGCGCCAGTATCCCTCTCAGCAAAGCCCCCGACGAATATGTCCATTTTCTCTACGGGCGATTTATTGCCGAGCACCATCGTTTACCCACCACCGCTCAGGAACGGCAGCAAGCCGGCTATAAATCTGATCAACCCCCGCTTTATTATGGGCTGCTGGCCCTAAGCATTGGTTGGGTTGATACAAGCAATCCGCCTCACTTAAAAATGACCTGGGACTCGCCCCAACGTAAATTGGTTGATCTGGTGCTGCCCCGGGCCATGATTGTTCGCACCGAGGATGAAACCTGGCCTTATGCCGGCGTAGTTTTGGCCTGGATGAGCGGGCGCTGGCTGTCTATTTTTTTAGGCGTTTTGACGATTATTTTGGTTTATGGGATTGCCTTAGAAATATTTCCGGGCAATTTTGCTTTGGCCACGGGTGCTGCCGGCGTGGTGGCTTTTATGCCCCGTTTTACGTTTATCAGCGCCGTGTTAAGCGATGAGACTCTTTTGGGAGTCATCATAAGTTTTTATTTCTGGCTGTTGGTTAAGTTGGTCAAAGGGCAAACCGGGTTTTGGCATGTGGCCCTCATCGGTTTGGCGATGGGCTTGGCCCTGATCACCAAATACAGCGCTGTGGTCCTGCCTTTAGAGTTTTTGTTGTTATTGCTTATCCTGATTTGGACCAAAAAACTAAAATGGCCGGTAGGATTGAGAAAGGGAGCCATAGCCTGCGGCCTGCTGGCCCTGACTTCTGCCGGCTGGTTTGTATTTCAAAGCTGGTATTTTAATCAAATTGATGAGTTGGGTTGGGTGTCCGGCATCATTCGGCCCCTCATTGCCGGCGATGAGACCGAGGCCGACTCGACCACGTTCATTATCGCCAGCAGCCTTACCGGCACAAGTGAAACTGCCGAAACAACTGAGGAAACCGAAGGTTCAATTTGGGATTGGAGCTATAAATTTTTTACCGAGTTCTGGCAGGTTGAAGTTTATGGCAAACCGCCGCTTTACCCGCCTTTTTACAATCTTTTGTTGATGGGCGGTGTTTGTGGGGCGGCTGGGTTGGCGCTGATCTGGGATCGGTCAGGGAATCAAGGACAGAGCCGATTGTGGTTAACCGTATTGGTATGGCATTTTTTTGTTTTTATCCCTATTCCGCTCATGCGTTACATCTTGACTGGGCGAATTCATGACACAGCTCAAGCTCGTTACTTGATGTTTTCGGCTGCGCCTGCGATTGGCATCTTGCTGGCCTGGGGTACGGCCAAATTAACGGGGCCAAAATATCAGCGTTACGGTTTGGTGGGACTGGTCGTTTTGATGGTTGCTTAAGCGCAGCCCAATTGTATCAGTACCGGACAGCTTTTCC
>JAAUSP010000345.1 GCA_012032575.1 Anaerolineales bacterium | reverse complement strand
GGGGGCCAATTGAAACGCCTGCCGCCGGCCCAGCAGCAGGGTCACATCGTTTAGCTTGGGCAGGGCAACCACTCGCGCCAGCACAGCCATCAGGCCGATATTGAGCAGGATAATCAATATGAAGCTGCGGTTCAATTGACCGCGCAGGCTGCCCTCAAACAGGCGAGCCAGCCACCCGGTTGAACGATCCCTACGGTTTACCTTTTTTCAACCATGAACCATCGTCTCTGGATTTCAGCCGCTCAAGGTTGAGCCGGCCCGGTAAAAATTTGATAAACTTGCCCGAAGCATAAACCGAAGTTGTTAAGAAGTTGCGAAGAAAAATAGAGATTAGAGATGGGAGATTTAGCCATCTCTAATCTCCACTCTCCCTGCGATACAGTTACCTATAAACGAGGACTTTTACCCCTCATACCGATAGCCCACCCCGAAAACGGTTACAATTCGCTGCGGCTGGGCCGGGTTGGCTTCGATTTTGTGGCGAATGTGGCGGATATGGACATCAATCGTCCGTTCCAGCCCTTCGTAATCATGGCCCAGGGCCAGTTCAATCAGTTGGGAGCGGCTGAGAGCCTTGCCCCGATGTTCCAATAAGGTTGACAGTACGGCAAATTCATTGGGGGTCAATTCCAGCGCTTGGCCGGCCAGCGAGGCCGTATGGGCGGCCACATCTACCACCAAATCACCATCCTTAAAAACCTGACCAGGGTCAGCGCTCCGTTCCAGGCGGCGAAAAAGGGCTTTGGCTCGCGCCACCAGTTCTTTGGGGCTGAACGGTTTGGTAACGTAATCATCGGCCCCCAAATCAAGCCCGGTCAGCCGGTCGGCCTCTTCGACCCGCGCGGTCAGCATAATAATCGGCACATGGGCCACGGCTCGCTGGGGGTGCCGGCGCAATCGCTGGCACAGTTCCAGGCCGTCCAGCCCCGGCAGATTCAAATCGAGCACAATCAGGTCGGGCAGTTCGGTTTGGGCCAGGGCCAGGCCGGTGGGACCGTCGCCGGCCAGCAGCACCGTAAAACCATCCTGCTCAAAATAGGTTCGTACCCAGCGGGCAATCTTGCCCTCATCTTCAATTACCAGGATTTTTTGCTCATCTTCGCTACTTCTTAACAACTTTCCCGTAAGCTGGTCAACAAGATCAGCCAGTCTTTCAGCATAACCTATACCTTGATTATATAACCAAGCTGGACTCGTTGACAATAGGATGAAACGATACTCAGTAGATCCAAATTTGAGGAGCCAGCATCCTCAGATGCGGCTCCGTTCGGCATCTAAGGATGCCTCACCCCTCGTAACATTGGATCTACTAATACTATTGAGGCTCATTAATGATGATAGGTACTTTTTTCAAACAGCGACCCGCTAACGGAACGACCCCCAACGGTCATAATACCTCTGCCCTGATCGAGTTGCAGCAGGTGGTCAAAAGCTTCCAAACTGCCGCCGGGTTGTTTACGGCACTCAAAGGGGTTGACTTGCAGGTAGGCCAGGGCGAGTTCATCGCCATTGTCGGCAAGTCGGGCAGCGGCAAGTCAACCCTGATCAATATGCTCACCGGCATTGATCGCCCGACCGCCGGCGCGATTTACATTGAACAGACGCCGCTGCACACTCTGGGCGAGAACCAGATGGCAGTTTGGCGCAGCAAGCACGTCGGCATCGTCTTTCAATTCTTTCAACTTTTACCTACTTTGACCGTGATCGAGAACGTGATGCTGCCGATGGACTTTGGGCACATGCACGAGTTCGGCGAGCGGGGGCAGCGAGCGCTGGCGCTGCTGGACCAGGTCGGACTGGCCGACCACGCCCACAAACTGCCAACGGCGCTGTCGGGCGGGCAGCAGCAGCGAGCGGCCATCGCCCGCGCCCTGGCCAATGATCCGCCCCTGATCGTGGCCGACGAACCCACCGGCAACCTCGACTCCAAAACCGCCGGGGCCATGTTGGACCTGTTCCAGCAATTGGTCAGCCACGGCAAAACCTTTATTATGGTCACTCACGACCCCGACCTGGCTCGCCAGGCCGCCCGAACCATCACCATTGCCGATGGCGAGATAGTTAATGATGAAAGAAGAATGAACCATGCTCAATCTGATTGAACCCTTAAGTGAACGCGAATTGGAAGTCTTACGCTGTCTCGCTTCCGGCGCATCCAATCGAGAAATCGGCCAGCAGTTATACATCGCCGAGAGTACCGTCAAGCGGCATGTTTACAATATCTTTGGCAAGCTGAATGTAACCAACCGAACCCAGGCCGCCATCCAGGCCCGCGAGTCGGCGTGGTGAGCGCAGGAACAAGGAGCTGATATGAAATTTTTAAACCCTCGTTGGCGTAAGGTTATTCGTGATCTGGCTGAAAACAAGGCCAGGACGGCGCTGGTGGTCTTGTCCATCGCCGTCGGCGTTTTGGCTGTCGGCGTGGTTTCAGGGACGCGCAGCATTTTTGGCGGCCAACTGGAGACCAGCTATGCCGCCACCAACCCGCCCAGCGCCAGTCTGGTGGTCAACGGCGATTTCGACCAGTCGCTGGTAGATACCCTCCAGGCGATGCGCGATATTGAAGCCGCTGAGGGGCGACGAATGGTCAGCGCCCGCTACCGGGTGGGGCCAGATGATGAATGGCAGCCAATCAGCCTGGAAGCGCGGGCCAGCAACGATTACAACGAGATGAACATCGCCAAACTCTGGCCGGAACAGGGCGACTGGCCGCCGCCCGAAAAAGCGCTCCTGGTCGAGCGGACCTCCCTCGACTGGATGGGCCTCAAGGTTGGCGACAGCATCACCCTGCGCACCCTGGACGGCCACGAACGGACGATGCGTATCGCCGGAACGGTTCACGACGTGGGCGAGCGTCCGGCTCCGCTGGCCGGCCAGGCTTTTGCCTTTATCACCCTGGATACCCTGGCCTGGCTGCACCAACCGGCCGCCTTCAATCGCGTGGAGTTTGTGGTGGCCCAGGATAAGTCGAATCAGGCCCACGTGCAGGCTGTCGCCAAAGAGGTCAGCCGGAAAATCGAAGGGGCCGGGCTGGAAATCATGTCCACCGTCAACCGGCGGCCCGGCGATTACCCGGTCAACGATGTGGTGCAACCACTGCTGCTGCTGTTGAACGCTTCGGCGCTGCTGGCCTTGGGGTTGAGCGGTTTCCTGGTGATTAATACCATTTCAGCCATCCTGGCCCAGCAAACCCGCCAGATTGGGGTGATGAAAGCCATCGGCGGGCAGCAGGGCCAGATTATGAGCCTCTATTTTGCCACAGTCTTGGCTTACGGGCTGCTGTCGCTGTTCCTGGCGGTACCGCTGGGGGTGGTCGGGGCCTGGCGGCTGGCCGGTTATCTCTCGCAACAGCTCAACTTCGACCTGGTGCGGACCACGCTGTCGCCCGAAGTGCTGCTGATCCAGGTGTCCATCGGCTTGTTGACGCCGGTGCTGGCTGCGCTGTACCCCATCCTGGCCGGGGTGCGGGTCAGTGTGCGCGAGGCCATCAGCAATTACGGCCTGGGGCAGGGAACTTTTGGGGAAAGCTGGCTGGACCGGCTGCTGCAACGGCTGCGCGGCTTGTCGCGCCCGCTGATGATTTCGCTGCGCAATACCTTTCGCCGCAAAGACCGGCTGATCCTGACTCTGATCACCCTGACGGTGGCCGGGATGGCTTTTATCGTTATTTTCAGTGTGCGTGCCTCACTGGAGCAAACCCTGGACGACGCCCTCAACTACTGGCAGTTCGACATCCGGGTGCGTTTTGAGGGCGATTACCGGGTGCGGGAGATCGAGCAGCTTGCTTTGGAAGTGCCGGGGGTGGCGGCGGCCGAGAGTTGGGGGGCCAAATCGGTGCGCCGGCTGCGGCCCGATGGGGTGGAAGGCGAGGCCGTGCTGTTGCTGGCCCCGGAAGCGGATACGACGATGATCCGGGCCACCCTGCTGGCAGGGCGCTGGCTGCGCCCCGACGATACCAACGCTCTGGTGGTCAATACCGATTTCCTGTACGACGAGCCGGACTTGGGGCTGGACGACACGATCACCCTGAAATTTGGCGAGCGCCAGACTACCTGGCAAATTGTGGGCATTATCCGGGGTACGCTGGCCGGCCCGATGCTCTACGCCAACTATCCCTACTACACCCGCGCCGCGCACGAGGTCGGTCGGGCCGGTTCGGTCCAGATTATCACTCAGGCCAACGATATGGAGAGCCTGACCCAAACCGCCCGGCAGCTTGAGCAACAATTCAATCGGGCCGGCTTCAAGGTGGCTGAGGTGCGGACCATTATGAGCCTGCGCGACAACGTGCAGCTTATGCTCAATATCCTGATTGTTTTTCTGCTGGCTGTGGCGGTGCTGCTGGCCGTTGTCGGCGGCCTGGGGCTGATGGGCACAATGAGCATCAACGTGCTGGAGCGCACCCGCGAAATCGGGGTGATGCGGGCCATCGGCGCATCCGATGGGGCCATTCTGCGCATCATCATCGTCGAGGGCATTGTCATCGGGCTGTTGAGTTGGGTCGGCGGTACCCTGCTGGCCGTGCCGGTGAGCAAATTTTTGAGCGATTTGACCGGCCAGGCCCTCTTTCAAGCGCCGCTGTCCTATACTTTCTCGCTGCCCGGAGTTGCCTTGTGGCTGGGCGTGGCTATTCTCCTGGCCGCCCTGGCCAGCTTTCTGCCGGCCCGCAGCGCTTCCCGGCTGACCGTGCGGGAGGTATTGGCGTATGAATGAAATATCTTCGCAACTTCTTAACAACTTTGCCTTATAAAGAGATTAGAGATTGGAGATTAGAGATTAACAATCTCGTCAGGAAAAAAGTCATAAGGCAAACCGGCTAAAACACCTAATTTTTGGGGTGCAAAACCGTTTGATTATGTGCTACGTTAAGCCTGATCCTATCAAACAATTGAACTTAAAGAATCACAAAAGGAGTATCCTCATGAAGCAAATCAATCTCTCCAACACTGTCCTGCCACTTGTCTTGACGATAGGGCTATGGCTGACCGCCTGCCAAACTGCCCCAAGCCAGACCAACACCCAAGCTACTATTGACGCGGCTGTAGCCGCCACAGCCAGCGCTCAGCAAGCTATCCAGGCTACCATTGCCGCAGCGGTGGCGGCCACCACTGTTGCTCAACCCACGTCGCCCGCTCCCACAGGGGTCCCCACGCCAGTCGTCATTAATCAAACCATTAACCTGACCCAAACAACCACGGTTAACCCGACTCCGGCAGCGACGCAAGATTATACCACCCTTTCCGAAGAAGAATTGGTCGCTTTGATCGAGCAATCTGTAAACGAGGCTGTCGCCGCTACCAATCAATATTCCACCGAAACGGCCACGGCCACGGCTGATGATACGGTCACAAGCGAAGAAGTTCAGACGGTCGAGGTGTACGTAAATGGGGCGGAAGAGGCGATCTACGCGGCGGAAGAGGCGCTGGCCGCTTACTATCAGCTTTACTACGATCTGGCCGGACAAACCCAGGCCGAAGTGGCCGCGCTCAATCAAACCTTGCAGGAGCTTTCCGGCTCGGTTGACGAGATGAATGAAACATTGGGGGAAATCAATCAGACGTTGAATGAAGGTCTCGCTCTGGCCGAAGAGACGATTACCTCCCTGGAACAAACAGCCCAGGCTGCCAGCGCCCAGGTAGCTCAGTTGCAGCAGCAGGCTCAAACCTGGCAGGCCAATTATCAAGCTCAGCTTGAAAACCGTGTCACCGCTGCTTTGAATACCCAGCCGACCCAATGGGCCGACAATCCCCAGGCTGCGCTTCAGGATACCTTTGCGTTTTTGCAAAGCGGGCAGCAAGCCCTGGCCGACCAACGGCTGACCCCGGATGAGTTGACCGCGCTGGCCCATCTTGGAGCCAACGCCAAAGCCGGACTGGCCGCCCAAAATCAACCCCAGCTTCAGCAGTTGTCGGGCACAATCACGACCATCACCGAACAACTAGCCCGGGGCAATTTCTCGCAGGCTCGGGGTTCGATGGATCAGTTCAACAACTCGCTGGGTAGCATCGGCCAACTGGACCTCAATGCCGGGTCGGCTGACGGGCCGTTAGCCAATCCGCCCGACCGCCCTAATCTGCCGGTTACCCCCGGTGAGCGACCTGCCGACGGTCCCTTAGCTAATCCGCCCAGCCGCCCGACCCGATAAAGGGCTGCAACTTTTAAGTAAAAACCCTCCAGATTGTGGAGGGTTTTTTGTTCTACTTTAGCTACAATGCTTTTCAAATAACGTAGTTTAGCCCCTTGTGGGCGGGCACAAGGCCCGATACTACAGTCTTATTTGGAGATCGTCATGAATTATGTGCTTGAGCAAGAGCAATTCAGCCATCATTAGCCAAAAGCGCTCTCTTCAGTACGATAGAAGTGCAACCTATCCACTCGTACTGAAAGAGAGCACCGATGAAAAGTGTAACAAAAATCCAGCCAAAGCGCCAGAATCGGGTCATAACCCTTTACCTGGGCAAAACCCTGGCGGAATACCAGGAACTGATTTCGACCGAAGGAGGGATCAAGCACTTGATCCAACAAGTTGAGGTGGCTGATAGCCTTAATTGGGGTCATTTGGCCGATGGTCATCAGCCTGATTGTCCGCGTTGTTTGCAGTTCACCCATCATGACAGTTACAGCCGGGCAGTCAAACACTTTGATGGGACACAATCAGTGGTAATGCTGATCCGGGTCCGCTGTTTGGAGTGTGGGACGGTCTTTACGATTCAACCGTCGTTTCTAGTGCGCTACAAGCGATATGAGACTGATGCCATCGAGAAATTGATGACCTTGCTGTTTATCACCGAAGATAGTTATCGTATGGCCAGTGTCAGTCAAGCGTTGGGACTGGACCGAGGCCAAGCCGGAACCTGGCAAGCCTTGGAGCAAGCTGAACCAGTAGCTATCTCGCCGATGGCCTTGTGGGGTTTGGTGCAATGGTTGGGCCAACTTTCGCCGGCTCAACTGAATTTGGCTTTGGGCGTGGAACCACCCAGCCATGTGATTGAAGATGAAAAGCATATGAAAGAATGTGGTCAGAAAGTCTATGTGCCGATTGTCTACGCGCCGAAAGAAGCCCTGATCTGGTGGATTGACTACATCGATAGCGTGACCCAAACGGCTCTACGCGAGAGTTTGGAACGCTTCAAGGCCCTCAGTGACCGCTTGACCCACATTGTTGGGGCCACCGTGGATGGCTGGGATCCAGCCCAGCATGCCTTGAAAGCTGCTTTCCCAGAGATGACCTTGGAAGAATGTCATTTCCACGCCCTGCTCAAATTTGGACAACATCTGGCAACCTTTAAGCGTCAACGTCAAGCGATCAACCAACCCCTCTCCGAAGCCGAAGAAACCTTGATCCGCATCGCTTTTTTGCGAGTTTTACAAGCACCTACGCCCGAAGCCTACCAAAAAGCCTTGAATGAATTGCCCGATGTCTTCAACCAGGAGCCTTTGGCTTCGCGGAAGGCTTCCTTGATCGCCAAACAAGTTTTGTTCCAGGCTTGGACCACGGATGAGAAACTGGCCGTCGTAACTACGGCTCTGGACCAATGTATGAAATTCTTGAACCGCAAACAGGATAACATGCAAACCCTGCACGGCCCCGATAGTGGGCTGGCGACCATGAACGCTTGGGCCATCACCCGTAACTGCTGGCGCTTCCTCAAAGGGGCTAAACGAGCGAGCCTGTCTCCACTCGAATTGGCCGGAGCTAATTTCTTGGGCATCCCCTGGATGCAATTGGTTAATCTCGTTTTATCTGCCTGGCCCACTTTGACCCTCGCCGCCCAAGTGTTTCAGGTAAGCACATAATTCATGACGATGTCCGGCCAATATTTCAAGCACCCTGGCATTGAACTGCGGCTCTCTGAAAACAGCGGGGATCCGGCTCTGTTCAATCAGGTCGCTGAGTTCGGCTATTTCGGCAGCAGAGGGAGACTGTTCTGGGTTACG
>JAAUSP010000344.1 GCA_012032575.1 Anaerolineales bacterium | reverse complement strand
GAAAGATGCTGTACAGTTCGTCGAGGCGATTTTCCAGCGGCGTGCCAGTCAGCACAAAGGCGTAGGGACTGCGCAGCCGTTTGACCGCGTCGGCGGTTTTAGTGCGCCAGTTTTTAATGCGCTGGGCTTCGTCCAGGATGATGAGGTCGGGCCGCAGCCGGCGCAGTTCGTCTTCGTCGCGCAGGGCGACTTCGTAATTGATGATGGTGAAGAAGGCCGGGTTTTGGTAGACGCTGCGGCGGTCGCGCAGACCGCCCTCGACGATGTTGGTCGAGAAGGAGGTGAAGCGCCGGATTTCGCGCGCCCACTGGTGTTTGAGCGAGGCCGGACAGACCACCAGCACCCGCTGAATGTCACGCAACTGGTGCAATAAGCTGGTCGCGGCGATAGCCTGGACCGTTTTGCCCAGGCCCATATCGTCGGCCAGCATGGCCGGCGGCCAAAGGCCAGGTGCATGGCGCCTTCCTGCTGGTAGCCGTAGAGCGGGGTGGAGAGCAGGTTGAAGGAGCGATGGCCCTGTTCGGTCTGCTCGCGGAACCACTCCTTCTGGCGCTCGATAGCTTCGATGTCCTGGAGACGGCCCAGGTGCAACTCGACTTCGGGCGTGACCTGGACGGAGTCGCGCTGGCGGGCCGGCAGAGCGGTCAACTCCTGAAGCAGCGCGGGCAGAGTCTTGAGCGCCGAGCCGGTCAGGAGGCCGTCGGCGTCGAAGTAACGTTTGAGCAGTTTGCTCAGGGCCGGCGGGCCGGGCAGGGGCAGGGTGATGCGGAGGGTCGTTTCCTGAGCGTGGTGGACAAAAATTTGGGCAACCGGCGGCTTTTCTGCCGCCATTTTGTTCCACTGCTCGCCCAGGTTTTCGCGCAGATGCAGCAGCACAGCTTCGATGTGTTTGCAGGTTCCCAGCAGGTTGGTTTGGTAGTCGGCGCAGGTGCAGCTATTGAGCAGGTCGGTCAGGGAGCGAATCTGGACACGGTAGGTTTGTTTGGATTGGGAGGTAACTTCAAAGGGGCTGTAAACAGGGTGTTGGCCGCGATTGACAATAGCGGCAATATCTTCGGTCGCGCGCTGGCGGCGGCGCTCGATTTGCGTATCTATGCCAAACATAGCCGTTACCTTTCATTTTGAGAGGTATAATTTGAAAGCTTTTCTCTATTTTAACATAAAGAGTCAAGTGAGGCTAGAAGTTGAGGTGCGTTTTGGCTTCAAAAATCGCCTCGAAAAAGCAAAAAGAGGCCGAATTTATGGATAATTCGGCCTCTTTCTTTTAGATTTTTTGAAAAAAGCAAACCCCTGGTTTGTTGCCAGGGCGTGACAAAAATGCCTCGGGAGAGACTCGAACTCTCACGTCCGTACGGACACAGGCCCTCAACCTGCTGTGTATGCCAATTCCACCACCGAGGCGTCTTTTACAATGATCTGGCTAGATTATACTTTCTCTGCCTGTTTTGTCAAAGATGAGCCGGGAGGCGATGAGGCGGAGAGGCGAGACTCGACCCGTTCGGCTAAGGTCTGCACGGCGGCAGCGACTTCGGCGGCTTTGGCCTGAGCCGGTAGGGGTTGGCCGTAGCAAATCGTGATCGGGTAGGGCAACTGCCGGGGCAACTTCCAGAAATATTTACCCCCTTCCCCACTGAAAATGCTGCCCCAGACATTGTGCAGGTAAACCGGGATAATCGGATAATCGAGGCCGGTCATAATGCTTTCAAAACCGGGTCGGAATTCCTGCATCTGGCCGTCTTCGGTCAGCCGGCCTTCGGGGAAGATGCAAACTACATGGCCCTGCTGCAAGCGTTCGCGGGCCTGATTTAGACTCCAACTCACGGATTCCCGCCCCTCAGACGGCGCGATGGGAATCACATCCATCAGGCTGAGAATGGGCCGGAGCGGCGGGCTTTTGTAAATGCTTTTGATCATCACAAAACGGATAAATCGCTGGACCGTGCTGCTGATAAGCAGCGCGTCAACAAATGAAACGTGATTGGGTAATAACAGCGCCGGGCCGCGCTCCGGTACATTTTCTGCACCGATAATTTCAATCCGATAGAGGGTATGAACCAGCAGCCAGCCCAGAAACCGCACGAAAAATTGAGGGATGACGGTGCAGGTATAAATGACTACCCCGGCTGTAACCAGGCCCATAAACAGAAAAATCCAGCGCGGCGACAGGGCCAATTCTACCGCCAGCAGGTGATACAACAGCGAACCCAGCAGCAGGCATAACCCACTGATAATCCCCGCCGTTGCCAAAACCCGGCCTCGCTCCGTAACTTTGGCTTTCAATTGCAGGGAAGCGTACAGCGGAATGGTGAAAAGTCCACCGCTGACGCCGGCCAGCAGCAGGCTGACCGCCGTTGCCGCATAAGAAGCGGTGCTGAAAAACAGAAGTATCCCGGCAATGGTCATCCCAACGCCGCCCAGGGGAACCAGTCCTAATTCCACTTTTTTGCCCGACCAGCGGCCTGCCAGCATCGCTCCGGCGGCGATACCCAGGCCGATAAAAGCCGGCAGCAGCGACAGCAAGGTGTTTTGGTTGTCGCCGAGGCCGAGGTGGGCCTTGCCGTAGACCATGACATTGCTGGAAAAGACCAGGCCCAGCAGCCAAAAGTAGCCGTTTGCCAGACTGGTCAAAAATAAATCGCGGCGCTGCTTGAGGAAGATTATATCCCGAACCAGGCCGGTGAGGGGATTCCAGGGAAACCTTTCGCCAGTGGGGATCTGTTTTTGGCTTGATGGGGGTACCAGAAAAGCGCTGATCGCTCCGATGATTGCCAGGCCGAGGCCGTAATAAATCACCGTCAGGGGCTTGTTGTCGTGCAAGGTCAGCAGCACACCCGTTGCGGCAATCCCGCCGATGATAGCCACCAGGCTGGTTGCTTCGATGCGGCTGTTGGCTATGTTGACGGTTTCGGGTGGACAAATTTCGGGAATCAACCCGGCTTTGGCCGGTCCAAAAAAGGTTGATTGTACCGCTAGTAATAACAGTACCAACAGCATCAGACCAATGCTGCCCCAGACAAAGGCGGCGGCTCCCAACAGCAAAATGACAATTTCGGCCAGTTTGGTCAGGCGAATGAGCGTGGTTTTGTTGAACTTATCGGCCAGATAGCCGGCCCACGGACCAAAGACAATAAAAGGCACGGTAAAAACAAAGGCGGCCTGGGCGATGATGGTTTCGGGATGCGCCATCACCATGAGTTGCAGCACATACAGTTGGAGTAAAGTCTTGAATAAATTGTCGTTCAGCGCGCCCAAACTTTGGGCAACGACCAGGGCTTGAAAACCTGGCGGTAGTTTGATCTGGCTCATGGAACCCCCTCGCTTTGTCACGGATACGGCCAGCCAATCGAGGTAATGGTAATATTCCCCAGAATGGACTGGCCTGTTTGCAGCAGGACATACATCGCCAAAAAGACAACTGCCAGCGCCAGCAAAAAAACAATCAACCCGCTCAGCATCGTCAGCGTACTCAAAAAGGGCGACTCGTGGGTAATACTGTTTATTTTTTTGCCTCCTATCACTGCTTGGGACCACCTGTTTAATGATGACCGCAGTATAGCAGGCCAGGGGCCGAGAGTCCCCTGTCGAAAGTTAGGTTGAAAGGTAGGGTTCTGAATTTATTTGGAAATTAAGGGGTGTACCGCTGGTGTTTGCGGATGATGCTTTTGCCTTTCAAGTGCAGAGTGGGCATAGACTTTTTAATTGTGAATGGTGAATTTGAATGGTTGGCTGAGTCTATCCGACGGCAAAGCCGGTGTGCTGTCGCAGCTTTGGCGGGCGAAAGCCGAGGACAATTTTTTCTCTAGGGACGCCAGCCTCAACTAATTCGGAAGCAACACCTTCTTCCGTGCCATCATATTGAATCCAAATCTGGTCGCCAATCAAATCAATATGGATGACGTCGCCATGTACATATTCGGTTCCTTCCCAACCGACTTGTAACAAAGCATAACTGCCTCGCTCATCATCAAAGAGAACCTTAGAGTCAATATTACCGTAGGCTGGGTTGAATTTACTGTATTCCAATAAAATATTTTTTATTAGCCTTTGATATTCGGATCGGGTATCCATTGCGTCACCACCTCACTTTCGTCATCAAAAACCATCAGACAAATCGTTTGATCAGCCAATAAGAGTTGCCCTAACTCGCTGCTAAAGACAGTGTTAAATGTAATCTGCGTTATCGCAATATACAAGATTCGCTCCCTTTCTTGTTGGTCAAGAATCTTGCGATAAAGTACATACTGGCCTATAGCTTGCTCCAAGTCGTTGATGTCTGAAACCCCAATAAAACTTTTAACCTCAATTGCTATTTTTGCGATCCTTTTTCGGCGCTAATCAGACGTGTTGCTCCCAAATCAATGAATAACCGTTTCTTACCGATTCGTAAAGTGAAAGGATCATGGGTAATAGACCAGCCATCTTTTATCAAGGCGCGTTTAACGGCGTCATGATGAATATCTTGTTTGGGCATGGAACTTTACCACCTGTTTCGTACTTTACCCAACCCGCGCAGCACCCGCTCCGGCGTCAGCGGAAAGTCGTCAAACCAGACACCGATGGCATCGAACACCGCCGAGGCGATGACGGCGGCATAGGGCAGATAGGGCATTTCGGCCATGCCGCGTGCGCCGAAGGGACCGTTAGGATGCGGGTCTTCGACGATGATCGAGTCAACCCGCTTGGGGATGTCGTACACACCGGGGATAAGGTAGGTGCTGAAGTGGGGAGTCAACACCTTGCCCTTGTCCATGCGAAAATCCTCTAAAACGGTATACCCATGCGCCTGGACAATCGCCCCTTCGATCTGGCCGACAATCTGTTCGGGATTGATCGCTTTACCGACATCGTCGGCGCAGACCACCCGGTTGACGGTGATAAAGCCGGTTTCGGTATCAACGGTGACTTCGGCCATTTGGGCCACGTAGCCGTAGGCAAAGTTGGGCACGGAGTAGCCGGTCTCCGGGTCGAGGTTGGTGGTTTTGGGGGCCAGCCAGGTGGCCTCGGCGATGGCGGGACGTTCTTCGGACTGCCACTTGCGCCGGGCAAATTCAGCCGCTTCTTTGACCGCATTGCCGGCCATAAAGGTCAACCTCGAGGCGCTGGCGCTGCCGGAACTCTGGGTAAAGGCGGTGTCCGAAGCCTCCATCCTGATTTTGGCCGGATCAATCCGCAGCGCTTCGGCGGCAATCTGGGCCATCACGGTATGGTGGCCCTGGCCCACATCCGCCCCGGCGATGCGCACAATCGCCTCTTCGACCTCGCTGCCGCCACGCAGTTCCACCTCGGCCCAACTGTTTTCCTGATAGCCAAAACTAAAGCCGATATTCTTAAAGCCGGCGGCAAACCCTTTGCCGGAAACGTGCCGGGGCAGCGGCTCCGGGTAATCGGGGTCGTTCTCGCCGCGCGACCCCAGCCGGCTGGTCCAGTTGGATTTCCAGGCGGTCTCACGGATAACTTTTTCCATGCTCACCCCGCCGGGGATGGTCGTGCCGACGGAGGTCAGTTTGTCTTCATCCAGAATGTTTTTCAGCCGCAGTTCCACCGGGTCTTTGCCCAGCTTTTCGGCCAGCTTGTTCATCTGCATCTCGGCGGCAAAATGGGCCTGCGGCCCGCCAAACCCGCGAAACGCGCCGCTGACCAGGTTGTTGGTGTAAATGGCATAGGCGTCCAGCTTGACATGCGGAAATTCGTAGGGGCCGGTCGCGCCCAACACGGCGTTGCCCAGTACCTTGTTGCTGGTGTACATGTAGCCGCCGCCATCGGCAATGATTTCGACTTCAGCCGCGATCAGCGTGCCGTCGGCCTTTGCGCCCCATTTGGAAGTTATGGTCATCGGGTGGCGCTTGCAGTGACCGATCATGGACTCTTCGCGGCTCCAGATGATTTTCACCGGGCGGCGGCTGCCATGCCGCTCGACCATGCGCATCACGGCCAGGGCCAAAATGATCTGCACGCTCATATCTTCGCGCCCGCCAAAAGCGCCGCCGATGGCGTCGTAAATTACCCGGATTTTTTCAGGTGGCAGGTCCAGGGCGTGGGCAATTTGCTGCTGGTCTTCCCAGGTCCATTGGCCGGCGCAGTGAACCGTAATCCGGTCTTCGTCGTCGAGATAGGCCGTGCCGGCTTCAGGCTGGAGGTAGGCATGCTCCTGGAAGGGCGTGTGATAGACCCCCTCGATGATAACATCACACCTGCGCCAGGCGGGTTCAGGGTTGCCCTTGCGGATGCGCTTGTAATCGGCGATGTTGTTGAGCACGCCGGGGTGCAACTGCGGCGCCTGGCCCGACATAGCCCAGACAGGATCAAATACTCCCGGCAAATCCTCGTACTCCACCTCGACCAGGTCGCGGGCCTGGGCCGCGATTTTCTCAGTTTCGGCAATCACCACCGCCACATTATCACCCACAAAGCGGACAATATCGCCGCCCTTCTTGTTGGACCCCGGCCCGCACAGCACCGGCTGATCGGGGACCTGCAAGCCGTATTGGTTGACCGGCACATCTCTGGCTGTTAGTACGCCCATCACGCCGGGCAGGGCTTCGGCGGCGCTGGTATCAATGCTGACCACGCGGGCGTGAGGTCGCCGGGCAAAAAGAACTTTGAGCCACAACTCATTGTCGTGAGTTCGGTCGCCGGGATAAAGCGTTTGCCCCGTAACTTTACCCAGCGCGTCAAGACGTTTGAAGGATTGGCCGATGGTGTTGTTTGACATAGATCACACTTTGCTATCTAACAAAATATAATTTCGTGTTTCGTGTTGCGTCTTGCGTGAAATGAACGGACCACGCACCACGCACCACATGCTTGAGTACATCCAGAAAGATTACAACTCGTAGGCTTTCTCCAACGCCTGCAAAATCTTGTAATAGCCCGTGCAGCGGCACAGATTGCCGGTGATGGCCTGCTTGATTTCATCACGGGTGGGCCGTTTGCGTTCGGCCATGAGCGCCGCGCCGCTCATTAGAAAGCCGGGGGTACAGTAGCCGCATTGCACTGCGCCCTCATTAATAAAGGCTTCCTGCACCGGGTGCAGCTTGTCTCCTTGAGCCAGACCTTCCAGGGTCACAATCTGGCTGTTGTGAGCGCGTGGGGCTGGCACCAGGCAGCTCATCACCGCAATCCCATCGAGGAGGACCGTACACGCGCCGCACTCGCCTTCGGCGCAGCCTTCTTTAGTTCCAATCAGGCCGGCGTCCTCGCGGAGCATCCGCAGCAAGGTTTTGTCATTCGCGCCGTGAATAAAACGAAATTCGCCGTTGATCGTCGTGGCGATGGGTTCGTCGGCGGCTTCGGTGTGCAGGAGGGACTCGTCGCCGTTCAGGGCAGGGAAATGGCCGTCGCTACTGCCCCAGAGCATGACCGGCTTGGGCGGCAGGGTGTCGGACTCGGTGCCATCGGCCAGCATTTGCAGCGTATGGCGAACCAATGTTTCACTCATATAGCGCCGGTACTCGGCTGAACCGCGCACATCGCTGATGGGGCTAATGGTTTGCGCCGCTAGCGCACCGGCGCGGGCCATCACGTCGCGGGTCAAAACCTTGCCGGTCAAAAACCGTTCGGCGTCGGTGGCCCGGACAATGGTCGGGGCGACGCTGCCCAGGGTAATGCGGGCCTGCGTCACCGTGTCGGCCAGCATGCTCAACACCACCGCCACGTTGACAATCGAAATCGCCTGTGCCCGGCGCAAGCCCAATTTTACAAAAGTGCCAACCTGGTAATTGGCCATCGCCGGAAATGAGATATCTACCAGCATTTCGTCCGGTTCCAGGGCGGTTTTGCGGACGCCCAGGAAAAACTCTTTGAGCGGCAGGGTACGGCTGCCTCTGACGCTTTGCAGCGTCACCGAGGCGTCGAGGGCCATCAGCGGGGGAATGGTATCGTTGGCCGGCGAGGCCGTGATCATATTTCCGGCTACCGTGCCCCGGTTGCGAATCTGCGGTGCGCCGACTTCCCA
>JAAUSP010000343.1 GCA_012032575.1 Anaerolineales bacterium | reverse complement strand
CGCCGAGAGGTCCACCGTCGTATAACCGCCCAGCATGAAGGTGTTGGCATTACTCACCCGGCCGGTCACCGACGTGGGTCACGCCGCCGGCCAGGCGCAATCCGGCCACCGGGCCGCCGAGGAAGCGGTACTGCACCCAGGCGTTGGCCTGGTGGCGGGCGACGTCCTCGATGCGGTTGCCCTCGTCGCCGTCGTTGCTCTGCGTATTCCCCAGCCCGCGGTCGGACACGGCCAGGTTGATCCCCATGCTGACCGTTTCGCCTTTCAGCAGAATCGCTCCGCCGGCCCCGCCGCCGCCCACGCAGCCGCCAGCGAGTCAAACCGTCGTAACCATTGAACTACCCGATGGGGACCAGTTTAGTGCGAACGACGACGTGAAAATTGTCTTTGTTGTCAGAGACCCGGGTGGAGTTAGAGAGTTCACCTGGGGTATCTTTACCCAAAACCTAACTGCGCTCAAGGGGGGGCGACCACAATTGTAATGGCGCAACGGAGTGTCGTCTGGAGGTTGAAGAAACCGTCCCTCCAGTTACAGGAACATATATTGTGGGCGCGGATGCAATTGGTTCCGATGGCAAAACTGTCCGGGGAACCGGGGCCATTTATGTGAACTAAGCCCAATGAGTCTAACCTATTTGCTCTATCGTCTGGGTGGAGCCGTTGTGCCCAGAATACCCCCGGCGTTGGGTTATCAATTGTGTGCCTGGCTGGGGGGCGTTCTGTATCAAGTTTATAAGCCGGGCCGGATGAATATTCAGGCTAATCTGCGGCGGGTTTTGGGGCCGCAGGTGAGCCAGGCGGAAATCAATCGCCGGGGCAGGGCAACATTCTGTCATCTACTGTATAACTTTTTTGATCTATTTCGCCTACCAAATTTAGATGACAAGGCGATAGAGCGATTGCTAACTGTAAGTGGCTGGGAAAACGTCGAAGTGGCCCTGGCTCAAGGTCGGGGTATTGTTATGATCTCGATCCATTTGGGAAATATTGAAACGGTACTCTACGCAATATTGCAACGAGGGTCAGACATTACCATTCCAGTTATGCGGATGGAGCCACCTGAAGTTTTTGATTATGTTTGCGCTTTACGCCTGAGAAAAGGATTAAAACTTGTTCCGGCTGATGGATCGTTACTTGAGCTAATTCGGGTGCTCAAAAAGGGTGGTATTGCAGGTATAGCCGCGGACCGCAATGTGACTCAAACCGGACAGATCATTGATTTTTTCGGTTATCCGGCGCATCTACCCGATGGCTATGTACGACTGGCTGTACGGATGAATGTTCCCTTGGTTGTTGGTTTTAGCCATCGTAATCTGGGTCACACTCACCAGGCTTACTTTTTGCCTCCCTTTTATCCGCCTGCTCAGGGCAGTGAAGAAGAACGAGTGCGGGTTAGCCTAAAGTATGTCATCAGTGAAATGGAAAAAGCAATTGCTCAATATCCTGAGCAGTGGACGACTACTGTCGCCGTTTCGATTTGGGGAGATTCTCCCGATTTGTAGACTGTTTTTGATGATAGAGTGTCTATGTTAGATGATTTGGACCACAAAATGATTATTTACAGAAAAGGGGATCAGTATGCCTCATTACGTTAGTTTTCTAACAGAAGATGGTGACTCTTTTTTGGTAGAGGTCTCTAGTTCATGGCCGGAGAATCAAGAGGGAGAGGAATATGGCGAGGTTCAAGCATCATTACCGAGTGATGCTGCAAAAAAGTCATTGAAGTATCCAAAGATACCTTTGAGGTTGCTCTTAATGTTGTCAAAAGTAATGCTAATGCCTTTATCAAAAAAATAAAAGAGCTTTCAGACCAACCAGACGAGGTGGAAATTTCCTTTAGTTTGAAGGCAGACGGAGAGGTAGGAGGATCACTTGTCGTAGCTAAAGCTGGAGTTGAGGCGGTTTATACTGTCACTTTAACCTGGAAAAATGAGCGTATCCCTCAATAACTCCCCATGCCCCAAGATCTCTCCACCTTCATTGTCGGAATAAAAAATAAGCATGGAGAAATTGTCGGCACAGGTTTTGTTGTTGCCGATCAAGTTATTGTGACCTGTGCTCATGTATTGAGAAATAATAAATTCCAACTAGGTGATCAGGTCATTACTGTCTTTAGTGCATTAGATGTTGACTATCCCACTTCATTTTCAAGAGAAGGTTATCATCCCGATAATGATATTGCTATTTTAATTAGCGACCAACCTCTACCGCTAGGTGTTACACCGGCTCTCTTATGCAGCCCTGATGAAGTAGAGTACAACTCGGAGTTTTATACAATTGGTTATCGAAAGTTGGGGAGGCGGGGAGGAGTTGGAGCCGGGGGTAAATTTTTAGGAGGTATCCAACAGCAAGAAAACAAATATGGACAGAGAGTACGGTATCCAGATTTAACACTTCAATCACAGCAAATTACTGAGGGAATGAGTGGTGCCCCCTTATATATCATCAGTATTGATCGAGTGGTTGGAATTATTTCTTTATTTTGGGATTCTGAGAAACCGGAATTTAAATATAAAAATAAAGACAGAGATACAGCTTTTGCCAAACCTGTTGAGGCGATTATAGAAGCCTGGCCAGCTTTGCAGTTACACTCCTCTCGACTGACCTGGGAAAAGTTACGAAGTATCTGTGCAGCTATAACCCAAAAAGAGATGGGTGCGCTGGAAAAAGGCCGCGCAGAATTGTATCTGCGACGTGAGAAAGTTTACGAGACCTTTGAGCAGTTCCTTAAGTCAGACAAACGCTGTTTTGTTTTAAGGGGCAAATCCGGCAGCGGTAAAAGTAGTTTCCTGGTTTCATTACGTGAGGAATTACAACAATCACGTGATGATCTGGCTGTACTGATGTATAACGGTCAGAGTATTATAGGAGCGTCAATTACCGATGTTGTGACTGATTATTTCGAGAGCCATCTCCTTGAAAGTAAATTGAAACTGAAGGAGAAAAATTTGTGGTTCGAAATCCCCCAAATTGATGGGATCGAAAAATATTCCATTCTTCTATGTATAGATGCTATTAACGAACACGCTCAGGCCAAAGAATTATTGAGGCAGTTGAACGATTTAGTTAAGCACCCCTGGCCCTGGCTAAAAATCGTCATCACCACTCGATCAGAAGCATGGCAAATTATCCAAGAAGATCAAAGATTAGCCGATACACTGTATTATCGAGAGGAAAATTCTGGCAAAATAGGCTTTGAAATGCCCCTATTTTCGTCTCAAGAACTGCCAGAAGTATATGAAAAATACCGGCAGAAATTCCAGTTGCAGACAAAATATGAGGATTTGTCGGTTAGCTCGCGGAAGATATTGGAAGACTCATTTAACTTGTTTCTGGCGGCAAATAATAAAGATAAGGTTATACCTGCTCAATTAAAGGCGATAAAATTGATTGAAGACTATATAAATAATGATCAGCTCTTAAAACCAGATGATAGGCTCTTTTTAAGAAACAAATTGATGCCTCTTATGATAGATAAAGAAATTTATCATAACGAGGTTCCTTATAACGACGCCTGGAAGGTGAATCAAACCCTAATTTCAATAACCAGATTAGTTGATGCAGATATTTTAAGACGGGATGAAAAACGTAAAGTAATCGCTTTTAAATATGAGCGTTTCTATGATTATTTTGGCGGAGAATATTTGGTAGAACTAGCCAAAAATGCAGAAAAGGATGGTGTCCCTCTGAGCGATTTCTACCTTGAGCATATTTATCTGATTGATCAATATCCTTTTCTATGGGGAGTTGTTGAAAATGCTCTCGTTCAGGAATTAATAAAGGATTCCTCTGGTGGCTTAATCATTCAGTTGAGCTATATTCCCGAACGTATGGTTAAAGAAATGGTAGTGAAGGTATTGATTACTTACGGGCAGGATGAACCGACTTACGTTCAAGCTATCCTTAAGCAACTTATAGGTTAAATGAATACTCTGAAGATAGCTAAGTCGAAACCAAAATCAGCAATTACGGCTAAGAAGATTGCATTGGAAGTTGCTCGGGAATTGGGAATGGTGGATATTCTACTTAGAGGGATTTTAGATCAATCAACCATCATCAATAAGTATGCGGTACAGAATATTTGCTATTTTTGGGATCGAGAGCCGGAGCAAGGATTTGTCATTCTGAGTAATTTAATGCAAGAGATAAAGCCGGTGCATCATTTCACGGCCATTAATCGCAGTGTGAGGGCTTTAAGAAATGGCCTGAACATCTCAGCCTATATTTTTCTTTAGGAATTATCGTTTTTTGGCAGATGAGGGGCAGATGGCGCAGGTGAGACGACTACAGACTATCTGGAAACCCGTGGTAAAAACTCTGCTATATTATCACTCAGGAGCCAAAAAGTGGCGTTTACAACCAGCTTTGGAGTTTGCGCTTTCTTCTTTTGTGCTCCAAATTGTGTTAAGTCTACTAGGCAATCTGCCGTTACGTTCTTCTTGGAATCCCGATGAAGCCAGAGCTTTTTTCAAACTTCCAGGAGAACAAAAAGAACGTGTTCAAAGACTCCTTCACTTGATAAAACCAGATGATGATAAAATTCGCCTTGAGGATTTCAGAAAAGATCTCTTGCAGGCAGCTAAAGACGGTGATCCACTCACGGCTTTTGTGGTTGAGCAGGGACTTAATGTTCATCATTTTAGCCGAGGTGAAAATACTCTGATGCTGATGCGTGAATTATATGATATTGCTATGCAACAGAAACCGCCCAATATTTTTGCTGGCGCAATGATGCATGGCGCTTTTACACTGGCCGATAATTTAGGGCGTAAAGTTGATGAGCAGGCCCTGCAATGTTATCGGGATATGATTGTACAATATTATGACAATGTTGAGGATTTACTTCTAAAAGGTCATCAAGGGAAGTATGTGCCCAGTAATTTAGGGGGCTATGCTCGTCTTTACTGCCGTGTTTATCAACAATTTTATAATCAAGTAGAATGTAGCGTTGATTTGCTTGAGAAATATGGTGACCAGGTTATACAAGGGCGTAATCAAAACTTAATCCAGAGTTTCCTGAGTGATATTAAGGGGCTAATAGTTGACCCAGAATATTTGCCAGTTGGGTTGATCGCACTTCGGCCAATAATAATTCATATTGAAAAAAATAACTTTTCTGATGAAACAAAATCGAAACCCAAAAGCTTCTATATATCATGGTATAGGAGGTTTATAGACATAGTACATGGTAAAGGATTTCCCAAGAAAGAGATAAATATTCAAGATGAGATTGTCAACCTCTTGGCACAGGTCCGAGTTCGCAATCCAAAAAAACTGGATGAATTTTTTCATAAAATCGAAGTGTCACTCAACTTAGAGAGGCTTGATTTAAGGCGGCCTGTGGAAGTAAAAGAGATTGAGGAGACTCCAGGCGACCCATTAAGAACGCATACGCTGACCATGCAATTGGAAGCTTTAAGGATACCAGCTTTATGGAAGGAACTTCAATGGGCAATGGAGCTAGTCTGCACCTCTCATAGCCTGGAAGAATGTGCTCCGATTATGGTAAAAAAAATGGTTAATATTATTTATGGTAGCAAAATTTTCGATGTAAAGAACGGTGAGAGCCAGTAGCAATGCAAGCTCCTACCCACTTCCTCGTCGGGATATTAATCGAAAAAAGCGCACAAAAAATTGAAACACCTGGCTTACGGCGGATTCTTATCATCCTAACCGGCGTCATCTCTCATGGCATCTTGGATAAATTAGCCAGGTTAACCTATCATCCGCCTGATGCTCTCATCAAAGATTGGTTTTGGGTAGTTTATCATCTCAGCATTGCTTTTTTATCCATCTACATCCTGCGTAAATATTGGGGAAAATATAAGTTTGGCATTGTTTCGGCCATACTTCCCGATTTTGATTGGATTGTAGCGCATCCGGCTCGACTCATGGGGCTGGATATTCCCTTTTGGCAGCAGCCACTCCATAATTTTGTTTACAATTTACTGGAAGCGATACCCTTCTTTAATCTTCTCAATTCTTTACCAAATTGGACTTTAGAGCGAAAAGGGGTAGTTTTAGAATTGGTGCTGTTAGGTTTAATCTTCGTTTCTTTGAGTCCAAAGCGGCTTCTCTATCCCATTAAAAGGCGGCAACCTGCGCCTTAACAAGAGGAAATCATGTTTACCGACGCGGCACGCAAATATCTGCGTTTTTTGTATGAACCGCCGGCGCGTCTTTTTAGCACGCTGGGGGTGTCACCCAATGTGGTTACGGTGATCGGCTTTTTGTTGATGGTGGGCATTGCCGTAGTTTTGGCTCAAGGGTATTTGTTTGTGGGCGGGTTGTTAATCATTGTGGCCGCCATATTTGATGCCGTTGACGGTTCGCTGGCCCGGATGATGGGCCAGACCAGCCGGTTTGGCGCTTTTTTGGACTCAACCCTGGACCGCTATTCCGAAGCGCTGATTTTTTTGGGGTTGTTCATCCATTTGAATACGCAAAATCAACCGGGGAGCCTCATTTTGATTTACGCCACCGTGGTTGGCTCACTCATGGTCAGCTACGCCCGCGCCCGCGCTGAAGGGATCGGCGTCCCCCTCAAAGATGGCCTGTTTACCCGCTTCGAGCGGGTTTTTTTGTTAGTAGTTGGCCTGCTGTTCAACCAACTGACCATTGTCTTATGGCTTCTGGCTATTTTCTCCAACTTCACTGCTTTTCAGCGCATGTACCTGGTTTGGCGTATTATCGGCAAAGAAGGCAGTTAACCGATTTTGGATTTTTAGTTTTTTACCCGACTGCCTATAATCCCCCTATTGTTTCGGTAAAAAGGGCCAGCAACATCAAAAATCGGACAAACCATGCCAACCCAATCCAAAGTTGAGACCCTGTCAGCGGTGCGCCCCGCGAAATCTGAAATTGATTGGGCGGCTGTGGAAACCGAGGCGGCTGAATTACTGAGCCGCTACCTCCAATTTGATACCAGCAATCCGCCCGGTAATGAAGCCCCCGCGCTCCAGTTTTTAGCCGGCGTCCTGCGCCAGCATGATTTTGCCCCACAACTATTGGAGTCAGCGCCGGGGCGGGCCAATCTGGTAGTCCGTTTGCCGGCCTCAGCCGATCCTGCCGCCCCACCCTGCCTGCTATATGCCCATGCCGATGTCGTTCCGGCTGCCCCCGCCGATTGGTCTGTCCCACCGTTTAGCGGCCAGATAAAAGACGATTTTATCTGGGGCCGGGGAGCGCTGGATGATAAAGGCCTGGGCATTATCTTTTTGCAGGCTTTGATTCTGCTAAAAAACAGCGACCTGCCGCGCAAGCGGGATTTTGTTTTGTTGATCGCGGCCGATGAGGAAACCTGCGGTCACTATGGCGCGGCCTGGCTGCTGGAACATCACCCAGAGTTAATTCGGGCCGAATACGTGTGGGACGAAGGCGGCATGGGGCTGCGCCAAAGCAAAGCCTCTCGCTATATCTACAACATTGCTGTGGCCGAAAAAGGCGCACTGACCGTGCGTTTGACCGCTCAGGGTACGCCCGGGCACGCCTCTATTCCCCATCGAAACAATGCTTCTGACCGGCTGGTGCAGGCATTGGCTCGCCTGGCCGAATGGCGGCGGCCCATCCGGCTGACCCCGCCGGTCATCGAAATGCTGCGTAGCCTGGCTCCCGGTTACTCCTTCCCTCGTTCGTGGCTGTTTAGACACGCCAGCAACCGCTTGACCTGGCCGCTGCTCTTCCCGCTGCTCGACAGGGATGCCATTTTTGGGCCGCTTATTCGCAATACGGTCAGCCTGACCATGCTTCGCAGCGGGCAGAAGAGCAATATTATTCCCGCCGAGGCCGAGGCCAAGCTGGATATTCGCCTGCTGCCCGGCGAGGACCCGGCTGCGATTTTGGGTGATTTACGGGCCGTCATCAAGGATATCCGGGTAGTGGTGGAGGCCGAAGATATGCCGGTAGCCCATCCCTCCAGCGACCCGGCGACCGATTTTTATTACGCCCTGACCGATACCCTCCGGGCTATCGCCCGCCGGGGTT
>JAAUSP010000342.1 GCA_012032575.1 Anaerolineales bacterium | reverse complement strand
ATCTTGATTGTCTTCGGCCTGATTATTCTGCTTAAATTTTCTGCCTTCAAAGCTTTGTGGCAGCAGGGGGTATCCCGTTCAACTCAGGCAGCCGTGTCCGAAACTCAATCCGGTAGCCCGCCGCCAACGGCCACTCCTGAAATCAACCCTGAAAACGACCAAACCCCTCCTCAATCTTCCTCTTCCAACCTTCCATCTTCCACGCTTGGCGTCCATCTTTCACCCCTCCGTCCCGCCGGCCTCTTTTTCCTGGCCTGCCTGGTGCTCCTGGCGACGGCGGGCTTGTTCAATATCGGCGGGCTGGGCATGTTGAGCGGCTTTTTGCCCGATTGGCTGAGCCGGTTTGGTCTCCAGGGCCGGGCCGATGCCGGCTTCAATGCCGTCTTTTTGCTGACCATTTACGAACCGCTGCTGGTGCTGGCCGGGCTGGCCGGGCTGGCCTACACCCTGCTGGATAAAGATTTGCTGAAACAAACCCTGGCCGGCTGGTTTGTGGGCCTGATTATTTTAGATGCAGTGATGATTGGCCGGCCTGTCAGCAGCGCCATTTTACCTTTAGTCCCACTGGCATTTCTGGCGGCCCTGGCCCTGGCTGAATTGTGGCAGGGGTTGGAGCGCGAGGGCAGTTGGGGCAACGAAGGACTGCTGCTGGCCGCCGGACTGGCCATGGCAGTTTATAGTTATATTGGTCTAACGGGCTGGCTGATTTGTAATCGTGCTGATTTTATTTGTCAATATGCTTGGCTTCAGCCAATCGCCGCTGTGTTAATGTTTCTCGTTATTGCTGTCTTTTTTGGGGTTATGTCTCAACGGGGGGTGACAGGTCGCGGGACAGCCCTGGTGGGTGTGGCGCTGGGCCTGGTGGTTGCAGTCAGCATCAGTTGGCGTTTGAATTTTGGGCCGCTGATGAATCTGGCTTATCAGCCTTTGGCCGGCATCCCGGCCTCAACCGGCCTGCTTGATTTGACCGAGACCCTGACCCGCCAATCGGCGGAGCGCACCGGCGGGCAAATCACCGCCATAGACACCACCCTGGCCGGCGTCGGCGACCCGGCTTTGCTGTGGCAGCTCCGTGACCTGGAGAAGTTGAGCCAGGTCAACTCCGCCGCCGAAGCCCAGCCGACACTGGCGATTATTACCCCGGCGGGTGTAGAATTGGGTATCGGCCAGCCGTATGTAGGGCAAGAGTTCGTCATCAATGCCGTCTGGTCGCCGGTGGGCATCACCCCGCAGCAGTTGCTCAACTGGCTGCTGTATCGCCACATCAATAACTTCCGTCCCGACGGCAACCGGGTTATTCTGTGGCTCAGCCCGGAATAAAATTCTCATCCGGTTTTAATGAGCTGTTAAGAGTTTTTTAGGATTTTGTGGGTATCATTCGATCAATGACAAGCGAAAAAATAATCCGGGAAGTCCGTCAATTGGCTTTTGACGAGTTATATCGTTTTTCTCAAACTGAGCAAAACGGATGATTGATAAAAATCCCTTTAACTTAATAAAGAGAACCGCCCTGCTGATCAAATCGGCAGGGCGGTTTTTATTTTGAATGTTTCCACAGGTGGAAACATTTGTTGAATTTGTTCGTGGGTAAAAATGCGGAATATTGTGGGCTTAAGAGTTCGAGAAGCAAGACTAAAACATGTTCCTGTGCTGACCCAAGAAGAATTGGCAAACAAACTCACGCGATCAGGGTTTGATATTGATCGAATTGGTATCTCCAAGATTGAAACTGGTTTACGGCAGATTCACGATTACGAAGTTGTATTACTGGCCCAGGTTCTGGAAGTCTCTGTGAGTTGGTTGTTATTAGGCGAAGATTAAACGGAAATGGCTAAAGAGTTACTGACAAAAGCAGAATTACTTGAACTTGATAGCCTTCTAATTGAAGCCTATACTTCTTTTCATGAACTTCGTAATCGTTCCTCTATAGCTCGTTTGATTCATTATCCCTCGGTACCCGCAGAATTCAGCGAGTCACTAACAGTACATTGTGCCGAACATTTCTTTGGTAAAGGTTGGAGGGCTAAATTTGGGGAAAAGCTCTGTGATATTATTCTGGAAAGACCGGGTGAACAGCGAACTGTAGAAGTGAAATCCACCGGACAGACTAACTTTCAAGAATTAAAGACAAAAGATTTGGCGGCTGATTTTCTTGTTTGGGTACATTTTGGTGATAGATACATAAATGGGCACGGTAAACTCAGTATTTATATCTTGAGAAGTCCAAAGAAATATTTTGAAAAGTCATTACGTCTTAAGCTGCGAGACTTCTTCAGGTATACCGAAGGAAGTTCAGATTTAACATACCTTGAGGTAGAATCTTTACAGAAATTACTAGATGTGTGATAATCTGCAACTTACAAAGGAGAGATTAAGTGGCAAACTTTGAGGAGCAAGGCGCAGTTGCAGGGGTATCACGAGTTTTAGAGGGGATTGCTTTACACTATTTTGGCAATCTCAACAATATTATTTCATTACAGAGCGTCAACCTCTTTGGTTTTGGCGAAATAGATTGGGTTCTGATTCGACACAAATTGATGAAGGCTGAAGTAGATGATTTTGTAACGGTAGAGATTCGAACAGACTTAACCAGTAAAATTGAGAGTTCGATGCTAAATCGAACTGTCGTTTATAAAGCGTGGAACACAAAAGGCTATTGGGTAATCTCGGAGCACGTTTATGCAAATTTGGTTAAGCGATATGGTTTTAAGGAGTCAAGCTATTCTTCCGAACACCCCTGTAGATTTTTCCTTTGCGACTCTGCTATTTTTAAGGATGACTATTTAACCCTCAACCCAAATCGTTATGTTTCAGTGGATTTAGATGAGGTATATCAGCCTACACCTTATAATCTTGTATTGCCTGACAAAGATAAAGTAGTACAGGTGTTCAATGCAAAAATGCGGGCGGAACTGCTTGGGAGTATATACACCGTAGTGAGGAAAAGATTATGACCATCAATACCGACACTCTCCAAAAAAAACTTAATCTCGACACCCCCTTCCTCTCCCTCTTCACCCTGAACTGGGAACTGATCCTGTACATCATCTTCTTTATCATTGCCGTGATTACCCGTTTTTACGATTTGGGGGCGCGGGTGATGAGCCACGACGAGAGCCTGCACACCCTCTATTCCTGGAATTTGTACGCCGGTAAAGGCTACCAGCACGACCCGTTGATGCACGGCCCGTCGCTGTTCCATATTACCGCGCTGATGTATTTTCTCTTTGGCGACAACGATTTCAGCGCCCGCATTGGCCCGGCGGTATTTGGCATTGCGATGGTCATTTTGCCGTACTGGTTCCGGCCCTGGCTGGGACGTCTGGGCGCACTGGCGGCTTCGTTCATGATCCTGATTTCGCCCGGCTTGCTGTATTACAGCCGCTACATCCGCCACGATACCTTCCTCGATTTCTTTACCCTGCTTATGTTCCTGGCTTTTTCCAGTATATGCGCACCCGGTCCACGCGCTGGCTCTACATCGGTGCGGCGGCGGTCTCGTTGATGCTGTCCACTATGGAAGCGGCCTATATTCATGGCTTCATCGGGGTGACGTTTATTGTCATGGCCTATATCTGGGAAAACCTGTCGTCAGCCAACCGCCGCCTGGCGACTTTTGTGCTGTTGGGCTTGATGGTGGTGGGCATCGGCGTGGAAGGCTACCTGTTGAGCCAGACTCCCGCCGAAGGTTCCGCCGGCGACCCTGGCCTCGATACCCAGGAAATCATTGGCCTGCTCCTGCTGATCCTGCAAATCCTCGGCGCGGCGGTGCTGATTCAATTGGGCGTAGATCGGACCAACCGGCCTGTCACCCAGGCCCTCCTCAGCGTGCGGCCCCAGATGGTCGAGTTGGGCAAAGCCACCCTGCTGGCCGTCATCATTTTTGTGCTGCTGCACACCACCTTTTTCTCCAACATGCGCGGCATCTACACCGGCAGCATCGGCGCGATTACCTACTGGATTGGCCAAAGTGACGTGCAACGGGGCAGCCAGCCCTGGTATTATTATCTCTTCCTGGTCCCTATGTACGAATTTCTGCCCCTCCTCATCGGACTGATCGGCGGTCTGGCCTATCTGTTTCGCCGCCTCTTTGCCGGCCAGCTTATCCCTGCCTACGCCGATGCCAACCTGCCGGCCGACTCTGACGAGTCCTCGCCCCCTCCATCTTCCAACCTCCAACCTTCCAACCCTTCGACTTCGCTCAGGACAAGCCTTCCAACCCTCCACCCCTCCGACTCCGGCCTCTTCGCCACCTTTACCATCTACTGGACCATTCTGGCCTTTGTCATCTACAGTTGGGCCGGCGAAAAAATGCCCTGGCTGACGGTCCACATGACCCTGCCGCTCGTCTTCCTGAGCGCTCACATCATCCAGACCACCCTGGGCCGATTCGATTGGGCCGCCGCCCGGCAAAAAGGCGGCCTCATCCTGGGCGGCGCACTGCTGTTGATTATCCCGGCCCTGGTCGCCATCTTTACCGCCGAACCTTTCCAGAGCCAATCGCTCCAATCCATCAATGACACTTTGCAATTCATCACCGGTCTGGCCATCCTGGCGGTTTTGGCCGGCGTGATCTGGAGTTATGGCCGGCGCATGGGGCGCAGCCTGGCCGTGCGGACGGCTCTGGTAACGCTGTTGACCGTGCTGGCCCTGCTCACCATTCGTTTCAGTTGGATGCTTTCGTATATCAATTACGATTATGTGAATGAGGTTCTGGTGTATGCGCACGGGGGGCCGGATGTCAAACTGGCGCTCAATCAGATTGAAAATATTTCGCGCCGTACCGTCGGCGATAAAATGATCAAAGTTGCCTATGATAACGACTCGACCTGGCCGCTGGAGTGGTATCTGCGCGAATATCCCAATCGGGCCTATTATGCCGAAAACCCCACTCGCGAGGCCCTGGATGCGCCGGTGGTGATTGTCGGCTCGGCCAACGAGAGCAAGGTCAAGCCCTTCCTGGGCGACAAGTACACCCGCTTTGATTACCGCCTGGTCTGGTGGCCGATGGAGGATTACAAAAATCAAACTCTGAGCCGGCTCTGGCAAACTTATGTCACCGGCCCGCCTCCAGCCGATGGCGCGGTTGATACCGCCGAAACCCAGCAAGCCCGCCGTGAAACCGTCCGGCAAAACTGGAAAAACCTGGGGAATATTCTCTTTTACCGTTATTACAAGGATTACAACCTTAACGAGTGGCCTTACCTGCATCGCTTTTATGTCTATATTCGCAAAGATACGCTCAACGAAGTCTGGGATTATCAGAGCGGCCCGGTCCAGTTGACGCAAGCGGCCCTGACCGACCCCTATGAGGGTAAAATCGTGGATTTACAGGCGGCTGATTTGTGGGGCAGCAACGGCACTGCTGACGGTCAGTTTGTTAACCCGCGCAACGTGGCGGTGGGGCCGGATGGCTCGATTTATGTGGCCGATACCGGCAACCATCGCATCCAGGCGTTGGGCAGCGATGGCAAATTTATTCTCAAATGGGGCAGCCAGGGGACCGGCCAGGGCCAGTTCAACGAACCGTGGGGCATTGCCGTAGCCCCCGATGGGAGCGTTTATGTGACCGATACCTGGAACCACCGGGTGCAGCGTTTTAGCTCGGTGGGCCAGTACCAGGGCGAGTTTGGCACGTTTGCCAACGTGCAGCAGGGCGATCCACAGTCCGAGCCGGGCAAGTTCTGGGGTCCGCGTGATGTGGCGGTTGACGCCGAAGGCAATGTTTATGTGACCGATACCGGCAATAAGCGGGTCCAGAAATTTAGCGCCAACGGTGAATTTATCGCCGCTTGGGGTGGGGCGGGCATTATCCCCGGCGCGTTTGAAGAGCCGGTCGGCATTGATATTGACCGCGACGGCAATATCTACGTGGCCGACACCTGGAATCGCCGCATCCAAAAATTCGATGCCGATTTCAACCCGGTGGCTCAGTGGGATGTGGCCGGTTGGGACAGCGAAAGTGTAATTAATAAGCCCTCTCTGGCGGTTGACGCGCAGGGCCGCGTTTTTATCAGCGACCCGGAAGGTTTTCGGATTATTGCTTACGATAAAGCCGGCAAAATTTTGGGCACGTGGGGCCAATACGGCCAGGACCCGGCCTCGTTTGCCCTGCCCAACGGTCTGGCCGTAGACGCGCAAGGCAACCTGCTGGTGGCCGATGCCGACAATAACCGGATTATGCGATTTCAAGCGCCAACTTTCGCCGGGGAGAGCAAATGAGCGAACCATGGAACACGAAGAAGCAATTCAACTTATTCAATCCGCACGCAGCCGGGGCGAAATCCCCCATCTGCGCGGGGCCGGTTTGCCGGGGATTGATTTAAGCAAAACTGATTTGTACGGGGCCGACTTGAGCGAGGCTGATCTGCGTGAGGCCAATCTCAGCGGGGCTAATCTGGGCGAAGCCGATTTGGGCGAAACCGACCTGCGCCAGGCTAACCTGAGCGGGGCTAATCTGCACCGGGCCAACCTGATTTTGACCGATTTGCAGGGCGCTAATCTGCGCGGAGCTATTTTGAGCGAAGCCAACCTGGGTCATGCTGATCTACGAGAAGCCGACCTGCGTGACGCCGACCTTGGTTATGCCAATCTGGCCAAAGCCGACCTTCAGGGGGCCAATTTGCACGGGGCGAACCTGCGCGGAGCCACCATGCCCGATGGGACAATCCAACTGTAATTTGTTTTTACTATTAGAAGATCAATTGATTGTCATTAATGCCTTAAATGACGTATGACAGATTGCCAGCAGGGGGAATTGTGCCTATGCACCGATGGTGTTATAATATTTCGGTATAAACTAGAATTTACCGTAATATTATGACATCTTTATTAAACAATAATGCCCCCCGAAAACAACCTGAACCGTATTTTGGAAATCATGAAGCAGCAAAGTATTATCCGCCCGCGGGATCTGGACACTTATGGGATTCCGCGTGGCTATCTCAATCGGCTTCATGAATCGGGCAGGGTTGTGCGGGAGGGGCGTGGTTTGTATAGATTGCCAGAGGCCAATATTACCGAACATCACACGTTGGTTGAGGCGAGCCAACGTGTGCCCAAAGGGGTTGTCTGTTTGCTATCAGCCCTGCGCTTTTATGGTCTAACCACCCAATCCCCCTCCGAAGTCTGGTTGGCAATTGATAATAAAGCTCATCCGCCGCAAGTAGATTACCTACCCTTGCGGCTGGTTTATTTTTCGGGGGAGGCTCTGACCGCTGGCATCGAAGAGAAGCAGATTGAAGGGGTTCGGGTAAGAGTATATAACCCTGCCAAAACTGTGGCGGACTGTTTTAAATTTCGCCACAAAATAGGGCTGGATATAGCCCTTGAAGCGCTTAAAGATTGTCTGCGCCAGCGCCGTTGCTCATATAATGATCTGTGGCAATATGCCCGAGTCTGCCGGGTGACGCAGGTGATGAAACCTTATCTGGAGGCGTTGGCATGACGGCGGATTTAGCGGCTTCTGTGCGCCAACGCTTGCTCAACCAAAGCCAAAAACTGGGCGAAGTTTTTGACTTAACCCTGACTCGGTATACTATTGAACGGTTCCTCTATCGGCTGACCTGCTCGGCTTATGCAGATCAATTTGTGCTAAAGGGGGCTATACTTTTTGCCGTGTGGACAGGGCAAATGTATCGGCCCACTCGAGATATAGACTTGTTGGGATTTGGGGATAGCTCGGCGGAAACACTCATTCATCTCTTCAAAGAGATTTGCGCAGTCGAGGTAGAGCCGGATGGTTTAATGTTTGATGGGAGGAGCGTTCAGGTAGAGGAGATCCGCGAAGCCCAAGAGTATCCGGGGCAGCGAGTGCGCTTACAGGCCCACCTGGGGCAAGCCCGCATTTCTTTGCAGGTTGATATTGGTTTTGGTGATGTGATTACGCCTGCTGCGCCGGAAGTTGAATACCCCCAGCTTATTAGACTTTTCCGGCCCCTAGGTTGCGTGTTTACCCCAAAGAAACGGTCATTGCCGAAAAATTTCAGG
>JAAUSP010000341.1 GCA_012032575.1 Anaerolineales bacterium | reverse complement strand
CCCTGTCGCACCAATTGGGTTAAGTTCAGGCCGGCTTCGGGATAAAAAATGTAATACCAGCCTACGGCAATCAACAGGCTGAAAAAGATGAGATTGAGAACATACTCGAAATTGCTAAAGGTCTGATTGGCCAACTGATTTATGAGTTGTTTTTCGTCATCGTTGCTGGGTTCTTGACTATTCGGCGGTAATGTTACCCCGGGCGACTGGCTCTTTTCCGGGGACGTTTGAGTTACTTTCCAAAGGACTCTACTGAGTAGTTCATGGCTGGGGTCCAACCGGATGAGATCATCATAAATCTGTTTCGCCCGATTGTCTCGCTTGCGATAAATAAATAGCAATAGCAAACCCCACGGGAATAAGATAAAAATAGTATTTACTGTTCCCAGCCAGAGGAAAATAGGATACCCTTGAATCTGTAATCCTTGCAGGGTAGTGGCGGCAACGTTGACTTTTTGCCCGACATCATCCACTTGCCCTCCAATTTGACTGATGAGTGTGCTTGTGCTTGTACCGGTTTGGGGACAGGGTGGTACATTCAGTGTGTCCGAAATTTGACCAAGCGACCTGATTGTTTCGGTCAGAATACCCTGGATTTGGAGTAAAGGTCTCAGTCTACTATGGACTGTTACGGTAGGAATCTCCCCTATGCCAGGTAACGGCGGCGACTCGGTTAAATCTTGGGATTCATAATCAATCGCTCGGTCTAACTGGAAAAGCGTGTCGTTCGCCCGTCGTTGAGCGTTATTAATCTCCTGTTTATAGCTCAAACAACCTGGGGCCAGGGAATTGAGTTTGTCACGCAGAGAAACAGTTGATTTCTGCAATCCCTGTATGGTCTCATAGGCTAGAGTTTTGTTGCCGGTACTGGCCGCGAGACGGTCCTGGACGGCGTGATAGGCCAGATACCCATTCCAGATGGTAAGCAATGTAACAATAGAAAAAGCAGTCCAGATGCCCTGAAAGGGGATGACATAATTTTTATGATGTTCAGAATTATCTCCCTTGAACAGGTACAATAAAAACATCACTACCGTCAACAAGGAGGTTAGCGGAATGGGTTGGATGATAACCTCCAACCCCAGATCGGTAGGCAAATTGAGTTTATTGATGAGCCATCCGGGTAATCCACAGACTGATGCCAACAAAAGAATTACCCACAGGGCAAGATAGACCAATCGAGTCTTAGTCGAGGAACGAGAAAGAGTGGTCGAGCTATTTGTAGTTTCTTGGGGCATATTTACCTCGCTATTGCCGGGCTAGAAATTGACTACTCTTTACTTAAGCACACCCTCCAACAATCCGACAAACAAAACCGTTGCCACCAAATCCGCCGTGGTGCCCGGATTGAGGCTGTTATCTTTCGCCACCCGCAAATGGGTGTCAAATTCCGCAATGGCCGTCTGACCTGCGGCACAGAAGACGCCTCCGGCGGTCAGCACTCGCGCTGCTTCTGCCGAGACAGCCTGGGCTACCGCCTGACCCCGCTTGCGGGCAATCAGGGTATCGGGCACGGCGGTTAATAGTTCCAGATAGGTTTGGACCACCGCCTGGCTGGTACTGACTCCACGCGCCAGGGCCGACTGCAAAGCGGGCAGGCCGCGCTCAAAAGTGATGGCGTAATCGCTGCCGTACTCGGCGGCGATGCTGTCACGGTGAGCCGCGCTGGCCATAGCTTCATCCAGGGTGACAAGCGGTTCGGCCCGCACGTCGTGCTCGACTTCGGCGACCAGACCGCCCGGCGCGGCCAGCCGGATGGCGGCATAGGCAGCGATGGCATCGTCTATGGTCAGATGGCGCAAGACTGCCCCCAGGCGATCCCGTAAGTGACCGCTACCGGTCAGAGCGGCGCGGGCCAGCGGGGCGAACAGCAGGACAATGCCCAGGTTGGTGTTAGCCGACGTCCAGCGCCGCCGGGCCGTGATGGCGGCCAAAATAGTCGCACCGACGCCGCGATAGCCGGCCCGCGCCATCTCCGGGCCGAGCGTTGCCGCGCCGCGCAGAAAATCCTCGTAGCTCATATCGTGGAAAGAGTGGGTGGGGGTGACATTACCGGGTTTTTCGGCGCTGGCCTCTAACAGACAGGCCAACTGCGCCGCCGCCGCGACGAAGTCAGGCGTCCAGTCGTCTGGCGAAGAAGGGACGTCCATTTTTAGCTGGCTGCTGACCACCGACTGTTTCAAGATAAGCCGCCATTTCTGCTGCAATATTGACCGGGCTGACAGGTTGCAGCCCCTTCCAGCCGGGAATACTGTTCACCTCGATCAGATAAAGCCGGCCATCCACCGCCGGCAGCAAATCCACCCCGGCATAATCGGCTCCGACGACCTCGGTGGCGCGCAAGCAAAGGTCGGTCTCTTCGGGCGTCAGGCGGCAGGCGCGGGCCTGGCCCCCACGGGCCACATTGGTCCGCCAATCGTCCGAGACCCGCTCCATCGCCGCCACCACCCGCCCGCCGATGACAAAGGCGCGGATATCGCTGCCGTTGTGGGGAACGGTTTCCTGCAAATAATAGACCGCTTTTTCCAGTTCCAGCGCCTTGAAAACCCGGTAGGCCAGGTCCCGGTCTTCGACCCGGACGATACCCAGGCCCATGGCCCCAAAAAGCGGTTTGACCACTACATCGCCACCGAGGGCCGTGAACGCTTTCAGGGCGTCGGCGCTGGTTTCGCAGACAACGGTGCGCGGGGTCGGCAGCCCGGCCTGCTCCAGCAGCCCCGACGTATAGAGCTTGTCCACCGTACATTCGATGGCCGCAGGCCGGTTGACTACCCGTACCCCCCGCCTTTCCAGCAGGTGCAGCGCGTCCATGCGAAAGATGATTTGCTCCAGCGAGCCGGCCGGGATGAAACGGACCAGAACCACATCAAAAGAGTCCAGGTCGGCGCTGAGGCTGCCCAGGCGGGGCGACAGGCCAACCTGGGCGGTCAGTTGGGTGATGGGGAGTAGGGTGCAACTGTGCCCCCGCGCCTCGATTGCCTGCTGCATCTGCTCGGCGTGCCAGGCGGGTTTGGCCCCTAAAATAGCTATTTTCAAAATTTCACTCCAAAAATGACTTCTTTAACACATCCACGTTGACCTGCCCGGCGTGGAAGGTTCGCCCGCTGACTACATTGGTCATAAAAATTTCGGCGGGACTGAACAATAATGGGTCAACCTGGTAAAAATCGAAATTGTAACCCTTGAATGTATCGTAGAAGGGCGCGCCGTAATCCTTCGAGGTCGAGGAGGGCACGCGGGAGACTACCTGCTCCAGCTCGGCATCGTCGGCGCGGACGGTGTAGTGGACCTGCCCGGCGTACAGAATGGCGTCGTTGGTGCGGCCAATGGCCCGGATGTCGCTTTTGGCGACCGGCGGCAGAGGGCAGGTCCCCATACCACTCAAAACTTTGTGCAGGTCAAAGCCCAGTTCGTGCAGCTTGTGCAGCCCGGTTTCGACCACCCGCGCCGCCACCTGCACCCCGCCGACTATGCAGGCGGTCGGCGCAATCAACAGGGTCAGATGTTCGGGCGCTACGTTGGCCCGCTCGGCCACGTAGGCGGCGATTTCCGGCGGCGGCATGGTCCGGCTTTCCAGGCACAGCACGGCCATGTGAGCCGGATCGCTGTAGCCGAGTTCGTCGTAAAGTTTTTCCTCGGCACGGATGAGGGCGCGGGCGGGTCCGCTGCCCATCGCAAAGTAGCCGTCTTTGTTGACCTGCCAGCCGGCGTATTGGGCAGCCATGCAGGCCAGTCGGGGCTGGTCGGTGCGGACGCTGACCGCCGGCAGCCACCAGCCGTCGAGATTTAAATGGGTGAAGGCAACCTGGCCCAGGCCGCCCATACAAACCTCGGCAAAGATGCGCCCGGCCTCCAACCCGCCCGGCGCTTCGATGCCGCAGTCAATCACCAGGCTTCCGCCCGCCAGGATATGGGTGGTTACGCCCAACGCCCCGGCATCGTCAATCAGCCGTTCGACCAGGGCCAAGGCTCGTTCGTTGAGTGAAAGGGTCATTCGATCCCTCCTTATGCAAATAGCAATCATGTTACTGCGAGTCGCAGGCGAAGCAGTCTCCCACCCCGGAAGAGGGAGATTGCTTCGGCCTTGCGGCCTCGCAATGACTTGTTCCAGGCTTGTGAAAATACCTATGACGCCAACAGCAATATTTCCCCCCGGTTCAACTCCACCGAGTCGCCGCTCCAGCGACGGTAGGAGCCGTGGATGTGGGCTTCGCTGATGGGCAGGCCCTCGTCGCGGAGACGGCGCAGGAAGATGGACAGGAAGGTGGGTTGGTAGGTGCAGGCCATGGTAAAGGTGGGTAGGATTTCGGTGGGGTGCATGGAGATGATCGAGCCGCGTTGCATGCCGGCGCCGCTGCGCCAGCCCAGCCGGCCCAAAACGATGATGGTCCCGGCCAGCATATTGACGCCGGTAAAGTCGCCGCTGTCGCCGCAGACGACAATCAGGCCGCGCCGCATGGCAGAGCCGACCTCGTTGCCGGCGCTGCCATGCACCAAAATCTCGCCGCCCTGCATGCCGATGGTGCTGCCCCGGTAGGCGCTGCCGAGCAGGTGACCGGCGTTACCTTTGATCAGCAAGCGCCCACCGCTCATTTCAGCCCCGGCCCAGTCGCCTGCGTCCCCTGCGACCACGATCTCCCCGCCGCGCATGCCCGCGCCGACGTGCATGCCGGCGTTCCCGGCAATCACGATCCGGCCAAAACTCATGCCCGCGCCGATCAGTTTGACCCGGCTCAGGTCGCCGTCCAGCCTTATCTCCTCACTGCCGGAACCGCTGATGCGGAAAAAGTCGCCCAGAGTTAATTTTTCGTTGCCGTGTTGCACCGGCAGCGCCGCGATTTCGGCCTCGGTCAGCCCGGCCAGCCGATCCGGGGAAATAACCTCGGCCTCCAGGGGTATGGTTGATGTTGTTTGTAAGGTTAACGTGATACTCATAGGATTCCTCGTTTAGCAGTGAACAGCATCCTGAGTAGGTGAGCGAAGCGAACCGTATCGAAGGGTGCTGTGCCATCAGCAGTGGTCGCCAACTCGCACCCTTCGATACGCCCTTCGCTACGCTTAGGGCTACTCAGGATGCTACACTAGCTTGACCCTGCAATACCTCATGCAGTTTGATATGATACTGGCCCAGGGTGCGCCGTAGTTGCCAGCGGAGATTTGGAGCGCACCGCCGTGTTCGGCGGCGGCGAGGATGCCGCGCCGGGTGGCCTCTTCGACGGCGGGTAGGTCCAGGCCGTCAAGGACGATTTCTAGGACGCAGCCGGCTTCGGGCGGCACCTGGGTGATGGGGGCGATGCCACGCAGGGTGGGACAGTAGGCGTCGTTGGTGGAGGCAAACAGGCCCTTGTAACGGGAGCCGGTTTTGCTGCCGCTGCGGACCACGCCGCCGGGGAAGGGCAAAATGACGCCGGGGACGGTGCGCATGGCGGCTACGGCGGCCTCGGTGGCTTGCAGCGTGCCGGCCACGTCGCGGCCCAGGATGAGAATATTGCCGCCGCCAATGGCCGGCTGGACGCCGAAGCGCTCGTCCACCACAAATTCGCCCTCCATTACCGGGATGCGCCAGAAACGCCGCCCGGCCAGGAGTTTGCTGATCTGGTAGCCGTCGCCAAAAAAGCGAAGTTGCCCGCCGACAATAACCGTCTGCTCGGCCTCCAGGCCGTTGTAGCAAGCGGTGGTGGGACAGGTCAACACGGATTGGCGACCCGTTCCAGCAGGCGCTTGCCCATATCGTCGGCTTTGACGGTGAAAAACAGCACGCTCACGCCGGGCCGGCCATCCAGGGTCTGGTCCGGCGACAATACGGCCTCGATGCCGGCCTCGCATTTGCAGCCGATGATCGAGGTGGCGAAGCCGGTGATGGATTGGGCGGCATGCATGGCCCACTGCGGACTCGCCGCGGTAATAATGACCCGGCTGCCCCACATTTGAAAGCTTCGGCAAAGGTATCAATGATTTCGGTGTTGTGGATGTGCATGGTTTGCTCCTCAGGTATTTCCAGGGAGATAAGGTACGTGTTGCGTGTTGCGTGTTGCGTAAAATAACGGAACACGCAACACGCATCTATTTGCTTAAACTACCCTTTTGTCCCGCCGTCGGCACAACCTGATGCTGGTGCAGGTATTTCTCGCTGACGGCGTAGTTGTCAAACTGGATGGTGTAGTAATCTTCAAAGAAGGGCCGGATGACCTGCTCGATTTTGGGGTCGTAGTCGGGGGCGACATGCAGGATGCGGCCTTCGTGGTCGGCCCGAAATTCGCTGTCTTCGATAATCATCAGGCCGTCTTTAAAAACGTAGCGCGGCGTCGTGAACATTTCCTCTTTGTCGTCGCACTCCATGTAGATGGTAATATCGGCGTCCGCGCCGACGCCCAGGTGGCCCTTATCGGTCAGCCCCAGCAGTTTGGCCGGGCCGGCGCGGGTAATGATGGCAATCTCGCGCAGCGAATATTCCCGGTCCAGGCCGTCGAGCAGAATGGTTTGCTCCATCGCTTTCTGGTTGACCGAGCGGACCTGGTCCAGGCGGAACTGTTTATCCATGAGCAGGCGGATCAACTTGGGATAGCTCATAAAAGAGCCGCCGTTGGGGTGGTCGGTGGAGAGGATCAGCCGCCAGGGGTCTTTGGTCAGCAGGAACAGCTCCAGGCCAATGCCCCACTGCAAGGCGTGGACGTAATTTTTGTCGCTGTAGGCAAAGGGGACAATGCCGCAGCCGCTTTCGTGCTCGGTGTCGGCGTTGACCCACTTGTTGCCGTTGATCCGATGCAGCATCCAGCCCAGCGGGGCGTCGGCGGTCATGCCGGTGGCTTTGCCAAACATCACCTGGCCCGACGCAGCGCTGATTTCGGGGTGGGTGTTGAGATGCTTCGGCAATCTCGGCCGCTTTGGAGGTCGGTTTGCCGCCCAACTCGCCGCCGTAGGAGTGAAACTGGATGTGGGTCAGGTGGGCGCGGCGGCCATCGGCGGCGCGCATGGTTTCGAGGGTGGTTTCATAGTTGCCGGCCAGGCCGAGGTTGTTGCAGTGAATATGGGCCGGATGGGGCAGGCCCAAATCGTTGGCCGCGTCAATCAGGGCTTTGATAACATGGCGGGGGGTGAAGCCGAAGGCGTCAATCTCTTCGCTCAGGTTGGTAATGTTGGCGTTGCGCTGCCCTTTCCAGGGTTCGTCGCCGCCGGGGTTGACCAGCTTGATGGTGTAAGCCCGGCTGGCGTTCATCCACCAGGCCACGGCCTCGCGGAACTCCTCGTAACGGCCCTCTTTGAGCAGGCGGTAGAGCAGCACGTTGTTGCCCATCAGCACGTAGAAGCCTTTGTCAATGATGGGCGTGTCGTGCAGCTCTTCGAGGGTGTGGCGCGCGCCGAGCGGGGTCACGGCGGCTTCCATCGCCGTGGTATAACCCAGTGCCGCGTAGCGATAGCCGGTGGCGAAGGTGGACGGGACCGTGCCACCCGTACCGGAACGGGTGAAGGCCGTGCGCGGGTGGACATCAAAGCGGTGGTCTTCCGGCTGCAATTTGCGGGCCGTGTTGACCTTGGGGCCGGCGATGTGGCAGTGGATGTCCACCCCGCCAGGCATGATGACCATGCCGCTGGCGTCAATACGTTTGGCTTCCGCCGGCACATCCGCCACGATTTTGCCGTTCTGCACGCAGATGTCGCGCACGTCGCCGTCAATGTTATTAATGGGGTCGTAAACTCGACCGTTGACAATTCGGAATGTATCTGACATACCGTCATTCTGCCTTTCCATGGGGTACGGGTGGCAGTCCGCACCCCGGCGTGAGGATAAAAGCTATTGGGTTTTGATATTCAATTTCAATAGTACCGCCAGATTTAGGTTAGCTCACGGATGAACACAGATGACACGGCTAAGGAGGGAAAATAAAGAAAAAAAATCCGTGTTGATCCGTGTTGATCCGTGAGCCACACTCTTTTTACGGCTCAAAAGGACTCTTTCTAACAAAAACTAAGCGGGCTGCGGGCGGATAGACC
>JAAUSP010000340.1 GCA_012032575.1 Anaerolineales bacterium | reverse complement strand
TCATCCGGCCCAGAAAGCCAGGGATTACCCTTACCAATTCAGCGGGGGCATGGCCCAGCGAGTTATGGTGGCTATGGCCCTGGTTTGCTCACCCCAACTGTTGATTGCCGACGAGCCAACCACCGGCCTGGACGTAACTATCCAGGCCCAGGTGTTAAATGTTATTGTAACTGAGGTTGAGCAGTTGCATGCTTCACTGCTGCTCATCTCGCACGATTTGGGTGTTATCGCCGAAATCTGTACCGATGTTGTGGTTATGTATGCCGGCAAAATTTTAGAAAGTGGCCCGGTTGAGCTGGTACTGCGCAGACCGGCCAATCCGTACACCCAAGCGCTTATTGCCTCGTTTGAGGTGGATAATAACCGGCGCATGAGCTTTATTCCGGGGCGCGTGCCCGATTTGGGTACGCTTCACCGGGGCTGCCCGTTTGTCCCGCGCTGCCCGCGCATGGAACAACGCTGCTCTGAAGAAGCGCCACTGTTGCGCGAGATTGAAGCAGGACACTGGGTAGCCTGTCATTTTGCCTGATTGTTATAGTTATCAATGGTAGATTCTTACTTGCTCGAAGTCAAAGAGCTGTTCAAAACTTACCCGGTCCGGCGGGGTCTGTTTCGACGCGATATCTTGCTGGCCGTAGCAAACGTCTCCTTTCAGGTGAGCCGGGGAGAAACACTGGCCCTGGTAGGGGAAAGTGGTTGTGGTAAATCTACCATTGGCCGCTGCCTGCTGCGGCTGGTCAACCCGGATGGGGGTACAATTCGCTTTCAGGGCCAGGAGGTCCAGCATCTATCGCCGGGCCAATTTAGACCCTACCGCCGCCGCCTGCAGATGGTTTTTCAGGATCCGCTTGGTTCGTTCAATCCCATGATGAGAATCGGTCGAGCCTTGCTGGAACCGCTGCGCCTGCGCCCTGATTTGAGCGAGACCGAACGCCGGGCTGAGGTGGTTAAGCTGCTGGATCATGTCAAGCTGGAAAGCCGTTTTGCTAACCTGTATCCGCGTCAGATGAGCGGGGGCCAGTTGCAGCGCGTGGGTATTGCCCGGGCGATTGCCTCGCAGCCAGACCTGGTTTTTCTCGATGAGCCGACTTCAGCCCTGGATATGTCCATTCGCGGCCAGATTGTCAATTTATTACTCGATTTGCAGCAGGAGCAATATCTCAGTTACGTGCTGGTGACTCATGATCTGCGTCTGGTCCGTTCAATGGCCAACCGGGTACTGGTGATGTATCTGGGGCAGATTGTTGAAGAAGGACAGGTAGAAAATCTTTTTAACCAGCCGCTGCACCCTTATACGCGCGGTTACTGGCTGCGACCCTGGTTGGACAGCGTCGAAAGCAGCAGGCGGCCATGCAACTTAAGGGCGAGGTACTGGCTTTATCGGCGGACTATGTGGGCTGCCGGCTGTATTCGCGCTGCCCGTTTGCCCAGCCTCGCTGCGCCGAAGAGCGGCAGGAACTGCGGGAACTTGCGCCTGGCCACCGTGTCCGCTGCTGGCGGGCCGAAGATATTCAAATGGGATTGATGACGGAGGTCAAAAATGTCCAAAATACTCTACCTTAATCCGGAGGAGACCGGCATTTGGAATGACTACTTCCACCGGATTCTCAGTCAGGCCGCCCGGCCCGAGACCGAAATTGTAGTGAAACATTTGCCGCTGGGGGAGGATGTTGCCGGTCGAGTGAGCATTGCCCGTACCGGCAGCACCTATCCACCCTACATTCCGCTCTCGCAGGGCGAGATGTATCGTCTCTTGATGGAGGCCGAGCAGGAAGGTTTCGACGCGGCCATCATCGGTTGCAGCGCCGATCCGGGGTTAGATATGGCCAAGCGGACGGTCAATATTCCCGTCACTGCCCCTTTAGAGGCCGGTCTCTACCTGGCAGCGCTGCTGCGGCAGCGGGTCGCCGTGCTTATCCCTGCCGGATTTGACGCTGCCCATATCCTGTATGAAGACCTGGCTTATGCCTACGGCATGGAGCGACGTATTGCCTGGATAGGTTATGTGGACGTAGAATATCCGCCGGATGAGTATTTGCAAGAGTTGATGGCTAAAGACCCCAACCAGGCTCGGCAGGTCATTCTGGAGTGTCACCGCCAGTCGGTGCGCACGAAGTTGCCCAAGCCGCCAAAAAAGCGATCCGGGAGCATGGGGCCGGAGCGGTTTACTGTGGCTGTACCTTTTGGACCGGGATGCTTGGCCCGCTGGCCGGGGAATTGGGCGTGCCGGTGATTGATCCGGGCATCGGGCCACTGCGCGTGGCTGAAATTCTGGCCGACACGGTGCGCCAATCCAGCACCTGCTAGAGGAGAAATTTTGACCACCATTGACCCTGTCACCACCGAAATCATTCGCAACGCTTTTCTCGCGGCCGCTGAGGATATGCGTACCACACTCTGGCGCAGTGCCTTTTCGCCGGTCATCTACGAAATGAAGGATTGCAGTGTAGCTTTGTTTTGACGAAAAGGCTCAACTACTGGCCCAGGCGCCGGGCCTGCCTTTCTTTTTGGGCGCGTTGAATGAGGTGGTCCAAGTGGTTATTGACCAGGTTGGTCTGGCTCATTTTTGTGACGGAGATGTTTATATTTTGAATGACCCTTACCTGACCGGCTCGCATCTGAATGATGTGGATATTTTGTCGCCAGTAGTGTATCAGCAGCAGGTTGTCGGTTTTGCCGTCACCCGCGCCCACTGGCGCGACCTGGGCGGTAAAGATGCTGCTTACGCGGTGGATAGCACCGAGATTTACCAGGAGGGTTTGCGTCTGGGGGTAGTCAAACTGGCCGACCGGGGTCATCTGCGCGAAGAAATCATAGATATTATCGCCCGTAACAGCCGCCTGCCTGTCTCACTCAAGGGGGATATGCATGCGCAGATTGCTGCCTGCCGCATCGGCGAGCGGCGTTATAGTGAATTGATTGAGCGTTTTGGTCTCGAAACTATCCGAACCAGCATGCGCGCCGTTTTTGCCACCACCGAAGCTTTAGAGCGGGTCGCGATTACCGCCATTCCCAACGGCGTCTATACGGCTGAAGGCTATCAGGACAACGATTTTCTGTCTGATGAGCCAATTCCGATCAGGGTTAAGGTAACGGTACATGGAGATGAAATGATCGTGGATACCCACGGCTCCAGCCGACAGCGGGCTGCCTGCACCAACTGTGGCCTGGCTCAGACTCTATCGGCGGTGCGGTTGGCTTATAAATTTTTTAATCCGGCCCGATCTGGGAGTGACCGGCGGCAGTTTTCGCGCTTTAAAGATCGAAGTGGAACCGGGGTCTATCTTTGCGGCGGAAGAACCAGCCGCATGTTTGCAATACGGGACCCACACGATGCTCCTGGTAGATTTGATCATTCGGGCTTTGGCTCTAGCTTTGCCGGAACAAGTGGCTGCGGGCCTGCCCGGGCGACGCCTGGAATGTCATCATGGTTCAGCGCTGGCCGGATGGCCGCATTCGGGCGGCCTGGGGCGAAGCGACGGCTGGCGGTTGGGGGGCTAATGCTCAGATGGATGGGGAAAACGCCGTTATTCACTCGGCGGCGGGAGATTTTCGCAACTTTCCGGTTGAGAGCATGGAGAATAAATTTCCGCTGCGTATCCGGCGCTACGCCCTGGGCCAGGATAGTGGCGGCCCAGGTTGGCAGCGCGGCGGACTGAATGTAATCCGTGAATATGAGCTGACCGAAGACCATGTTTTTCTGAGTTTGTGGTTCGACCGGACCCGCACGCCGGCCTGGGGCCTATTTGGGGGTAAGGCTGGGGCTGTGCCTGAGGTTATCGTGCAGCCGGACACAGAGCAAGCCCAGCGGATGCTGAAGGTCAATCACCTGCCGCTTAGAGCCGGGACGATTTTTCGGGTGGCGAGCGGCGGCGGGGGGGGATATGGCTCGCCGCAGGATCGGCCGGTGGAGCGGGTGATGGAGGATTTAGCCGACGGCTATATCAGTCGTGAGGCGGCGGAAAAAGAATATAGTCTGCCGGTGAAGCTGCGTCAATGGTTACAAGTGGACGCCCAGCCAAAAGAGGCTTCGCCGCGCCGTCCACGTAAAAGACCGAAAGAATGGTGGTGGGATGATGACCGGGATTATGACTAATTTATCTTTAGACCATGACTATGAGGGTCGCGTCCGGCAGGCCCAAAAACTGCTAAGGACTCACCGGCTTGATGGACTCTACCTGGTGGCCGGGCCGAATATGCGCTACTTTACCGGCTACAGTGCTTATGAAGGCGGCTGGCCGGTCTGGTTATCGGCCCTGATTGTGCCGGCCGAGGGTGAACCAACGCTGATTATCAGCGAGATGCACTATGCAATTTATGAGGCCAAAGGCGGCTCGTGGATCAAAGATGTGCGCACCTATATGGACGGCCAGCCTCCGGCAGGGTTATTGGGTGATGTACTGAAAGAGAGGGGGCTGGCCGGAGGACAGGTAGGGGTACAGGATAACATGTGGTTTGGCGACAGCGAGTTGATTCGAACGGCTGCGCCAAGGACACATGTAACCAGCGGTGAGAACATAATCGCCCGTTTGCGAATGGTCAAAGACGCCCAGGAAATCGAACTGCTGCGCCGGGCGAATGATTTTTGCGTAGCCGGTTTTACCCAGGCCCGGGAGTCGATTCGGGCGGGACGGCCTGAGTATGAAGTTGGCCTGGAAATTACCCAAGCTATGTTAGCGGCTGGCTCTGAGACAATGGGTGTCAGCGGTCACTTTCGCGACTGGTCCAGGCGGCGGTTTCAGCCCGGTGATATAGTTGACATTGATATCGCCGGTAAATGCGGAGGTTATAGTTCCGACACGGCGCGTATGATCTTCATGGGTCAACCCAGCGCAGAAGCGGAGCGCCTCTACCGGGTGACGGTTGAGGCCTATGAGGCAACGTTGGCGATCATCAAGCCCGGTTTGCCGGCTGAGGAAGTTCATCGGGTCTGCGCTAACTATATGGCTAAACATGGTTACACTCAGGTGTGGAAGGTGGGCCACGGGGTAGGTTTGGGGCCGGTACACGAGGCCCCCTTGGTGGAGGAAGGTAATCGAACTCCGCTGGAGCCGGGCATGATTTTTACGCTGGACCCAGGCTGTTTTATCCGGGGGGGATATAAAGATCTGCCCATCCACATTGAGGACGATATTCTGGTCACGGAAAGTGGAGCAGAGTCGCTGACACTTTATACGCGGGAGATGATTGTTATTCACTGACAATTTATACGGATAAAAGAGAAAACTCAAGGAGGTAACGAGGGTAACGTGATGAAATTCGGGGTTTTGTTTGCCCAACTACGGCCTGGCCACCTCACCCCAGGCAATCCTCCAGGTGGCACGGGCGGCTGAAGCTGCCGGTTATGATTCGGTCTGGACCACTGATCACCTGCTGGTTCCCCGGAAATACGGCAACCCGTATGGCAATTTGATCGAAGCGCTGGTAACGCTGGGTTATCTGGCCGGCGTCACCGAACGGATTACCCTGGCTACATCGGTTATTGTGCTGCCGCAGCGAGACCCGATCCTGGTGGCCAAGCAGGTAGCAGCGATTGACCAGCTCTCCGGCGGGCGGGCGCTGTTGGGGGTTGGCGTGGGCTGGATCGAGGAGGAGTACGGCTTTCTGCGAACCGACTTCAAACAGCGCGGACGCATTGCCGACGAGTGGCTCCAGGTGATCCGGACCCTCTGGGTCGAGGAACAGCCCACCTTTGCCGGCCAATGGATCAACTTCAGCGAGACCATGTTCGAGCCGAAGCCCATCCAGGCCGGAGGCGTTCCGATTTATGTCGGCGGCAAATCCGAGGCGGCCATTCGCCGGGCGGTTCAATGGGGCGATGGCTGGCATCCGACCAACGTGGAACCGGAGGCGTTGGCCGAGGGCGTGGCTAAACTGCGCCAGTGGGCCGGTGAGCGCCCTATCACTGTCAGCATGCGCGGCCACATCGCCATAGCGGGTCATAGTCCGGCGGCTGAGGATAATAATGTCTGGCCCATCGCCGGCTCAACCGCAGCGATTATCGAGCGCATCGAAGCTTATGTCGAGGCCGGTCTGGAATATCTGATCTGCTATTTCAAACATCAAACCAGCGAGGATATCCTGGCGCAACTGGAGCGGTTTGCGGCTGAAGTCATACCCGTCTTTCAGAAATAGGCAGGCAAGTTTTGATACGGGTTGATCCTTAAAGTGATACATTTGGGTCTTGTTAAGTCCCATCCGGCGTTCTATTATTCAGGCAGTCAAGCACGCTGCGAAAGTATCTTTGTTGAGGTAAACCAGAAAGGATTTGTTTATGGCCTAACCTTAGTACAACTCGACCAGGCGGTCATTGACGCCGGTAAAAATTTAAAACGATGTCGTTTCATTTATAGTTTCAATGGAGGAGACTACCGATGAAAAAAATAATTAATAGTGTCAGTCTGATGATGTTATTGTCGCTCATCCTGAGCCTGTCGCCCCTGCAAGCGCTGGCCCAGAGTGAGATTGCCTGCGAAAGTGATGTGGTGGTTCAGGCCGACGACTGGCTCTCGAAGATTGCCGAAAAGGTCTATGGCGATGTGACCGCCTACCAGGCCATTGCCGACGCCACCAATGCCAAAGCTGCTGCCGATAGCAGCTACGCCACAGTTGATAACGTCAACGTTATCGAACCCGGCTGGAAGTTGTGCATTCCGGCCAGCGGCGAGGTCGAGGCCATGTTGCAGCAGTCCGCCGCCGCGCAGGCCGCTTCCAGCGATCAGGAACTGGTGGTAGCCATTGCCCAGGATATCGGGGCGCTTGACATCCGCAAAGAAGGTTCGGCGGCCAGTTTTAGCCTGTTACGCCACATCTACGAACCACTGGTCTGGTTTGACGACGGCATGCAGCTCTATCCGCTCCTGGCCGAGTCGTGGGAGCAGGTGGATGACACCACCATGCGCTTCAACCTGCGCCAGGGCGTCACCTTTCACAACGGCAATCCTTTCAACGCCGAAGCAGTCAAATACAGTCTGGACAAAGTGTTGGACCCCAACTTCCCGGCCTGGATGAACTTCGCCCTGGTAGACCTGGTCAAAGAGGCCAAAGTAGTTGACGAGTACACGGTAGACATCGTCACCGTGGCCCCCACCCCCAGCCTGCTCTGGCGCTTAACCCTGCTGGACATGGTGGACCCCCAATACGCCGAAACCCCGGAGATGGACACCAGCCCCAACGGTACCGGTCCCTATAAATTTGTCGAATTTACCCCCAGCCAGCAGTTTGTCATGGAGCGCAACGACGATTACTGGGGCGACAAGAGTAATTTCCAGCGTGTGACCGCCCGGATTATCCCCGAAGCCGGCACCCGCCTGGCTGCGCTGCTGGCCGGCGAAGTGCAGATGATCAACGCCGTTTCGCCGGAAATGCTGACCCAAATTAATGATTCAGCCAACGCGACGGTGACCACCGCGCCGACCGCGCGGCTGGTCTACGTATCCATGCGCAATGACCGTCCTCCGCTGGACAACCCAAATACGCCAGGCTCTCAATTATGCCATTGACAAACAAACCATCGCAGACACCATTCTCCAGGATATTGCCGTGGTCGCCAAAAGCCCGCTGCCGCCTTCCCTGCGCAGCGCCCGCAGTGACCTGGCTTACGAGTATGACCCGAAAAAGGCCAAGGCTCTTTTGGCCGAAGCAGGCTATGCCGGTGAGGAAATTATCTTTGCTCTCGGCGCGGGGCGCTACCCCAACGACGATCAGGTCGGTCAGGCCATTGCCGCCTATATGCAAGATGTGGGCATTAACGTAAAGTTTGAGCAGGGCGAATGGGCCACCTTCAACACCGAAAACCGCAAGGGCAAAGAGTCGCCCTTTGACGCCTTCTTTCAGGGCTGGTCCGCCGACGCGCTGGACCCGGTGCTGATGCTCACCTTCCTCTTCAAATCGGAAAACACCGAATCGCGCACCTCTTACGCCAATCCCGCCGTAGACGAGCTGGTCTCCGAAGCCGCCCTGACCAACGACCCGGCCAAACTGGACGACCTGCTCAACGAAGCCCAGGGATCGTGTGGGATGACGCCC
>JAAUSP010000339.1 GCA_012032575.1 Anaerolineales bacterium | reverse complement strand
CTCAGTCTCGACCAGCCCCGCTGGACCGAGGATGGGCGTTTGCTGGTCAATGCCCGCAGGGTTGAGCCGGATCAGGGGTCGGTTTTCGTCTATGATACGACAGGACAGGGTCAGCCGGCGGCCGGCAGTTATCTTTTGAGCAGCAGCCACGACGGCCAGAAGTGGTTTCCCTGGCAGCCGGGCCGAGTCTGGCAGGCTGATGCGGCGGGGCAGGGAGCCAGTTATTATGGTGATGAGTGATTAATGGAGATTAAAGATTTAGGCTAAGTACAGGACTGCATAAATTCGTCACGATTTGAAGGTGTCCAGTTCCTGTATGTCATTTCGAGCGCCAGCGAGAAATCTTGGTCCTTGCATAACAGTTTAGGTAGCGGGGAAGAAGATTCCTCCCTCCGGTCGGAATGACATGACTCGGTTATGATTTCGTTACGAACTAATGCAAGATTGTACTAAGGTTTTGGGGGAGCGGATTCCGGGATTTTGGTGATAGGTAAATTTTATCTTGTTTTGTTTGTTCTGATCTTTACCACTCTTGCCTGTGTGAGGATTGATTTATCTCCGCGTCCTGTGGCGCGGCCCTTGCCTGTTGCCACACCCTGGCCGACTCTTGCTCCGCTGCCGGTTTTTCTCCCCCGCCCGACCGCAACGCCGCCGCCCATCTTTGTCGCCGTTGAGTCCGGCCCCCCCGCCTGCTTGCAGCCCGATCTGGGCAAGGACGAGCACATCTCGGCCAGCGGCAGTTATTCCGAAACCGAGCGCTCGGCCTCCACGCCGATGTTGTGTCACCTGGAACGTGATTCGTGCGGGTACAATCATTTGGTCGGTATTCTGGACCCCACCATTAAATTTAAGCAGGAAGAAACACCGCCGTTTGATGCCGAAGATATTCTGATGCACCCGGCCATGATCCTCCCTCTGACCCGCCTGAATCAACTGGTTCAGGCCGAGTGGGGCGGCGCGTTTCAGTTGCGCGTCACCGATGCCTACGACTCGCTGTTGGAGCACGACCCACCGGAATCAGAGCCGGCCACTCGCTATTCGCTGCATTACGAGGGCCGGGCCATTGATTTGACCCTCTGGCCGGTTGACCAGAGCCAATATGGCCGCCTGTGCGCCCTGGCCCACTGCGCCGGCTTCGATTGGGTCATCCACGAAGGCCACCACTGCCACGCCTCCATCCGGGCCGAAAGTTTGTGCCTGACCTGCCAGAAATAAAACCCGGATTTTAGCCCCGCTTCAGGTAGTAGCCAGAATAACCTCAATCCCCAATTTGCTCAATTCCAGGCGCAAACTGGCCGGTAGCGCGTTGTCGGTGATCAATTTGTGCAGCACCGTGGCCGGGGCCACCTGAATGACCGACTCTTGCTCAAATTTGGTATGATCGGCCAACAGAATGACCTCGCGGGCGGCGCGGATCATCGCTTGTTTCATGGTCACTTCGGCCACATTGGTATGCGACAGGCCAAAATCAAGCGACATGCCGGTGATAGCCAAAAACAACTTGTCGGCCCTCAATTCGCGCAAAACGGCTTCGGCGGTGGGGCCGATCAACGTTTCGCTGGAGTGACGTAACAGCCCGCCGGTCGAAATGAGGGTAATGTTAGGGCAGTTACGCAGAACATCAAACACCGTTATGGAATTGGTAATCACGGTGATGTTCTCTTTGCCGGTCAGTTCTTCGGCCAGGTAGGTGGTAATCTGGCCGCCGTCTATCAAAATAACATCCCCAGGTTGAACCAGGGCTGCGGCAGCCAGGGCAATGCCCCGTTTTCGCTGAGCTACTTCATTTTCCAGATGTTGGGCGGCATCTATTATCTCCAATTCGATACCTAGACGGTCGGCGTGGCTTTGCATACAGGCGATGAGGTTTTTATACCACTCGTGGTCGCTAAAAGGGACCACAAAACCAATGGAGTTGGGCAAGGTAGCGGCGGGTCGGGGGGTGATTTGATCAATGTTCAGCGGAACGGAGAGCTGTTCCTGAACCGTATCGAGGCGGATGCGCCAGCCGGTTTCAGTGCGGTGGTAAAATTGGGGCAGTGTATCGGGGGTGAGGATAACATGAGGGGTAATCAGGTGTTTGGGCATAGAGACATGGTGGTAGGCATTGATGGCCGCTTCGAGGCAGGCCGGACCTACAATTTCCGGGAACATCGCCAGGCCCATGCGGCAATACTCGCCGGCAATCAGCGCATTTTTCAGGGTGTCGCCTTCCAGGCCAAAGGTCAGAACCAGCAGCGTGTTGCGGTTAATCTCCAAATCCTGGCAGGCGCGAATGGCTCCCCAGGCGGTGGCATCATTGATGGCAAAAATGATATTAATGTGAGGATATACTTTCAGCGCGTCGGTGGTCAGTTGATAGGCGGTGGGCCAGGCTGATTGACCGTTGATGGACAGGATAACCTGGGCTGCCGGTAAAATCTCTTTTAGCCCGGTGATAAAGCCCTGGCTGCGAGTCTGAGTATTGCTTAAATGAATAGGTCAGGTCTAAAACATGGGCACGCCCCCCAAAATGTTGAAGGGCATACTCACCGGCCCACCGGCCCAGAGTCAGACTGGCCTGATAATTGTCTACCGCCACTACCGTTTTAACCCCGTGCATGTCGGATGACTCGGCAATGACCGGGATGTTTCTCCGGGCGGCCCGGTCGAGCAGGATACTATCGGAGTGCGGGTCGAGCGAGGTCGCAATCAAGACATCTACTTTATCGGTCAGAAAACCTTCAACAGCGGGTAGGGGCAGAGGCTCAGTATGGAGCATGGAAGAGAGGGAAACTGCTCCACCGTAAGTGCGGCGCAGACGCTTTTGTAGATGGAGCTGCTGCAAATCACGCCGGATGGTTACTTCCGAAACCCCCTGGAACTTGCTCAACTCTTTGACGGAAATAAAACCTCGTTCCTCAACAAGAGCGACGATCTGTTCTAAGCGGTCATCCGTGGGCATGTCACCTTTGCCTAACCCTGAAACTGCGCCAGATTTTTTGAAGTCGAAAGTGTAGTGACCATTATAACGTAATCTTACTTACGAAGTCAAAAATTCTATTTGGTTCTAACTTGCGAGTTTGTTCAAATAATTTTGACAAAGGGATATGAGTGTGCTAAGATGAGACCCACTTTTCACTGCCGAAAATAGCTGCGTACCTGTTTTGATTACTGGTTGCCCGACTGCAAAGCGAGTGACCCGTCAGCACCAAAGTACCAGGATAAATTCAATGAAGAACTTACCCCATTTAACTTGCTTGTCTGGCGCTACAGCAGTGGTCCCTCTATTTTTTTCCCCTTTGGCGATATACCGTCAAGTTCTTCAATTATTCTTAGATTCAACTTTTGGGTTCGAGTATTTTTCTGCTCACCCAGGCTGGAATTGTCAACCCCATAGAAACATTCCTTAATTTGATTTTGAAAGGAGGTGAGCAGTAAACCAACGCAAAATCAGCATGTTTGTTCTATTTGAACAAACAAATAAGTTGTTCAACGGTTTGACGATGTTGTCCCAAACTACTCAACGAATTATAGAGGAGATATGAGATGAAAAAAGTAGTTCATTGGCTAACAATTGTGGTAATCTTAACCTCATTGTTGGTTCTAAATTCGAGAGCCGTCTTAGCTCAGGGTGATGTGACCTGCGAGTCCGATGTGGTGGTCCAGGCCGAAGACTCGCTGTCGAAGATTGCCGAAAAGTTCCTGGGTAATCTTTTGGCGTATCAGGCGATTGCCGATGCGACCAATGCCATAGCTGCTTCGGATGATAGCTACAATCAGATTGATAACGTTGACGTGATCGAACCCGGCTGGAAGCTGTGCATTCCGCCGGCGGAACAGGCCGGGGCGCTTCTGGCTGCCGGCGAGAAGCCGACCATCGCCCTGGTGATTGGGGTGAAGGGTGATGCCTTCTATGTTACGATGGAAAAAGGCGCTCGGGAAAAGGCGGCGGAATTAGGCGTCGAGCTGATCGTGGACGGTCCGGCGCAGTTTGACTCCGTGTTGCAGACGCCGATTGTGGACGCTTTGATTGCGCGTGGCGTGGACGCGATGATAATCGCGGCTAACGACAAGCAAGCGATGATCGAGCCGTTGCAGCGGGTCAATGATGCGGGGATCAAGGTTTTGTCAGTGGATACCTTCATCGGTGATGGGGATTATGCCGGCGGGCCGGTGACATTCCCGTTGTCATACCTGGGATCAGACAACACCGAAGGTGGAAGGATAGCCTGCCAGGCGATCATAGATGCGATTGGCGGCAAAGGCAAGCTTTACATTCAGAACGTGAGACCTGGGATCAGCACGACCGACCAGCGCGAGCAGGGTTGCAAGGACGCGATTGAAGCGACCAGCGGCGCGGTAGAGTTGGTGGGTGTGGACTACAATGAAGACAACTCAGGGAAGGCAGCGGAGCAGACAGCAGCAGTGTTGCAGCGCGTGCCGGACCTGGGTGGGATTTTTGGGGCGAACCTGTTCAGTGCCGAAGGTGCGGCGCAGGCAGTGAAAAACGCCGGGCTGAGTGGGGTGGTGAAGGTGGCGAACTTTGACGCGCCGGAACAAGCCATTCAGGATTTGCGGGATGGACTGGTAGACCTGGTCATTGCCCAGCATCCGGCTGAGATGGGCAGTGTGGGGGTGGAGTATGCGGTCAAGGCTTTGGCGGGTGATACCGCCGGTATCGAGAAACGATATGCGACCGGTTACACCGTCATCACCCGTGACAATGTAGATACCCCTGAATCTCAAGCGGCTATTTACAAGAGTGAATAAACAGTAATCCAGGGCGCACGGCAGCAGGGTGCAGCGGATTTGTGCCCTGCTGCCTGCGACCCTTTAATAGATAAGGCCGAGTATGCAACAAAGTATAGAAGCGACCCCGACCGATACGAGTTTCACTCGTCGCGTCACCGAATTTATTGGTCAGGCCTGGGCCTGGCTATTCCTGTTAATCCTGATAATAGTCTTCTCGTTTACCGGTCAGGGTTTCTTTAGCTTATTTAATTTCCAGAGCATCGGGGCCAATATGGCCATTATTACGATTATGGCTCTGGGACAAACCTTTGTCATTATTTCAGGCGGAATTGACCTGTCAACCGGCTTTGTGATGGGTATGGCTTCGGTGGTGGGTGCCCTGGCTATGACCAGTCTGGTTGACCCCGTTACTACGCCGCTGCCCTTAATTGTGCTGGTTGGGCTGGTTGGCGGGGTGGGAGCCGGCCTGGTGGCCGGTCTGATCAACGGCTGGTTGATTGCCCGCTTGCAGGTCCCTCCCTTCATTGTTACCCTGGGGATGTTAGGCATCAGCCGGGGAACGGGGTTTCTCTTTTCCGGGGGAATGCCGATTCCGGTGAAGGTGGAAGGGTTGGGGCAACTGGGCAATGGTTATCTGTTTTATTACCATGCCAATACTGGCCTGACTTTCCTCAATCCGGGACCGGGTTTGAGTGGGGCGGATTTACGCCAATTGACGGGTATTTTGCCCCATCCACTCACCTTAATGATTGTGTTGGGGTTGATTTGTTATTGGATTCTGTCGAGGACCAAATTTGGTTTGTATACCTATGCTATTGGCGGCAACCGCGAAGCCGCACTGCGGGCCGGTATCCCGGTGGAACGGCATACCATTAGCGTTTATATGGTTTCGGCGGCGCTAGCCGCCCTGGCCGGCGTGCTCTACAACACTCGCTTTACCAACGGCGCGGCCAATGCCGGCGACGCGCTCTTGATGGACTCCATAGCTGCTGTGGTCATCGGCGGCGCGTCGTTGTTTGGCGGTGAGGGCACAATTATCGGGACCGTGATCGGGGCGCTGCTAATCGCGGTGATCCAGAACGGCCTGGTAATTCTGGGGATCAATCCCTTCTGGCAGTTTATCGCCGTTGGCGTTGTTATCATCCTGGCCGTATTGGTTGATCGGGCCAGAGCCAGAGTTGTAAAGTGAGCCAGGAGGATATTTTATGACAACTTCAGCAGAACCTATTCTACAAATAGTCAACCTGGAAAAACATTTTGGCGGTCTGGTGGCCGTTAATAATGTCAGCCTTGATATTTACCCGGGCGAGGTGATTGGCCTCGTCGGTGATAATGGTGCGGGCAAATCTACCCTGATCAAAATGATCTCCGGGGTGTATCATCCTGATGGCGGCAAAATCTTGCTGGAAGGCCAGGAAGTCAACTTTGCCACGCCCATGGAAGCCCGCCGCCGGGGGATTGAAACGATTTATCAGGACCTCGCCTTGTGTGAAAACCTGGACGCTCCGGTAAATATTTTTCTGGGGCGCGAGCCGGTGCGCCGGACGATGGGCCTCTTTCAGGTAGTTGATCGGGCACACATGCAGGAAGAGTCGAAGAAGGTCCTGGACCAGCTTGACATTCACATCCCCAACCTGAACCGGCCCATCCGTCAGATGTCGGGCGCCAGCGCCAGGCCGTAGCGATTGCCCGAGCGGTCTATTGGAATGCCCGCCTGATGATTATGGATGAGCCGACTGCTGCCCTGGCCGTAGCCGAGCAGCGCAAAGTGTACGAACTGGTGCAGACCCTGCGCGAGCAAAACGTGCCGGTGATTATCATCAGCCACAACCTGCAAGATGTTTTCGCCGTATCCGACCGTATCATCGTCATGCGGCGCGGGCGCAAAGTCGGCGAAGTCGTCACCAAAGAAACTACCAGCGATGAAGTCGTCGGGCTGATTGTAGGCGCGGCTTCTGTAGTGCAGTAGCCATAGCCATCGCCCCATAACTTTATGTCTGTTGGGAGATTGGAGATTGTTTAATCTCCAATCTCCAATCTTTAATCTCCAATCTGCCCTCCAAAAGTCCCATCCACTATCCATTCAAGCCAATTCTATGTTATAATGAGCCATATTTTACCACATCGGTAACTGTTCAGCCTTCATGTCATTTCGAGGCCGTAGGCCGAGAAATCCCTATAGCGCTATATGGGTGTCAGAGATTTCTCCCTTCGGTCGAAATGACATGTCTGATTAGTTACCACATCGCTTGGGGAACTATGGCAAACCTGGTCGGCAAATCGCTCGGTAAGTATCGAATTGTGGCTCGCTTGGGGCGCGGCGGGATGGCCGAGGTTTACAAGGCTTTTCAGCCCGGCCTGAACCGCTACGTCAGCATCAAAGTGTTGCACAGCCACATGGTCGAAGAAGAGAATTTTGTGGCCCGCTTTGAGCGAGAGGCTTTGGCCATCGGCAAGCTGCGCCACCCCAACATTGTCCAGGCTTTTGATTTTGACCGGGAAGACGACATCTCCTTTATGGCCATGGAGTTTATTGATGGCCCGACGCTCAAGGACGAACTCCAGGCACGTCAGGAAGCGGGCAAGCCCTACAGTCTCAAAGAAATTGCCCGCGTTTTTATCCCCCTCTGCAGCGCCATTGATTATGCCCACGCCCGTCAGATGATCCACCGCGACCTCAAACCGGCCAATGTGATGATTAACCAGCAGGGGCAGATTGTCCTGACCGATTTCGGCATCACCCGAATTATCGGTGGGACGCAGTATACCCAAACCGGGGCCTTATCCGGCACGCCGGCCTATATGTCGCCGGAGCAGGGCCAGGGCCAACATGGCGACGAGCGCAGCGACATTTACTCGTTGGGGGTGATGCTGTATGAAATGGTTACGGGTGCGGTCCCCTTTGACGCCGACACCCCCTTTGTAGTCATCCTCAAGCACATTAGCGAACCCGTCCCGCCCCCCAGCAAGCTTGTGCCCGATTTGCCCCAAAGCATCGAGCAAATTGTCCTCAAGGCGATGAGCAAAGAGCCGGCTGACCGCTACCAACGGGCCGGAGAATTGGCGGTGGCCCTGCGTGAGGCCACCGGCCTGGCTTCGGGCGAGGAGTATCTGCCTTTACCTGTTATCGCCTTGCGCCCGCAAATCAAGGAAATTGACCCCACCATCGAGCATTTCCCGGTCAAAGAAAAACCGCCGACGGGTCCGCTGCCTCCCGGCCCGGACCACCCCTGCCCCCGGTACCGCCGCCGGCCACCATGCTTCAACCGCCGCCCGTCCAGAAACGTTCGTTGACGCCTCTGGCGATCATCG
>JAAUSP010000338.1 GCA_012032575.1 Anaerolineales bacterium | reverse complement strand
TTCTTCTGGGTGTAGTCGAGATGGGCGCTGCCGCTGCTGGTAGCGAGCCGGGGAGTTTCCGGCTCACGCCGCAGGGGCAGGCTTTTTGCGGAACGAGCCGGCTGTTGGCTCGCCAGCCCAAAAGTCGCCGCTGCTGCGGGTGGATGCCAATTTCCAGGCCCATGTACCGGCCCGCGCCAGTTTGTATGACCGTTTTCAACTGGCCCGCTTTGCTAATTTGGAGGAACGGGAGAAGGATCGGGCGGTGTACCGCATCAGCCAGGCCAGCGTCAGCCGCGCCCTCAAAAACGGGGTGGCCGCCGAACAAATTACCGCTTTTCTGGCCCGCGCCACCGATAACGGCACACCGCTGAAAGTGGTCGAAACCATTTTAGCCTGGGGCACTCGCCAGAATACCGCCCGCCTGGAACAGGCTACCTTATTGCGCCTCAGCCACGAGAGCCTGCTGGCCGAATTGCGCCAGCATCCCCGCCTCGGCTCGCTGCTGGGCGAGGCGTTGAACTCGACCACGTTGATTATTCCTGCGGATAAGGTAGCGGAGGTACGGCGGTTGTTAGCGGAGTTGGGGTATTTGGAATAATTAGTTTAAGAATCTCTCACCCCCACGTCTGCGGTGTGGCGAGTTCTACGCTGTTGCCTGCCGGGTCGCGGAAATAGAGGGAGAAGCCGCCGGAGGGCCAGGTGATTTCGGCCTCGATGGGCACGGCCTGCTGGCGCAGATGTTCGCGCCAGGCGGGGATGTCGGCCGGGGGCATGGCAAAGGAGACGTGGCCCGGCCCCTGTGCGCCGTGAGTCGGTACGGGCAGGTTGCCTTCGGGCTGGCGGGTGCGGACCGGGTTGAACAGCAAAAAGACCCCCTGGCCGCAGCGAAAAAAGACGTGCCGGCCCTTCACCCGCGAAAAAACTGCCAGGCCCAGCACCCGCTGATAAAACTCCGCCGCCGTTTCCAGATCATCTACATACAAACAGGTTTCCAGAATTTGTTCGACTTGCATTGAAATAGCCCCCCAATGTAAGAAATTAAATCTCGTTTATCCTGTCCTGACCTGAGCGGTGAGGCGTGTCCCTTGGGCTGGTTCGCTTTGAATGTTTAAATCGCCGCCCAGCGCTTCCACCCGCTCGCGCATACTGTGCAAGCCCAATCCCTTGCCATTGGTCGTGTTCAACTGAAAACCGTGCCCATTGTCGGCAATGGTCAAACTGACCTGGCCGGCGCTGCACGCCAGATGAACTTCTGCTGCCGTCGCTGCACTGTGCCGGCTGATATTGGCCAGCGCCTCCTGGGCCACCCGAAACAAGGTCTGCTCGACAACAGGGGCAAAGGGCGCTCGCCCTGGACCCGCACCTCGGCCTTGATTTTGTTTTGACGCGCCCAATCGGTCACGTAGTGGCGCAGGGCAGCGGCCAATCCCTGGCCCTCCAGCGCCGCCGGACGCAGTTCACGGATGAGGGTGGTCAGCTCTTGCTGGGCCTCGTGGACCAGCCGTTCGGCCTCCAGGAGATGGTTTTGGGCTGTGTCGGGCTGTTGAGGCAATAAGGCGCGGGCCGCACCGACCTGCATCGCCGTGGCAAAAATCTGCTGCTTGACCGAGTCGTGCAAATCGCGGGCCAGCCGGTTGCGCTCTTCCAGCGTAGCCAGTTCCTGGCGGGTCTGCAATAGGTTTTGCAGTTGCAGGGCCATATGGTTAAGCTGCCGGGCCAGTTGGCTTAACTCGTCGGCAGAACTATCCTGGATCAGTACCTCAAAATCGCCTTTGCTCCAGGCATCGGTGGCCCCGGCCAGGGTGCGCAGGCGGCGGGTCAGGCCGCGAGCGATAATGAAGCCAAAAAGGGTCCCGGCAATCAGCCCAACCACCAGCATGGCCCCGCCGACCGGCAGAATCGTTTCCCGCAGCACCAGCCACAGAAACTCGCTTTCCTCTACCGGATAGGTCAGTTCGACAAAAAGCGCGCCCACAAGCTGTTGATTGGCCTTTAAAATGGGCACGGCGACAAAGATGTGGCTGTCGGCAGTGCGCTGAGCCAGCGCCCCCGGATCGGTTTGGCCGCGCAGCGCGGCCTCCAGGTTGGACAAAGCCTCGGCGGTTATTCGGGTGCGCAGTACGGCCTCCGGCGGAGTCGTTTCGGCCGGATATTCCGCCAGTATTCGACCTTGCGGGTCTACGACGGCCATCAACACAACCGGGCCAAAATTACTGGGAAATTCCGAGTCCGATTGGCTTTCGTCGGCAGGAATGTTGAGGACCAGGTTATTGTCGGCAATAACGTTACGCAGCCAGCGGTTTAACCCCACCCGATCCGGCGGACTTTGTTCCAGATAAGCTGCCAGCGACGGGCCAACCTTGAGCAAACTGCCGGCAATAAAGTGGGGCAGCCAGTTTGACCCGAAATTGAGATACCATAATAAGCCCAGCCCAATGGCGCTTAACACAACAGTCGTCACCACCGTCGAGAGGGCATAGGCGAGGGTCAGTTTCCATTGCAGCCGGCTAAAAAAAAGCAATAATCGCCGTAGATGGTGTATAATAGAAAATAGTTTTGACCGCGCTTGCTTCACCCTTAAAGTATACCTGAAGCAGCTTAAAATGCCATCCGGCTGGAGATGGGGCCGTGGTCAGACTGAGGACGGATAGAGTCTGGCGATGATAACTATCGGCTCACTGCCGGATGTTCTAATCTGCGTCTCATCATTTGTTAGAAAGAAAATCCATAGGTTTACGTAGCATATTGTACAGGGAGAGACTTGTGGTTTATTCAAGAGACTGATACGCTCGTTAGATAATACGATTAGGACTTTGCTGCTTAACAGGAGAAGAGGTATGCCCATCCCCTTATCACATATTCAGGAACGCCTGAGTCTGGCCTATATTAGTATGGTGGCAGCGATGGCCGGCTTCGCCTTAACCATACCGGAAGGCCCGGAGTATGGTATTGATGGAACTTTACGGCAAATTGTTCAGCTTCCCAGCGGTAAATTCAACGAAACAGGTTATGCGTTGAATTTTCAGGTAAAAGCCACAGTGACCAGTAAACTCGATAATCAATTTGTTATTTATGATATGTCTGCCGAGGCTTATAATAAATTGGCTACCATGCAAGGCCCCACCCCGTGTATTTTGATTGTGATGCGGCTGCCCAGAAATTCGGATGAATGGGTTCAACTTGATGAAAATGCTCTCTTGGCTCGACATTGCTGCTATTGGTGTAAAGTAAATGATTTTGTGCCAACTTTGCACAAACAGCGAGTACGGATTAGAATATCCAGGAGCCAGGTGTTAAGTCCTCGCGCAGTGGAGGAATTATTTGTCGAAATAAGGGAGGGACGATTTTGGCATGGTTGTTAAATCACATCATAGATTATGGCAAAGCGTCCAAGCCGAAGATTTAGTTGATTATCTAAAACTTCTGGGTTGGAAATCGGTCACTCCTGCCGATAAACGTTGGCTGGTATTTCACGGCGGGCGTGATATCAAAGGCAATTCCTTAGAGGTAGTCCTGCCGAAGGATATTAAAGCTTATGATTATTCCCTCTACCTGGAGAATACAGTCAAACTTTTATCGGATTTATATGAGGATGACTGTGAAGCAATTGTCAAAAAAATCAGATTTCATGATACCGACCTTTTGACGATTCGAGACTTGGCAGCAGAAGAGGGCGACTCGATTACGCTTGAGTTGGCGGCTAAACAGATGCGGCAATTGAAGCGCCTGGTTACCTATTCGGCCAGTTCGGAGAATGATCCTCGCCCTCACTTTGAAGAACCGCCCGATGTAGCCAAATTGATGACCGATCACTACCGTTTTGGGCATACTTTTCCCGGCAGTTTTAGTTTTGTCGTGGAGAGTCAGCTTGTCCATAAGCCTAAAACATTGCTGCGCAATGGGGTTGAAAAAGTTATCTTGCTGCCCATCGAGCGCCGGGTGATGGAGCGGATTATTAGAGGACTACAGACGGTTCAGCAGGCAACGGCTGCTCAAGATTTGAGCAGCCTTGTGGAAGGATACACTGTTGGCTTTAACGCCGAAATGTGCAAGGCCGTGGCCAAAATGTCGGGCGACAGCAGGATTCCCATAGAGTTTAATGTGCTCTGGTCTCTCAAAGTGGCTCCATCACCGGAAATCAGCGAGACCGGCCCCATTCTCCTGGAAGAAACAAGTTATGAGTATCTCGAAGAAGCATCACGCGCCCTACGCGGCTATGAACCGGAAATAACAACCGTTCGGGGCTATGTGGTTAGCGTCGGGTCAAAGGATAATATGCTTGAATCCGGCGATACGGCCGGTTCGGTCGTGATCGAATGGATGGATAGCCCTGACGATGAGCCAATTCACCTGGTTGTTTTTCTCGACCGCAAGGATTATGCCACTGCCTGCAAAGCCAGTGAAAGCAGCACAGTGACTGAAGTTAAAGGCTCTATTCATAAGGTTGGAGATTTATGGCGCTTGTCAGCCGCGCACGACTTCAGAATAGTTGATTAAATCATTTGCAAAAAGAACTATTACAAAGGGCTAACCTCAGGTTAGCCCTTTTGTTTTTACCCTGGTTACGAAAGGTTAATGGGGTGATAATCCAGGCTTAATCTTTGAGGGGTAAACTGAAATCAGCAAGAAACATTTTGACCCGATGCACGTAATATAGATATTCAGAAAAACATTTTGAATTGGGTAGGGGCGTACCCTTGCGGTCGCCCCTGGTGGGGCAGGCGCAAGGCCGTGCCCCTACCCAAAACATTATCTGAACATCTATAGTAAGCGCAAACAGCCTGCGCCATCCGCCCCCAGACCGAGCGCGAGTCCTTCTTTTGTCTGATGACATCCGGCGTTTTTCGGGGCATACTGGAAGGTAGCAAAGTAGCAGGTCGCAGAGTAGCAAGGTTGCAGGAATGTTTAACTCTGTATACTGTTTGCTATTTTCAAAGGAAAAATTTATGACGACTACCTCTCAAACCATTTCAAATAACCGTACCCCTTCGCTGGGGCAGCTTTTCTTTGGTCTGATTGACCGGCCGGCGGCCACGTTTCAGGCTATCACGGCCCGGCCCGGCTGGTGGATGTGGGCTATGCCGCTGCTGGTTTTGATTTTAAGCCTGGCCGTGCTGCTGGTGGTGCAGACGCCTCACACCCTGATTTTGGCTCGCCAGCAGGCCGAAAGCCAACTGGCGGCAATGCCGGAAGGACAGGCCGAAGCCGCGCGAGCGGGGATGGAAATGACTATGTCGCTGCCGTTTATGCTGGCCACCGGCATTGGTTTTGGTTCGATTGCGCTGGTAGTGGCAACCTTGCTTCAGGCGACCTTCCTTTACTTTGCGGCCCTAATCAGCGGCGGCGAGTCCACCTTTGGTGCGATTTTCAAAATGAGTGCCTGGAGCCGCCTGCCGATGGCTCTGGGCGCGTTGGTGCAGGCCGCTTTTATCGCCGTGGCCGGACGGCTCATCCCCTATCCCGGCTTATCTTTCCCGGTTTCCACCGGCGACCTGATGCAGGATGCCCGTAACCCCCTGTTTGTCGTGTTGAGCGGCATTGATTTATTCTGGCTGTGGCACCTGCTGCTGGTGGTCGTGGGGCTGACCGTAGCCGCCCGGCTGGGCCGGGGTAAAGCGCTGCTGTTGACGCTGGTCTATGCCGCATTATCCCTGGGACTCACAATTCTACCCACTCTGCTGTTTGGCGGCATGATGGGTGGGTAAGGCTTACAACATTTGTTGTAGCGCAAATCGTTCTCCGGGTTGTTTATAATTGAAGGAATTTTTGTTATCATTGTTACGTAGTTGAAGCGTCGGGTCTAAAAAATAACCACAGATTTCATAAATTACACGGAAAGATGAAACGTGTTTTGTGAAATCTGTGCAATCTGTGGTTGAAAATTTTTGAACTGCGTAACTATAAGCCCAATGATGCCTGACCATCCCGGAACGGGTGCTTGTTTTTGAACCAAAGGAACAGTGAGCATGAAACGTGCCTTTATTATTTTGATAATTTTAACGGTTGTCATTGGGGCCAGCGTGGCCGGCTATCAATACCTGTCCCCGCCCGAAGTCAAAACGTTGAGCGAAGACCCCTCGGTGGAGGTGGTCGAGATTGGGCGGGATACACTGGTGGATACGGTCAATGCCACCGGCAGTCTCGAACCCGAAGCCGAAGTGGAAATGAAGTTTGAAATCGGCGGGGTAGTGCAGGAAGTGCTGGTCAAACGCGGCCAGTATGTCACCGCCGGAACCGTGCTGGCTCGGCTGAACACTACCGACCTGGAACTTGAAATTCGCCGGGCCGAAATCCAACTGGCTCAGGCTCAGGCCGATCTGGACCTGCTTTTTGAGCCGGAACTGGCCGAAAAGATCGCCGCCGCCAGGACCAAAATTGAGAGCGCCCGGCTCAAGCTGGCCGATCTACAGGACGGGCCTGACGCCGACGAAGTGACCAAAGCCGAGGCCGAACTGCGCCGCAAACAGATTGCGCTTAAGACGGCCCAGTGGGAATACGACCAGGTGGCCTATCGGGGCGACGTGGGGGCGATGCCCCAGGCGGACAAGCTGCAAGAAGCCACCCTCGATTACGAGGCCGCCCTGGCCGACTACAATATTGCCGTCAAAGAGGCGACCCCGGCGGACATCGCTGAGGCGCGTTCCACTGTGGCCGATGCTCAATCCAGCCTGGCCGAACTGCTCAAAGAACCCAGCGCCGCCGAGATTGCTTCCAAGCAGGCCAGCGTGGACAGCGCCCAACTGACCCTGGAAGAGAAAAAGCAAGACCTGGAACAGGCTGTCCTGGTTGCCCCCACCGATGGCGTGGTGCTGGATATTAGCATCGAGCCGGGCGAGCGGGTTTTGGCCGATGCCGAAGAAGCCGCGCTGCTCATTGCCAACACCTCGACCTATTTGCTCAAGATGGAAGTGGACGAAATTGACATCGGGCGGATTCAGCAGGGCCAGCCGGCAGAGGTCTCGCTCGACGCTTTTGCCGAGAAGACCTTTGCGGGAACTGTGACCGACATCGCCCCGCGCCCGGTCGAGAAGGAAGGCAATACCATCGTCACCTACGAAGTGACCATCACCCTCGACCCGTCCGGCCAGCCGCTCAACCTGCTGACCGGCATGACCGCGACCGCCGCTATCCAGACCCGGCAGCTCAAAGACGTAGTTGTTGTGCCCAATCGGGCCATTCAAATTGACCGGGCCGGCAGCGAGTCGGTCGTTTTTGTCGAAAAGCTGGACGGCCAGGGCCAGACCACACGGGTGGAAGTTGAACTTGGCTCGCGCAACGGCTCCTTCACCGAGGTCGTCGCCGGGCTGAAAGAAGGCGATCAGGTGGTAATCAGGCGTCAACCGGAACTGGCGCCAACCTTGTAGAATTAGCCCGCAGATAACGCAGATGATGTTGATTGGTGCAGATCAAAACAAAAAGATCAGTGGAAATCTGGGCGATCAGCGTCATCAGCGTCCTGTTTTAATAGGGGTATTGGGCAAGAACTTTGTCACGAATTGCACGAACCTGCGGTACAAAATTTTTAGTGAAAATTCGTGTAATTCGTGGCGAGAAATCCTGTTTGCCGAAGGTGGCTTGTCCAGATTAGGGACATGATGGACAATAATTTTGTTATCAAAGCCGAAAATCTGACCAAAACCTACCAGATGGGCGAGGTGGAGGTGCATGCCCTGCAGGGTGCGTCGCTGCAAGTGCAGCCGGGCGAACTGCTGGCAATTATGGGACCGTCCGGCTCCGGCAAGTCAACCTTGATGAATATCCTGGGCTGCCTTGACCAGCCGACCTCCGGCCAATATTACCTGGAAGGGCTGGATGTGGCCCAACTGGACGATAACCGCCTGGCCCAAATTCGGGGCCAGCGGATTGGCTTTGTGTTTCAAAGCTTTAATTTGCTGCCGCGCACCAGCGCCCTGGCCAATGTCGAACTGCCGCTGATTTACAGCGGGGTGGGCCGCCGGGAACGTCATCGCAGCGCCGCTGCGGCGCTGGAAAGGGTCGGCCTGGGGGATCGCCTGCACCACAAACCCAACGAGCTGTCGGGTGGGCAGCAGCAGCGTGTAGCCAT
>JAAUSP010000337.1 GCA_012032575.1 Anaerolineales bacterium | reverse complement strand
CTCAAACCAGACTCGTCCGCCAATCCACTGCCCCTGCTCAGGCAAAGCGCGCAAGATAGCCAGGGCTGTCATGCTCTTGCCCGAACCACTTTCCCCGACCAAAACCGGTCAAAGCGCGCCGTCGCACCCCAAAGCTAATACCCTGAAGCGCATGGACAAGGTGAGGTTCGCGGCCAATGTTTACCCTTAACTCCTCAACTCGCAACAGGTCGTCCACTCAAGCCTCTCTGGTATAAAGGTCTCGAATCCGGTGCCCCAGGCGATTCAAGGTGAATACAGCCAGGAAAACGGCCAGGCCCGGAAAAACCGATGGCCACCACCTGCCAAAGACAATGTGAGACGCGCCAACCTGGATCATCGAACCCCACTCAGGATGCGGTACTTTGACCCCCAGCCCGATAAAACTCAACCCGGCAATAAGCTGAATAGCATAGGCGCAGCTCAGTGAAAACTGAGCAAAAACCGGCCCCAGGGCATTGGGCAAAATGTGATTCAGCAGCAGGGCCGGGGTTGAGTTGCCGGCGCAGCGGGCCGCCAGAACAAAATCGGCCGATTTTAGAGGCAGAACAACACTGCGGACTAATTTGAGATAGATCGGGATATTGATAAAGGCAATGATGACGATCAGGTTGAATGTGTTGCTGCCCACTGCTGCAAAAATAACCATAGCAAACAGAAACAGTGGAAAAGCCTGAATGACTTCGACCAGCCGGGTGAGCACCTCATCAACCAGGCCTCGCTGATAACCGGCGATGACTCCCAGGGGCACCCCGATAAGTACAGCCAGGGTTATAGCGGCCAGGGCAACTGAGAAATCAGTTCGGGTGGCATAAAGCACCCGCGAGTAGACATCCATCCCAAACGAGTCCGTGCCAAACCAATGCTCCGCCGAAGGCGGCTGCAATTTTTTAGCCGGGTCAGGCTCAAGTGGATCATAGGTGGCCAGCCAGGGCGCCAAAATCGCAATAATGACAAAAAACAGCACCAACCAGTACACCGGTGCGATCACACCCGCCAGGCCAGGCGGGGTTGGGGCGGCGCGTTGAGGCAGGGCCAGTTCGGATGGGCGCAGCTTATTCATTGAACACTTTTCCGGCAAGTTCAGACCGGGTTAAATGGGTCTTATCCTCGTCAACTGCCATGTACGGGTTAAAATGAACCCCATATTCGGCGGCGGCGGCGGCCTGACTCACATAGCCATCCAGCACATCTTCGCGTACCCGCGAGACATCTCGTTTCCAGGCCGGCCCATAACCGCCACCGCCGCTGGTGAAGGCTCGCAGTCTGGCCCCGGCAGCAACAGGCAAATGATTAATCTTCAACAAGATTTGCTGGCGCTCGGTATCCGGTTCAAAGATAACTTTGGGCACAGCCCCAGGCTTGCCGCCAAAAAGCCCCCATTGAGGGGTAATTGTGCGTTCAAACCACAGGCTCAAACGGCTATGATTGGCCAGCACTTCGTAATCCCGCACGATATTCAGCCCCCCCCGGAACCGGCCTGGCCCGCCCGTATCTGTACCCAGGGCATACCGGTCAACCCGGATTGGATATTTGTTTTCCAGTGTTTCGACAGGTAGATTTTTGAAATCACCGGCAGCAAAATGAATCACGCCACTATCACCGTCGGCGTGGGCGCTGGCGCCCCATCCCCCGGCAGTTGACTCCAGGCACATAAACAGCCCTCGCTCTTTGGGATGCGGCCCGACGATGATAACATTCCAGGCATCACCGGGTAGACCGGCAGTGACCCGCTCCGGCAGAGCGGGAGCCAGGGCCTTGATGATCAAATCTACCAACAGCATGGTGTGAGAACCATATTGCAGACAGGCTGCCGGTTCCTGAGCAGCGAAAATAGAGCCGGGTTCAACCTCCACTTTGAGCGAGCGGAAACTGCCTCCGGTTACCCCCAGGTCAGGCCGGATGAGGAATTTACAGGCCAGACGAATGGCCGAGAGGGTCTGAACAAAACCACAGTTGGTACAACCGGGGCGTTGCCGGCTGGAGCCGTGGGTGCTGACTATGATCTCTGAACCTCGCACCGTTACTTTTACCTTAACCGGAATTGGTTCAGCCGATTGGAAATCATTATCCTGATAGCCTTCAGCCTGGTACAAGCCATCAGGAATGGCCGCAATTGCTTCACGTTCCAGCGTTTCGGTAATTGTAAAGATGGCCGCCATGCTGGTTTGCACCATTCCAGACCAAACCGATCCAACAGTTCACGATAGCGTCGTTCGCCGATACGGCAAGCGGCAATCTGCGCGTGCATATCTCCCTTGAGCGAGTAAGGCAGTCGGCTGTTGCGGGCAATCAGGTCTATGACATCGGCGACAAGCTGGCCGCGCTCCGCAATCTTGACCGGTCCCAGGCGCAATCCTTCCTGATAGATTTCGGTGCTGTCAACGGCATAGGCTGCTTCTTTGGAACCCATATCCAGCCAGTGAGCGCGGGTAATGGCAAAGCCCACCAATTGGCCGTGATAGAGGATAGGGGAAAGTATATCCACATCATTCAGGTGTGAGCCGGTCAGATAGGGGTCGTTCAGGATGAATACGTCACCCTCATGGAAATTATCCAGACCCACATGCTGAATGACTACCTGGACCACTTCACCCAGCGCCCCGAGAAAAAAGGGCAAGCCGGGCGCCTGAGCCAGCAGTTGGGCTTTTTCGTCGAACAGGGCCACGCTGCAATCTTTCATTTCATAAATGACCGGCGAAAAGGCACTGCGCCACAGTGTCGCCCGCATATCCTCGGCTGCGGCCAGGAAGGCATTACGGATAATCTCTGTGGTGACAGGATCAACTTCTGGCAATGTTTGAACAGGCTGGACGATATTTTTCACGGCTTCCTCTTGGTCGAGCAGGCTTCACTGCGCTCTCAGGCGCGGATCAATTATGAAATGCAAAATGTCGGTAATTAAATAGATAACCACATAAATAATAGCACTCAGCAAAACCACGCCGACAATCGGTTCGTAGTCGGAGTTATTCATGGCGTCCACGGCATACAACCCCAGCCCGGGCCAGGCAAAGACAACCTCAACCAGAACAGTACCCCCCAACAGATAACCATACGTCATGGCGATCATCGTGGTCACTGGCAGCAGAGCATTTTTGAGAGCATAGCGCAAAAATATGGTCCGTTCCGGGATGCCGTTGCTGCGAGCGGCCCGAATATAATCGCTGCGCAGAATTTCGACCATGGCATTGCGGGTAATCTGTAAAATTGGGCGGGCAGGAGGTAAAAGCCAGGGTAATCGCCGGTAAAGCCAGATGGCTGAGGGCAGCACGAAAAGCTTCCCAATTACCCATCAGCAGGCTGTCCACCGTGTAAAGGCCGGTCACATACGGTGGCGCGGTAGCGGTCGGGCCGAGTCGCCCCAGCGGGGCAGGAAATAGATTCAATTGATAGAAAAGCAGGTAGACCAGCAGCAGGCCCAACCAGAAGCTAGGAATGGCCACTCCCGCTTCAACCAACCCTTGCGCCAGACGGTCCAGCCAGCTTCGTTTGTGCCGGGCCGCCAGCAGCCCTAACGGAACGGTCCAGGCAATGCCCAGCAGAAGAGCCGCAGTGGATAGTTCCAGGGTCGCCGGCAGCCGCCGGCCTATATCAACCATAACCGGATTGGAAGTAAAACGCGAGACTCCCAGGTCGCCGTGAGCCAGGTTGGCTACATAAATCAGGTATTGCTCCCATAAGGGGCGATCCAGGCCCAACCGCCGAGTTATGGTTTCGATGGTTTTTTCATCAGCCTGAACGCCGGCCAGCAGATAAACAGGATTGCCCAAAAAGCGGGTGACGACAAAGGTTATCGCCGCCAACCCCAGCAGCACAATCATGAGCTGGAGCAAACGCCGCCCCAGGTAAAGCCCCCACTCTTGCCAGACAGCTTGCATCAACAACCTTTCTTTACAGCCAGGGAGCAGAGACAGGAATTTTTTCAGTTCCGCTCCCCAGCTAAAGCAGCTATTTCTTCTCCCGGCACAACTCGTAGAACGACCAGAGATGATCCGGCTCGAGCACAAAGCCGGTGATGTCCTCGCGCATGGCGACCAACACATTGAGTTCACCCACATACAGCGCCGGGGCTTCCTCGTTGATAATTTTTTGGGTTTCGCTAGCCAGTTCCTTGCGTTTCTGCGGGTCTAACTCCGTCGCCAGCAGATCGGTGATTTCATCAATGCGCGGATTGCTGTATTTGAACCAGTTAATAACAGTGTCCGTCTTGTACCACAGGAACAAGTGATAAAAGGGATCATCTACATAATTCAGGGCGGTCCGCATCCAGGCTTGATGGCTGCGCTTGCTCAAGCCTTCAAAGAAAGGCCCGGCGGCCAGCTTTTCGATTTCCATCTCTACACCGACATCACGGAAAGCATTTTGCAGCACCACCGCTACGCCTTCCATCTCGGCGTCACCTGTCGGAATGGACAGCTTGAAGGATAAGCCATCAGCCATGCCAGCTTCCGCCAGCAGAGCTTTGGCTTTTTTCGGGATCATACTTGTAAGGCCAATAATTTGGATCAAAAAAATTGGGCCAGACGCGCAAAGTTGCTTTGAGAGACATTGCCCTGCCCCTTGAAAACATCCTGGACAATCTGCTCATAGGGCACGGCATACGACAGTGCCTGGCGTACTTTGACATTGTCAAAGGGGGCCATGGCGTTGTTCATGCCCAACAATACCTGGTTTCGTGAAGGGATAGAGAGAATCTTTACCCCGTCCGTACCCCGCAGCGACTCAACCTCGTCTACGCTCAGGTTGGTAGCGATGTCAATGGCGCCCTGGCTTAAAAGTAAGGCCCGGTTGGCCGAGTCGGGAATTATTTTGAGGACCACTTTATCAAAGCAGGCTTTACCGGCCCAGTAATCAGGATTGGCCGCCAAAATCATCTCAGCGCCCGGTGTCCAGCTTTCGACATAAAATTCGCCGGAACCGGCGTAGTTCTTAGCCAACCAGGCGGTGGCCCAGGGATCATCGCTTGTGGTGTTAGCCTTGATTGCTTCAGGGTCTATGATGCCAAAATCCTGATCGCGCATGAGGGGTAGGAAAAGAGGATTCGGGGCTTTGAGCTTGATGGTCAGATCATATTCACCGCCTATCGTAATTTGATCAAGGCCGGATACTCCTGCTGTATTGGCGACCCATTGGTCGCTGACCGCCACCCCAAAAGCCCGCTCAAATTTATATTTAATTGTCTCAGCCGTAATCTCATTGCCGGTTTCATGGAACTTTATACCAGGGCGCACTCTGATTTTGTAAGTGACCCCATCCGGCTGGAGTTCAAATGATTCCCAGACTGCGCCTTCCATTTGGGTCACATCGGCAATCGTGTAACCCTCGGAGGTTTCCTGACGCACATAACGCACAGGCTGGTCATAGATATTTTTCAGAACGGTATTGGCCATTTCAGCCGCGCCAAATGAGGGGTCCAGCGTCTCGATGTCGCCGGGGATACCCACAGTAAGTATATTTTCTCCACCAGTACCGGCGGGTGCTTCACTTTCGGCCGCTTCTGATGCAGCCTCGGTTGGTTCCGCCGCGGCTTCAGCAGCTTCTTCCGTAACTGCGACCGCAGGCGCTTCCTGCTCTGGTGCTGTCGTTGGCGCTGACACCTCGGGCGTGGCCTGACCCCCGCCACACGCGGTCGCGACCAAAAAGGTCACTATCAGCAATCCGATTATTCCAACCCAATGGTAAGTTTTCATCTTTTTCCTCCTTTTATTAAACTCAACATTGATTCAATACGGCCGGTTGTCTTCTTGGCACACTTTGCTTCCAGTTTACCCCCTTTCCCTGGAATTGGATCAGGCGACTTTTTCATCCAGCCGCTTCTCGGCCATCGCCCTCTCCTCGCGCCGGTCAAGCTGAAACTCCACCGTCCAGTATCATTGACTGGCCCGTCATATAGGATGAATCCGCCGAAGCCAGAAACAGATTGGCCCGAGCAATCTCTTCCGGGCTACCGGCTCGATGTAAGGGGATACGGTCAAGCATGTCATTAAGCCACATATCTTGATCAGGTTGGAGCGCACCTAGCCGCTTATTCATGGGTGTATCAATGAAACCAGGGCAAACACAGTTAGCCCGAATCCCCAGAGTCGCCCCTTCTAACGCCAGCGACTTGGTCAACATGACGATGGCTGCCTTTGTAGCGCAGTAAGCAGCCAGGCCGGCTGTTCCGCGGAAGGCGACAACCGAGGCCGTATTAACAATCACCCCGCCCCCCTGCTCTACCATGACCGGCCAGACGGCCCGCACGGTGTAATAGATGCTCTTGGTATTTACGGCAAAAACGTGGTCCCATTCAGCCTCTTCCATCTCGGCCAAAGCCCTCGGTGAAGGTAGTATCCCGGCATTGTTGAGCAGAATATCAATCCGGCCATAGGAATCCAGGGCAGTCCGGACTAAATGTTCAACCTGCGGCCACTTGCTTACATCTGTAGGCACAGCCAGGCACTCGCCACCCTCTTTAGCAATCTCTCCGGCCACCGAGCCGACCCTTTCAGAGCGACGGGCGGCGATAACGACTTTAGCGCCTTCCCTGGCAAAAAGCCTGGCTGTGGCCCGGCCAATGCCCACGCTTCCTCCCGTCACAATGGCGACCTGTTCCTTGAGTTTGCCCATTGTTAAATACCCAGCCTGTCTCCGGTTTCACCGGCGAAATTGGCGCTCGACAACAGCATCGCCAAAAGTCATAAAAGCCAGGACGGTAAAGAAGATGACCAGCCCCGGCAGCACTCCATACCACCAGGCCCGAAAAATAAACAGGCGAGAGTCGGCTACCATCAGCCCCCATTCGGGGGTAGGGTTTTGTGCGCCCAATCCCAGGAAACTCAAGCCGGTCAACGCCAGCAAGACGTAACCCAGGTCCAGCGTGATACGGGCGTTGAGTTCGTTGGTGGTTTGTGGCAGGATATGGCGCAGGATGATCCGCCAGCCCGGCACCCCCATCGCCCTGGCCGCTTCGACAAAAAGCTCCTTTTTGATGCTCAGCACCTGGCCCCGGACCATACGAGCATAGCCCGGCCACCAGACCAGCACCAGGGCTAATATGGCGCTGGTCATGCCCCGGCCCAGGCGCTGGCAACTGCCAGGGCCAGGATGAAATAGGGAAAAGCCAGAAAGAACATCCACCAGACGCATCATGATTTGATCGAGGCGGCCGCCTAAAAACCGGCCAGACCACCCCAGAGGGTCCCCAGCGCTGCCGCCGATAGAACCACAATCAGAGTCATGCCGATGGAATAGCGCGACCCATAGACCATACGGCTGTAAATATCGCGCCCGGCCCCATCGGTACCAAACCAATGTTCGGCGCTGGGCGGCTTCAGCCGGTCTTTGACCGTCAGCGCCAGCGGGTCATGGGTAGCCAGTAACGCAGGAAAAACAATGGCCAGTCCAACGATAGCCACTACCAGACCCGACCAGAGCGTCATCCAGTTGACCCGCACCCGCCTCTGCCGTAGCAGTTCAGCGATGGGGGTACGGCTTAATAGATTGCTACGGATTTGAATGGCTTCTCCCATAATCAAGGCTCACCCTCAGGCAGATTGCCGCAAACGCGGATCGAGCAGCGGATAGGTCAAATCTACGAGCAAGTTGACCAAAACAAAGACAAAAGTAATGAGCAGGGTCAGGGCCTGGATGGGGGCGTAATCAAAGGTTTTGAATGCTTCGAAGGCATACAGACCAATGCCGGGCCAGGAGAAAACAGCTTCAACCAGGATGGTTCCGCCCAACAGCCAACCGAACTGCAATCCCAGCATCGTTAACACCGGGTTGAGCGCATTCTTGAGTATATGTCTCCCCAATATAGCCTGCTCTGATAAGCCCTTGCTGCGGGCGGTGCGAACATACCCCTTTTGTAGCTCTTCTCGCACCGCTGCCTGGGTCAACCGAGCGGCCAGAGCCAGCAAACTTAAGACCAGGCTGGCGACAGGCAGAATTAAATGCAGCAGGGCATCGCCGAAGAGAGGCATATCGCCGGCCAGCAGGGTATCAATGGTATAAAATCCGCTGACCTGAGGCGGCGGTAGGGCCGTCAAA
>JAAUSP010000336.1 GCA_012032575.1 Anaerolineales bacterium | reverse complement strand
GGCCTGGTGTGGGGCGTGCCGAAGTGATGCCCGCCGGGGCCAACCTCGGCGATCATGTCCAGGGCCAGGGTTTCGGCGCTGATCTCGAAGCCGCCCAGAAAATGGTAAAACATGGCCAGGTTTTCGGCGTCAATGATAAACTTTTCAAAAGAGGCGGTCAACCCCCCTTCCAGCCAGCCGACGGCGTGCATAACCAGGTTGCTGTGCGAGAGGATACAGGGCCAGAGCGTCCACAACGTTTCGTAGGCGGCCTGGGCATCGGGGACTTTGGCCGTGGTCAGGCTGCCGCTGGCGCGATAGGGCAGGTGGTAACGGCGGGCCAACTGCGCCCCAATCGCCAGCGCCCATGCTCCTTCGGGCGTGCCGAAAGCGGGACTGCCGCTTTTCATGTCCACATTGGTGGTGAAACCGCCGTAAATGGCCGGCGCGCCGGGCCGAACCAGTTGGGTGAGCGCGACCCCGGCCAGAGCTTCGGCGTTTTGCTGGGCCAGGGCCGAGGCCAGGGTGATCGGACTCATCGCCCCGGCCAGGATGAAGGGGGTGATAAAGCAGACCTGTCCGGCGCGGGCATAGGTGATCAGGCCGCCGAGCATGCGGCTGTCGTAGCGCAGCGGGCTGTTGACATTGATGACATCGCCGATGACCGGATCGCCGCTGAGGTCGCCAAAGACCAGCCGGGCCATCGCCAGGGCGTCGCCGGTGATCTCGCGCCCGTGGGCATTTTCCATCACAGCCTTATCGGTGAGGGTGAAGGCGGCTTGCAGCCGCTTGAGATGGCGCAGCGAAACCGGCACATCGTGGGCAGTCACCTGATCCCAGGCGGCAAAGTGGAGCACATTACATAGTTGCGACAGTTTGAGGAAATTCTCGTAGTCCTGGTGAGTGCCGGGCCGCCGGCCAATATCCAGGTTAGAAGTGTAGACCATGCCGCCGTTGGGGCCGAAGGTAATCGAATTGCCGCCGATAGCCACATCTCGCTCCGGGTTGCGCGCCCGCCAGGTAAAAGTTGCCGGGGCGGTGGCCAGGGTTTCCAGCAGCAGCCCCCGGTCAATCCAGACGTGCTGGGCGGCCCGGTCTACTTTGGCCCCGGCTTTTTGCCACAAATCCAGGGCTTCGTCGTCCATAAAATCCAGGCCCACTTCTTCGAGGATGCGCAGCGAGGCCAGGTGCAGCTCTTCGATTTGATCGGGCGGCAGAATTTCCAGCGGGGGGAAGGGATTGCGCAACTGGCGGAAAGGAATTTTGAGCAGCGGGGACTCGGCTCGCTGCCGCCGCCGGGCTGTCCGCCTGTCGGCGCGAGATATTTCCACCGTGTCAGTCATCTTGCCTCCCTGAACTACCCGCAGCATAGAACGAGGTTACTGTGCAGGAATAGGTTCACCTTGTTGCATAATGTGAAACACTGTTCCCGTACAGTGGGGTTATTATAACATGGTTGGGCGAAGTGTCAATCTATCGGATGTCCAGAAACGTTCTTCGGTGATTTTGGGCCGGGGGTTAGGGAGGCGCAGTGGGGGTAAAAAATAAAGGGGCAAATCTCAAATCTCTAAGTCGAGGGTACGGGCCTTTAATCTTCCTCTGCTAATTCAAGAGCCTTCTCTACCAGTTCTGGAGCCAGAAAAAGCCCACCTTTCAATAATTGATTAATGAGCGGCGCTAAAGCAGAGATCAAACCATTGCGCTTTGCGGTGAGTAGTATGCCAATAGTGCCGGTTAAAGGCAAGCCCAAACGTTTAGCATAACGCCGGCCTTTATGTTCATCTATAATCACCAAACGAGCCGACCATTCAGTGGCCAGAGCCAGAACTTCAGCCTCTCCCTGGTCTAAGCCAACATAGACCAGCGCTTGACGCGGGTTGGTCAAAGCCGTTATTTTTATCCAGGGGGCTTCATCCAAAGCTGTTTGACGCGCAGACCGTTCTGTGGCTAAAAACTCTTCATAAACGGCTTGAGGAATGAGAACTTCTCCGTACAAATCATGCAGTAGCGTTAAAAGGTTCAGAGACCATAGCGCTACCAATGGTGTATTATTCAGAATCACCGGCCCGGCGAACGGCTTGTTGAGCATGGCTAAAATCCTCCTCCAACTCTGCGGGGGATTCTCCAAAGGGTGATAAGCCATATTGCCCCAATAGATAGAAAAAAGCAGCGCGAGGAACGCCTGCCACTTGGGCCGCCAGACCGGTGCTTAGTTTGCCGGTTTCGTAGAGTTTCAAGGCCAAAAGCAGTCGGGCTTCATTGGCAAACTCATCCGGGTCTTTCTGTAAAGCCCATAAAACTTCAGCAGGGTACTCAATCGTTAGGGTATTCATCTTTTCCTCACTACATCCTTGATCGTCTCTCTGCCAGTATTATAGCACTATCTTTAGGCTTTTCATACCCAGCCAAAATTTTGACCGCGGATCCGGTGGATTGACCGGCACTTTTACTCTGTTTGGTCAGGAATATTTGGTTCCGATGGTCTCCCAAAATTCTTCAAACGTATTCGCTATTTTCAGCCATCGTGTATTTGTTTTATTATTTAAGCGGAAATAATGCAATATGAGAACTGAGGGATTATTTTTATCTTCTCTATAATCTAAAGCAATTGGCGTATCTGATCCTAACCCTAAATCACCTATTAAAATAGCTTTCATTAAATCAATATTGCCGGGAGGAAACTGTTCATCAGCTTTTCCCAAGAAAAAATTGGATAATTCCGGTAATTCGGAAGTGGGATGACAATGGTTAATCAAGCCTTCGGTTTCTATCTTCATTAGACCAAGCCCGTACAATTCGAGATTTTTCAACCTCGGATAGATGGCATCTAAGTAAATTTTTTCTTCAGGCAATTCCCACAAATCATTCTCTATTAAATTTATTAGTTTTGCAGGAAGAAGATTGCCATTTATTTCCACTTTTTTTCCAATCTATGCTGGCTAAATATTGGAGGATGGCTTCTGTTAAACTTTCAGCAACCTTACTATATTTGGGTTGCGTAGGTGAAAAAATCGGGATAACGGACATCGCCCCGCAATTTTTCCAGGTGAGCTTGCACCAACGTGCGCACCCGGCGAATGTTGTCGGCGGCGTGAAAAGCCTCGGTCTGGCCGAGCAGCGATTGTTTGACCTGCTTGAATGTGGGCGTCTGAGGTTGGTGAAATGCGCTCAAAAGTTGGGCGGTCTCGACAACCTCAGCCTGGGTAGCCAGGGCCAAAACAGCGTCGGGCACACCGGCCTGACGCAGGGCGCGGCGCAATGATTTTTCGTCGGCGTCAGCTTCAACGTGGACATCGGCCAGGGAATGATGCAGATAGTCCGCCGGATCGAACGGTTCCAGATAGATGCTAATTTCCTGGCCGGTCATCAGGCCGTAAAGGAGAAGAAAACCGATCTCGGTCGCAGCGGCCTTCGAGGCGGCTTCGGCCATGATCGGCAATAACAGTTGATCGGCTTCTTTTTTGTATTCCAATTCAATCGAAAGCAGGGTGCGCATGCCCAGACCCGTGGAAAGCGGGTCAGTGTTGTGGTAAGGGATATGCCAGGCTTCGGCAATAGCGCCTTTCGAGAGAATCCTGAGCGCAAAATCTTCATTCGTATAGGGAGCGGCGAGATGTTTTTGCTTCTGCTCAAAGGTGGCGCGATGGGTTTCGGCGTAAGGCCCGCTCGACCCGCCCAGCACAACGCGCCGGGGGTAATTTTGTTGGCGGCGGTCCCTTTTAGCCAGAAAGTTGGGGTAATTCCAGCCCGCCAGCGGCGTGTTCATTTGCTGCCGGGCGGCTTCGCAGGCCAGTTGAGCCAGGTCGGCCAAATTGTCGCCACGATGAAGCTGAAACAGGCCGCCCAGGGCCGGATTGGTCTCGATCTCTTCGACAAACATTTCCAGGATCATATATTGAGCAATTGCGCCGGGGTCATGCAAACTGGTCAGCATGCTGTCTTCAACAGAGACAATTACGCTTTGCCCCCGCAGCGCCGCCGAGGTCAGGGCCAGGCCGGTTTCGGCGATAGACCCCAGGCTGCCGTTGAGTAGTTCGTTATTTTCCAGGCGAATAATGATCACGGCAGCCGTGGCCATTACTTCGGCTTCAACGGCGGCGAAAGAAGGGTCCCAACTATCAATTTGCGGGTCAAAGCCGGGCATGCCCTCGGCTTGAAAAATAGCCAAAAATTCGCTCGCTTTGCGCCACATCGCCGCGCTGTGCGTCGAGCCGTACCAGCCGACCAGGTTCAAGAGATCGGTGGGCGTCCGGCTCAGGCTATCCTTCCGGCCCGGCCAGGTGGCGGGGGTGATGATCAAATCATTATTCATCGTCAGTGTCATAGGTTCACGCCTTTGGTTAAACTTAGCTTCAATTTGAGGACTCTGGTAAAATTAAAAACAAAATCTTCCCCATTATAACACGCCTGCATTTTGATGTCTATGGAGGTGAAGCCATGACGCGCACCATTCGCGCTCCGCGAGGAACCGAGCTGACCTGCAAAAATTGGCTGATCGAGGCGGCTTACCGCATGCTGCAAAATAACCTGGACCCGCAGGTGGCTTTCGACCCCGATAATTTGATTGTTTACGGCGGGCGGGGTCGGGCGGCACGGAACTGGGACAGCTTTGACGCGATTTTGGAATCGCTGCGCCGGCTGGAACCGGATGAAACCTTGCTGGTCCAATCGGGTAAGCCGGTGGCTGTTTTTACCACCCACGCAGACGCGCCCAGGGTGCTGCTGGCCAACTCCAATATTGTACCGGCCTGGGCCACGCAGGAGAATTTCGATAAGTGGGAAAAGGCCGGGCTGATCATGTACGGCCAGATGACCGCCGGCAGTTGGATTTACATCGGTACGCAGGGGATTTTGCAGGGAACCTACGAGACGCTGGGGGCGCTGGCCCGGCAGCACGGTTGGGGTACGCTCAAAGGCAAGCTGGTGGTCACAGCGGGCCTGGGCGAAATGGGCGGGGCGCAGCCGTTGGCTGTGACCATGAATGAGGGCGTCGGCCTCCTGGTCGAGGTGGACCGCTGGCGGGCCGAACGGCGCTTGTCGCTGCGCCAGCTTGACGCCATGACCGACAACCTGGAAGAGGCCATGACCTGGGTGAACGAGGCCCTGGCCAAGCAAGAGGCCAAATCCATTGGCCTGATCGCCAACGCCGCCGAAGCCCTGCCCGAACTGGTTGCTCGCGGCGTGGTCCCCGATGTTGTCACCGACCAGACCTCGGCCCACGATCCGCTTTACGGCTACATTCCGGCGGGTTTGACGGTGGATGCCGCCGCCGAACTTCGCCAGCGTGACTCGGCGGAGTACCAGCGCCGCTCGATGGAGTCAATGGCCCGGCACGTGCAGGCTATGCTCGATTGGCAGAAAAAAGGCGCATTGTCTTTGATTACGGCAACAATCTGCGCCAGCGGGCCTACGATTTTGGGGTCAAAGACGCCTTCAACTATCCCGGTTTTGTGCCGGCCTATATCCGGCCCCTGTTCTGCGAGGGCAAAGGCCCTTTCCGCTGGGTGGCTCTCTCCGGCGACCCGCAGGACCTCTACACCACCGATCAGGCTATCCTCGATCTCTTTCCCGAAAATGAGCACCTGGCCCGCTGGATTCGTTTGGCCCAGGAGAAGATCGAGTTTCAGGGTTTGCCGGCGCGCATCTGCTGGCTGGGCTACGGCGAGCGGGCCAAAGCCGGTCTCAAATTTAACGAACTGGTGGCTTCGGGCCAGGTCAGCGCGCCGATTGTGATTGGGCGCGACCACCTCGACAGCGGCTCGGTGGCCAGCCCCAACCGCGAAACCGAGGCCATGCGGGACGGCTCGGACGCTATTGCCGATTGGCCGCTGCTGAACGCCCTGGTCAATGCGGTCAACGGAGCCACATGGGTCAGCATCCATCACGGCGGCGGGGTCGGCATTGGCTACAGCATCCACGCCGGGCAGGTCATTGTGGCCGATGGCACCGAGGCCGCGGCTCGCCGCCTGGAGCGTGTTTTGACGAGTGATCCCGGTATGGGCGTCGTTCGGCACGTGGATGCGGGGTATCCGGAGGCGGTGGTATTTGCGAAGGCGCAAGGAGTGAAAGTACCAATGCTATGAACACCAGTGATCAATCAGCCCGTGAGGGCGCTCAAGCCATCTTTAATGCCTTTGTTTCTTATCATGACGAGTTCAAAGCCATCACCCGCCGGGCCAAAACCCGTTTTGAGCAGCGGGATTGGGGCGCGTGCACCAAGATGCCCGCGAACGATTGGAACTGCGGGAAAAAGTTGTCAATGCGGCGGTGGCTGAACTCAAAGGGATTGTCGGCGAGCGAGCCAGATACAAAGCGCTGTGGGTCTGGATGAAACGCTATTACTCCGATCTGGTGGCGGGCCAGCCTGACCGGGAGCTGGCCGAAACCTTTTTTAATTCGGTGACTCGCCGGATTTTTAGCACGGTTGGGGTTGACCCGGCGATTGAATACGTCTCCTTCGACTTCACCGCCCCCCTGGCCCAACCTGAATGTCCCATTTTTAAGCTGTACTACCGCCGCACTAACACTCCAGCGCTGGTCAAAGAAATTTTGCAGGATTATCCTTTCGAGGTAGCCTATGCCAATTTGGACCACTCCTGCCACATAGTTGGGGTCGAAATTGACGCTCACCTGCGTGATATGTTTGGCCATCGTCCGGTAATTGATGTAGCCGAAATGCTGGCTCCGGTTTTTTATCGGGGCAATGCCGCTTACCTGGTGGGCCGGCTGCGCGTCGGCTCGCAGATCATCCCGTTGGCGCTGGCCCTGCTCAACATGGGCGAAGGCATTGTGATGGATGCCGTCCTGCTGACCGACGATGATTTGAGCATTCTCTTCAGCTTCACCCGTTCCTATTTCCACGTCGAAGTCGCCGAGCCGCGGGCGCTGGTCACATTTTTGAAATCCATCATTCCCCTCAAGCGCATCGCCGAACTTTATATTTCGATTGGTTACTACAAACACGGCAAAACCGAGCTTTACCGCGATTTTATGGAGCACCTGGCCCAATCGAATGACCGTTTTGAAATTGCCAAAGGGGAACGCGGCATGGTGATGATAGTGTTTACCCTGCCTTCGTATGATATTGTCTTCAAAATCATCAAGGATCATTTCAGTCAACCCAAAAAAACCACCCGGCAGAAGGTCATGGATCGCTACCAACTGGTCTTCAAACACGACCGGGCGGGCCGGCTGATTGACACCCAGGAGTTTGAGTATTTAACCTTTGACAAAAGCCGTTTTAGCCCCGATTTATTAAAAGAGTTGGCCCAGGTAGCCGCCAACAGCGTCATCATCGAGGCAAATACGGTTGTGATTAAGCATCTCTACAGCGAGCGGCGGCTGACCCCCTTAAATCTTTACCTCCAGACCGCCCCTCCCGCCGCCGCCCGCGAAGCGGTGATTGACTGCGGCAAGTGCATCAAAGATTTGGCGGCAACCAATATCTTTCCCGGCGATTTTTTGTTGAAAAATTTTGGCGTCACCCGGCATAGCCGAGTGGTTTTTTATGATTACGACGAGCTTTGTTTTGTGACTGACTGTAATTTTAGAAAAATGCCGCCCGCCGGAAATTTTTATGATGACTTTGAACCCCAACCCTGGTTTTTCGCTGACGAAAATGATATTTTCCCGGAAGAATTCAGGACCTTTTTGGGGCTGTCAAAAGAGATGTTGGAAGTTTTTAGCGAACATCATCGGGATTTGTTTGAACTGGAATTCTGGCAAACCATGCAGGCCCGGCACCGGGCCAATGAGGCCATTGATATTTTTCCTTACAGCCTCAGTAAACGGCTCAGTAAATAACAGGACTATGCCGTCCACAAGTCATTTCGAGCGACGAAGGAGCGAGAAATCCCCCAGGACTACGTTTGCAAGACGAGGTATTAGGGATTTCTCCCTCCGCTCTGCTCCGGTCGAAATGATATGTTCAGGCTCACCGCGTAAGTCCTGTAAATAACTGGATTCGCCGAGAGGGTAAATGATATGAAAATTTTATTATCCGTCCCCAACATCAGCGAAGGGCGCAACCTGGAGGTGGTCGAACAGGTGGCCGAGGCGGTCCGCCGGACCCCGCGAGTCAAGCTG
>JAAUSP010000335.1 GCA_012032575.1 Anaerolineales bacterium | reverse complement strand
GCAGCAATAGCACCATCGAATTATGGAGAGCAAAGCCTTGCTCATGGCTTTTTATTTGGATGAAAAAGACGAAGCTCTGCTCCTGCTCCAAGAAGCCATAGACCTCGCCCGCTACAACAATAAGTTTATTGCCAAATGCAAAACCAGCATGGGTGACATTTACCTGCTCAAAGGAGAGCCTTGGGAAGCCACGCTCCTCTACTCACAAGCCGAAAAGCTCCAAAAAGACTCTCCCATCGCTTATGAATCCAAGCTCAAAAATGCAAAACTGAACTATTATAAAGGTGATTTTGAATTGGCACAGTCGCATTTGGATATTTTGAAAATGGCTACCTCGCGCGAAATTGCCAACGATGCCATGGAGCTAAGCCTGCTCATCAAAAGACAACCTCTTGCTCGATACCCTCGGCACTGCTCTCAAGGAATATGCCCGGATAGACTTGCTGCTTCAAGCGGCCATTCGGCGCTGGCGGTTGGCCGGGGTGCTGGTCGGGCTGACTGCCCTGGTTAGAGGCGACGCCGTGCTGCTGGGCGCGTGTATGCTCAGCTACGATTTTCTGGCGACGCGGCGGCTGCGCTGGCAATTAATTATTCCGGCCGTAGCGATCCCGGCCGGCTGGTATCTGTTTGCGCTGCTCTACTATGGTTCGCCGTTCCCGGCCACGCTGCAAGCCAAAGCGGCCCAGGGGGAGTTCAACTGGCTGGGCCAACGCTTTGCCGACGGTTTCTGGACCTATTGGGACGAGTGGGTCAAAGAGGGTGATCACGATTTGTTTTATCTCTTCCCAATATTGATGGCTGTGGCGCTGATCCCCATGCTCTGGCGAGAGCGCCCTGGCTCATCCTGGCCGCCCGCGATGGGTTATATATCACCGTTTTTGTAGCTCTGGGCGTACCCACAGCCGAATGGTATTATGCGCCCTTGATGCCCGGCGTGGCTTTGCTCACCGCGCGAGGTGTGCAAGCGGCAGCCGAAGGGGTCGGTTGGGTAATCCGGCAGGTCAGGCGACGGGAGGGTGGTGACTCCAAAGGAGTGACGAATTTAGCTCAACTGATATCAGCGGGGTTAGCCGGTTTTATACTGGTCCTGCTGCTGACGACTCTTTACGCGGTTTCAGCCTTAATTGTAGCTCGCAATCCCAATTGGAAGGCTCTGGTCTATCCTGACACAGGCCGCTGGATAGCCCAACATACCAACCCTTCGGCCAATCTGGCAACCATTGATATCGGGCATCTGGGCTACTGGTCGGGCCGCCAGATTATTGATATTGTCGGGCTGGCCCAGCCTGACGTAGCGCCTCATATTGCCAAAGGCGATTTTGGCTACGCCATCCGTCACTACCAGCCGGATTTGGTCTTAATCGGCTACACCTGGCTGCCGGAAATTCAGACATCGGCCTGGTTTCAGGAAAATTATGTCCCACGCCACTATTTTCAATTCCCAACCCTGGATGCGCCTCTGGTGCTGTTCAGCCGCCGGGTTGGGGCCAAAGTACAACCTGCCTCCATCCCAGCCGCCGAGATTCAACCGCTGGCGGTAGATTTTAACAGACAAATCAAGCTAACCGGCTATCATCTCAACCAGCCGCTCAAGCCGGGCAGCGAGGTGAAGTTGACCCTTATTTGGCAAGCCATCGCCCCCGTTGCCGTTGACTTTACCGTGTTTGTGCAACTGGTTGACCCGGTCAATCATACAATTATTACGCAAGGTGACGGCAAACCGCAGGATGGTTTTTATCCCACCCCCTACTGGCAGCCAGGCGAAACGATCATTGACCGGCACACGTTTTCCCTGCCGGGTGAATTGCCTCCTGACGCTTATAATATTGTGCTTGGTTTTTATGAGGTTGAGAATGGGCAGAGGTTACAAATCCTGGATGAGGCCGGGGTTTTCAAGAGCGACCATGTCCGGCTCTCTAACATTCAGGTGCAAGCGCCGTAAGAAAAGGGGGTGACTAATTTGAGTTGAAAACGTAGGACAAGTTGTTACGCTTCGCGTGTCCAGTTGGGAAACTTGTCCTACAACTCATTTTGGTCACACTCATAAGAAAAACAGCATCCTGAGTAGGCAAGTGCAGCGAGCCGTATCGAAGGGCGCTGTTTTCGCACTCAACCTAACCTAAACGAGCCAGGGCCAAAAAAGGGATTGTGAACCACAAAGACGCAAGGGCGTAAAACGTAATGAATTTACGCAAAAAACCATCCCTGTTCAGATGGCCCCGACTCGGTTATAATGGGGGGCAGCCGGACTTTAGATATTAGATGGTTACAAATATCTGTAACTCCTGCCGACCGAGTAAACTCGGCCCACAGCTCTGTTACGGATTCAAATCCGTAACGATCCAACCTCCCATATTTTTTGCTTCGCATTTAAAGCTGAGTCACCCCTCAAAGACCGTTATTTGCGCGAGATAGATGTTTTCCAGGGTCTCTCCAAAGTCGAAATGCAGGAAATGGAGCGGACGACCACGATGAGCACGTGCCGTCGAGGTAAGATTTTTTACCGGCCTGAAGATGCCAGTGGAGTCCTCTTTATCCTGAAAAAAGGCCGGGTACAGCTTTACCGTCTTTCGCCCGAAGGCAAACAGACTTTCTGCGCCGATTGTCAAAAATTGAGGCGGTGAGTAAAATTTCATGTGCAGTTTGATCAGGATACCTTATTTAACCGCTGGCTGGCGCGCCGGCTCAAAAAGCAGCGATACCTGGGCCACTATAACGGCCACAGCGGTATTTTTATTCGCCGCTCTGGCCGATTATGAGTTGGCCCGGCGGATGGAGATGGAAGGGCCAACCGTCTATCTGCCGGAGGTTATCACAATGCCTCTCCCTAACCTTTGGAGGACTGTCCTCATCGGGCAGATCATGCCCGCGCTGTTCAGGCTGGGCGTTCCCCCACCGCCTGGCGATCTTCCTCGGCTCATAGCCTCAGTTGGGCCAGTTTAGCTTGCAGTACCTTCGTTGCGCTTTTTTTGATGTAAATAGGTTTACACATTACGGCCGGTAGATCTTCATTTTTCACCCTTATAGCTGCTTCAACGCGGTCAGCAGGTTGGCTACCGGGGGACGGTCCGTTGGGTCCTGGCTGCGATGAGCCAGGCGGATCACGCCGCTGGCGTCAACAATAAAGTCGCCACCCAGTTGGCTGGTGTCGGCCCCGGTATGATGAGCCTGGCGGCCTGTTAACCGCGCTTTGAGGTAATACCACAAATTCTTGGGACCCCACGAGCGCAGCAGCGAGCGCTCTAAGCCGTAGGCTTGATAACCCTTGCGGGCAGTGTCCAACAGCAACGGGAAGGGCGCTTCCGTCTCGGCCAGCCATACCTGTAGCCAATAGCCGGTTTCAAAGGTAATAACCATAACCTCGGTGTTCATGGCCTTGATGTCGTCGTAGTACGGACGCAACTGCGTCACATGGTCTCGACAGGGCAGTCAGCCCAGGTGACGCAGAAAGATGAGCAAAGCGTGATGTCCGCCCCGCCACGTCTCTGCTATGGAAACCGTCTCACCGTTAATCGTTTTTAGGTTTATCTCCGGGGCTGGATTGCCGATAGTTACCATATCTCTATTTCAATAACTGCTCGAACAGACCGGGGCGTGCATTTTCCTGCGTTCATTCTACTTTGACCCCTTTCCAAAAGGCAATATAGCCCTTGATGTTCCTGGCTGCCGACTTGGGGTCAGGATAATACCAGGCAGCGCCCCGGTTCATCTGGCCCTCTACTGTAATATCATAATAGCTGGCAACCCCTTTCCAGGGGCACACAGTCTGGGTCTCACTGGCTTGAAAATAGGGCTGATTAATTGATTCGGGTGGAAAGTAGTGGTTGCCTTCGACTACAATGGTTTTGTCACTTTCGGCCAAGACAATCCCGTTCCAGATGGCTTTAGTCATGGTGAATAATCCTTTCTTATCTTCAATTTGATTTAGCGTGGTTTGACGTTGCCCATCAAAGCAAGGAACTTTTCAAGGCTTAGTCTATATGTGAAACCAGAAGTTATCTGTAACGTGGCTTACAATGCATCAAAAGGTGGGCCTTGTCAAAAAAAATGTAGAGGGCCTATTACCTGGAATATGTCTGCAACCACCTTGCGACTGAATTTCCAAGTTTCAGTAGATCCAATTTTTGAAGCGGAGCAGGCTCCCACGCCTGCGTAGCAGCGGCGTGGAAGCCGCCGCTGCTGGTAAATTTGGATCCACTGAGTTTGGTCAGCTATAATCGCTTCATTAAGGTGTCCGAATTGGGCAAGTGGAATGACCGATTGGCTCAGACAGTGACAAATGTCACTGTCTTTGTCCCCCCTACAGGGGATGACATTCCCCGCTATCTTTGTTAAAATAATTGTGAAAAATTACTCATAAAAGCTTCATTTCCAATCTGTATATCTTCGAGCCTTCAAAAAGTTATGCCGTGGGGGGCAGCCCATGGAATGGTTAGATTTTCCCTGTAGTGATATAGGCTTATTTGAAGCGAACTAGATCGCCATCATCCGATGGCGATTTTTTTATTTATTTATGTGATTTTATTCACAAAGAAGTGCGCTTTTGTACCAAAGGAGGGTAAAGTTTATGCAGTTGGAGGAACAGGCAAACCTGGTGACTCATTTGGCCCGGAAAGGGGTTTCCCGGCGCGAATTTCTAAAATTCTGCGGGGTGATGGCGGCCACTCTGGCCTTGCCGGATACGTATATGCCGCGTATTGCCAGAGCTTTGGAAGCAACCGCCAAACGTCCGCCGGTGATATGGCTGGAGCTACAGGATTGCGCCGGGGATACCGAATCGCTGTTGCGGGCTTCGCGTCCTACGGTGGCCGACCTGCTGCTGGATGTAATCTCGCTGGATTATCACGAAACTATTATGGCCGCAGCCGGGCGTCAAGCCGAAGAAGCCCGCGCCAAAACGGTCCAGGCCGGGGGGCACCTGGTTATCGTCGAAGGCTCGATTCCGACAAAAGACGAGGGGATTTACTGCTGTATCGGCGGGCGGACAGCCCAGGACATATTAATGGAGACAACCGCCACTGCCGCCGGGGTTATTGCCGTGGGCAGTTGCGCCACCTTTGGCGGTTTGCCCAAAGTATCGCCTAACCCTACCGGGGCCGTCGGGGTGATGGATTTGGTGACCGATGTGCCGGTGATTAATCTTTCAGGCTGCCCCATGAACGTGGTTAACCTGACGGCGACGATTGTCCACTTTCTCACCTTTGGCGAGTTTCCCGCCGTAGACAAGTTAAAACGACCCCTCTTTGCCCACGGCCAGATCATTCACGATAACTGCGAGCGGCGCGGCCACTTTAACGCCAGCCGTTTTGTCAAAGAGTGGGGCGATGAAGGGCATCGCCTGGGCTGGTGCCTTTACAAGATGGGCTGCAAGGGGCCGGTAGCCACGTACAACTGCCCGACAGTCCGCTGGAATGACGGTGTCAGTTGGCCGGTGGCCAGTGGGCACGGCTGTATTGCCTGCGCTGCCCCCGATTTCTTCGAGCGGCCCATCTACGAGCCGGTGGACATCCAGGAAGCCACCCCGCCCAGCTTCTATCCGACGGTAGAGCAAGCGCCTGAGCCGGTTTCGGCGGGCAGTGCGGCTACAGTCGGCGTTGTCGGCGGTTTAATTGTGGGGGCGGCTGCCGCCGGGGCGATTGCCGCCAGCCGTCCGAACAATCATACCAAAGAGTAGGGGGGTATTATGGACGTGAGTCGAAGGCAATTCTTAAAAATGGCCGGGGTGGGGGTTAGTGGATTGGCCCTGGCCGCGGCGCAGCCTGCACCGGCCTCCGCCGAAACTACCCCTGAAGAGGCCGCGGAACAGCCGGCCATGCTGTACGACACCACCCTGTGTGTCGGCTGCCGGGCCTGCCAGACCGCCTGTCGCAATTGGAATGAAACAATCCCGGAACGGGACGAGCTGGGGTTTGACCGGCCGGCTGATCTATCGGGCCAAACCTGGACCTTAATCAAGCTGTACCAAGATGAGGCTGCGGACGCGCCCAATGATCGGGCCAACTGGTCTTTTGTCAAACGCAATTGTATGCACTGCCTCGACCCGGCCTGCGTGTCGGCCTGCACGGTGGGGGCGCTGCAAAAGACAGCCGAGGGGCCGATTATTTACGATGTCAACCGCTGTTTTGGCTGCCGTTACTGTATGGTCGCCTGTCCCTACCACTGCCCCGCTACCAGTGGGACACCACCATTCCCCTGGTCCAGAAGTGTACTTTTTGCTTCGGTTACGTTCAGCTTGGCAGCGAAGCCGACCCAAAAAACCGGCTGGCCCAGAAGTTGCAGCCCAACTGTGTTGAATCCTGCCCGACCGGCGCGTTGACCTTTGGCAAACGGAAAGACCTGCTGGCCGAGGCCCGGGGGCGCATCGAGGCGGATAAGACCAGGCCGGAGGAGGAACGCAAGGGCTACATTGACCATATCTACGGCGAGAAGGAAGTGGGCGGGGCGCTGCAACTGTACCTATCCCACGTGCCTTTTGAAAAGATGGGGCTGCCGACGCTGGGCGAAACGCCGCTGCCCACGCTGACCGATGTGATGAACTGGTCGGTGCCGGGCATCATTCTGGGGGTGGGCGGCTTGATGACCGGAACCTACTTTGTCCGCAAAGACAGCGATGCGCACCCAGAGCAGAAGGAGGCTTGAGATGGCAACAACTTCAGCAACAATGGCCAAAACAGAACGAGCCGTTTTTCCGGCCGGTTCGGTGATGCTGGGCGGACTGGTTCTGATTGGCATTTACGCGACGGTGATCCGCTACACTCAAGGGCTGGGGGCGATAACCAACCTGAACGACATCCGCCCCTGGGGGTTGTGGATTGCCATTGATGTGATGTCGGGGGTGGCCCTGTCGGCGGGCGGTTTCACCATCGCGGCCCTGGTTTACATCTTCCGGGTCAAACGCTTCTATCCGCTGCTCCGCCCAACGCTGCTTACGGCCTTCCTGGGCTATCTGTTGGCTGCGGGGGCTATCTTGTTTGACCTGGGGCAGCCGACGCGCTTTTATCACCCCTTCTTCTTCTGGAACCACCATTCGGTGATGTTCGAGATTGCCTGGTGCGTGGTTACCTATCTATTTGTGCTGGGCATCGAAAACAGCCAGTTGGCCCTGGAGCGCCTGGGCTGGCACGGCCTGCTGCGTTTTGTGCGCATGATTACGCTGCCGGCGGTCATCCTGGGGGTTATCCTCTCGACCATGCACCAGTCTTCGCTGGGCGGCCTCTTTCTGCTGATGCCCTATCGCCTGAATGTCCTGTGGTACACCCCGATCCTGCCCGTCCTCTTCTACATTTCGGCCATTATGGTCGGGCTGGCGATGATGATTTTTGAGTCAACGCTCAGCGCCAAAGCCTTTGGCCGGCCCATCGAGCGGCCGCTGCTGGCCGAGATTGGCGGCTGGCTGGTCTATGTTTTGGGCCTGTATTTGATTGTCAAACTGGGCGACATCATTGTGAACGGTGAACTGGGCTTGATGCTCAACGGCAGCATCGCCGGTATCTCGATGCTGCTGGAGATCGGCATTGGCGTGGTCATCCCGCTGATTATCCTGGCCCTGCCCGGTATGCGCCGGCGGATCGGACCGCTCTTTACCAGCGCCAGCCTGATTATCGTGGGAGTCGTCATGAACCGCCTCAACGTCTGTTATGTGGCCCACAACGAAAACATAATCTACCTGCCCAACTGGGGCGAGTTCGCCGTAACCGCCGGATTGACAGCGTTGGGCGTCTTAATCTACATGTTCGCAGTGAAAAATTTCAGAGTGCTGGATGTTCATCCAGCCGGGGCGCATTAAAAAGGTAGCAGAGTAGCACGCCCTTTGGCGCACTCGAAGGGGTGAAGCAGCAGGATTATCACTTTACCCTGTCTACCGTTTACCGTCTACTATTTTTTAGGAGTGTTCACGAGCCAGAGCACGCCACCGATGATGAAAAGGTAGCAGGGTCGCAAAGTAGCAGGGTCGCATGATCGTTCCCTGTCTACCGTCTACCGTCTACCGTCTACTATTTTCTTAGGAGCGAGGTAACAAAATGGCAAAGATTGCAATTGATCCGATTACTCGAATTGAAGGCCACCTGCGCATCGAGGTGG
>JAAUSP010000334.1 GCA_012032575.1 Anaerolineales bacterium | reverse complement strand
AGTAGACCAGACTTCATAGCTGCCCGTCGGCACTGTGCCCGCGTTCCAGACGGCTGTTCTCGGTAGGCACGTTTCGACACCAGGTTCTGGCAGCCGCCGTTCACGTTACTGCCGAAAGCGCCACCGCTTGCCACCGATGGATTGCCGAAGAACAAGGCACCGCCCACCGAATCGCGCACCTCAAGATCGAGGTCGGCGCTGCTGCCCCATTCGAGCGAAACCTGGAAGCCAGTTGTATTCACGGTTGGCACGGTGAATATCGGCGCTTCGACCGGCGCGGCGGAGGCACTGGAACTGCGTGATGGCGACCCGCAGCGCTATCACGGCCTGGGCTGCCGCCGGGCGGTGGAACATATCAACGGCGAACTCAACCGGGCGCTGATCGGCCAGATATTTGACCACCACGCCCAACTCGATCAGGCTATGCTGCACCTGGACGGTACAGCCAACAAATCACGCCTGGGAGCCAACGCCATCCTGGCCGTATCGCTGGCCTTTGCCCGCGCCTGCGCCGTCGAGAGGGGCGTACCGCTGTATCAGTATTTGGCCGGCCTTCTCGATCAGTCGCTTCAAACCCTGCCGCGCCCGACCATCAACCTGTTTAGCGGCGGCAAGCATGCCGGTCAGCAAGCCCCCATTCAGGATGTCCTAATTGTTCCTGCCTCTGCCCGCACCATGGATGAGGCCCTGGCGACGACCTTTGCCGTCTATCAGGCGGCGGCGGAACTGACTCAGCGCCGCTACGGCATGCGCGCCCTCACCGCCGACGAAGGTGGGCTGGCCCCACCCTTCGCCAGTGCCGAGGCGATGCTGGCCGATGGGGTCGAAGCGATCCGTAACGCCGGTCTCGAGCCGGGCCGCGAGGTGGCCCTGGCGGTAGATGTCGCTTCCAGTCATTTTTATCGTGGGGGATATTACCATCTGGGAGCCAAACCGCTTGACAGTCGGGGCATGATAGCCCAACTGCTCGCGTGGCTTGACCGCTATCCAATTGTCAGCCTTGAAGATGGGCTGGCCGAGGATGATTGGACGCACTGGCCCGACCTGCGGGCCGGGGTGGCGGGTCGGGCGCTGGTTTTGGGCGACGATTTGCTGTGTACCAACCCGGTGCGGATTCGCCGGGCCATCGAAACGGGGGCCGCCGATGCCCTGCTGCTCAAGGTCAACCAGATTGGCACGTTGAGCGAAGCGGCTGAGGCCTGTCAACTGGCTCGCTCGGCCGGCTGGCGGGTGACTATCAGCGCCCGCAGCGGCGAAACCGAGGATAACTGGCTGGCCGATCTGGCGGTCGGCTGGGCGGGCGACCAAATTAAGGTCGGCTCGATCACTCAGTCCGAGCGGCTGGCTAAATACAATCGGCTGCTGGCAATTGAAGCGGAAACGGGTTTGCCGTTGGTCAATTGGCCGTAATCAAACCGGGAACTAAAGGCACTGGGGAAGAAATCCTTCGGTTCCCTTATTTCTCTCTGTTCTGTAACTACTCAGCCATGTCATTTCGACCGAAGGGAGAAATCTCCGAGACCGATGCGGCGCGGTAGGGACGCTTCGCGTCGGCCTACGGCCTCGAAATGACATAAGAGTTGAGCAGTTGTTCAGTTCCTTTTCTACACGAGGGTTTAATGTCTTGGTTAATAAGCGCTCTTCCTTTAATCATCTTTTTCACCCTTTACGGGGTGTTGCACAGTGTTTTGGCCAGTCTGGCCCTTAAAGCTTGGGCGCGGCGAGTTTTTGGCCCAGGGGTTGAGCGCTGGTATCGGCTGATTTACAATATTATCGCCGTGATAACGTTACTGCCGCTTGTGCCGCTGCTGGCCTGGCTGCCCGGTCCAATCCTGTATGTGGTTCCGTCGCCCTGGCGTTGGCTGATGGTGGGGGGACAACTGCTGGCGTTGGCTGCCCTGGGAGTCTCGCTGCTGCAAACCGGCGCATTTCATTTTTTAGGGCTGGCCCAGCTTACGGCTGAACGGCCTGGCGCTTCCGGAAAGCTAAACGTTGGCGGTTTTACGGCTGGGTGCGCCACCCGCTTTACTTTTTTAGCTTGTTGCTGCTGTGGCTCACCCCGGCGATGACCCTCAATTTGCTGGTCACCTATCTGTTGCTGACCCTCTATTTTTACGTCGGTACATTTTTTGAGGAGCGCCGGCTGCTGATGGAGTTTGGTTCAGCTTATCGAGCTTATCAGCAGCGCGTGCCCCGACTAATTCCGTGTCCTTTTGGAAGGATTGAAGGGTAAACAAGCCGGGCATGGCTAACAATCCTAAACCCACGCTCACCCAAAAAATCTGGCTCTACTTGCGGCGAACCATCCGGCTGCGCTGCCCCGAATGTGGTATTTCACCGTTGTATTTGCCGGCCAGCCGGGTCGAAAGCATTTCCGATTGGTTTACCATGCTGCCCGGCTGTCCTCGCTGCGGTTATCCCTATGATCGAGAGCCGGGCTATTTTATCTTTGCCCTGTCTATGATTAACTTTGGTCTGGTCGCTATTTTTGGGGTTGGCACGCTGCTGCTCCTCGACTCGCTGTTCGACCTGTCCACGGCCCAACTCATCTTCTTCACCCTGCTACCGCTGTGGCTGCTGGGTATTCTGTCAGCCCGGCATACCAAAGCCTTTTTTCTGGCCCTGGACCATTTGCTCAGCCCGCACGTCAAAGGCCCTCACTAATACTTAACTGATTAAGATTCAACACCAGCCCCACTTCTCCATCCCCCAGCAAAGCGCAGCCCGACACGCCCCGCATCTGGGAAAGATAACCTTGCAGCGGTCGAATTAAAACCTGTTGCTGTCCGATTAGCTCATCTACTTTCAGGGCGGTAGCTTGGGCATCTTTTTCTACCACTATCATTAAACGGTCCTGATTGGCGTCGGTCGTGGTATCTCCGGGTAAGTCTTGAATAGGAATAATCCGCTCATTCAGGCGCAGCAAATTCTGCCCGCCGTTGGCCGAGGTGTGAATAATTTCGGTTTGGACCGGTTTGACAATCCGATGAACCGAGCCAATTGGCACAATGTAATGTACCTGTCCCACCCGTGCTACCATCCCGTCAACCACCACCAGGTTCAGCGGTAGATCAATGATAGCGCGCGCCCCGTGCTCCGGGCCGTGACTGACGACAAGTTGTCCCTGATGCGCCTGAAGCTCGGTGTTAATGACCATCAGATCGGTTATTGCAGCCGGGTCAAGGCCGCTGCCATCATCCTCAATAACCACCTGTACTCGATTATCCTGTTTCTTGATGGTCAACATCACCCGCCCGGCTGCCGGTTTTCCGACAGACTGGCGCTGGGCCGGTAGTTCGATACTATGGGCCACCGCCCCCCACACCAACCGGCGAATGGGGCCGGCCAGAAGGTCGAGTGTGTGATGATCAAGCTCTATCTCCGCGCCATTCATCACCAGTTCTACTGTTTTGCCCTGATGATGGGTCAGGTCTTCCACCAGATGCGGCAAAGGGTCCAGAATGACGGCAGCAGGTTTTACCCGCAAAGTCAGGGCCATCTCGTAAAGTTGGCTGAGGCTAGCGCCCAACTCGGCTTCGGCTTGAGCCAGGGTATGTAGCTCATTGGCCCAACTTTCCAGCGAGCGCTGCGTTTCCTGGCGGGCATATTCCCAGTTGCCGCCAGCTTGTTTTACGATTTGGGTGATCGTATTAATCAGATTTTGCCCGGTCAATCTGTCGGTGCTTCGGTGCAGGGTCGTATGGGTCGTGAGCATCTTGCCCACGATTTCCATCAATTGGGTCAGCGCCGCCAGGTCGGTTGTTGTGTGGGTTTGGCTGCCATCATGGTCGGCCCGGTAAACCGGATCAGACACGGGTTGTTCACCGATGACCGTAGTGAGGTTAATGTCGGTGCGTAAGGCGCATGCTTTTAATTTTAGATAGTCGCCCGCCGGATCAATGGTGGCTAATGCTGCCAAAAGGGTTTCCTGACTGGTATCGGTGGCCAGCAAGAAATCAAACAATGAGCGATTATCCTGGTAAACGGTCACATTGGTAATCAGGGTGACGGCGGCGTTTTGAGACCATTCATAAAAGGCCAGGCCGATGGTTTCATTTTGATCCAGGTCAGCCAGGAGGGTATAAAACTGCTGTCCGGCTTGCATTGCTTGCCCCACTGCCAGCAAACTTTCCGGGGTGATCATCGCTTTAAATTCCGGAGAGATGTCTAACAGATTGAGGACTTCTCGCGCAACCTGCAATGATTGGCCGTCGGTGTGCCGGTAGAGGACTTCTTCAGTTTGCCCAATCATCGCTTCCAGCGGAGCCAATTCCGGTGATTCGCCCTCACGAATGGCCTCGATGACGCCGCCCAGTTGGGCCACGTAAGTTTGGGTCAGGGTGATTAACGTGGCGGGGATGGTCATTTCGTGCTTGGCAATCCGGGCATACAAATCTTCCAGAGCCAGGGTTAACCGGGCCACCTGATCCAGCTTGTAAAACAGGCAGCTATGATAAATCGCCCGCAGCAGGTAGGTGGCTTCATCGGCCAGACGGGTATCCTTTTTGATACGCTGCCATCGGCCAAAAACTGCTGCATAAACTGGTGCAAATCATCCGCTACCTCACACAGACGGGCCAGATTGGCAAATACTCTGACCGCATGCCAGCGTCTGAACAGCCAGACAAAATTGGGCATCCCCTCAGGGTCTTCGGGGGCCGGGGTTTGACTGACCTCCTGGATGGTTACCAACTCTTCAAACAGGGCCAGTTCCACTTTGTTTAACTGGAGATTGCGGGCTTCAGAGGCAGGTTCGGCGGTTACGGCCAGCAGGTTATCCACACTCTCAATAAAGCGGCTGTAGCCCAGCAATTGGGCCGCATCCTTCAAGGTGGCAGCAACCTGTTGAATTTCCGGCAGTGCGTCTTCATTGCCACTGCCCAGGGACACTAAGGCCCCTCGCAAATGACTCAATTCGCCTTGAGCCGTTTTCAGGAATGTTTGGACCTCGGTGAGAGGGGCGGCTGCTTCAACCGGCGACTCCTGCGGCAGCGGCTGGACGGACGCAATTGCGGGTGTGACCGGCACGGAAACTCCCAAAAATTCAACCAACAAGTTCTCCAGGTGGGCCGTTATTACTGTCGGCCCGGTAAACGGGTCTTGATCTGCCGAATTGTCTACCGCATTGACCAACTCTTCCAGCACGGCTACAATACGCATAAAGCCCATTTGCCGGGCAGCGTGGCCCAGGTTATCGGCCATCTCTTTAATTTCTAAGAAGGCGGCTTCATCGCCGTCGGTCAGGGCGGTTTGGGCGTGTTGCAATCGCCACAATTCTTCTTCAGCGATCTCCCGGAATATCTGGAGATAAACGGGATCGGTGGCCGGGTCTATCATCTCTATGCCTGTATCCGGGGTATCTATTTTAACGCTTGCCTCAGCCGGAAGTTCAACGGCGGCGGGAGCGCTGGGCTGGGCAGCGGCATCTGAGAAGCTATCCGCAGGCTTCTCTGAATTTTCATCATCCGGGGCAGGTCTGGCTATATCTGGCGGCTGGGTGTATTGGGCCAGTACCCCTCTAAGGCGGGCCAGCAACCCTGCGATGTTCGCGGTTTTATCATCTTGCCGGTGCATGAGGGCATACTCCAGCATCTGGCGCAGTTGATCTAAAACATCCAGTAGCAGGTTTATCATTTCTTTCGTCAGAGTTACACCCTCATCCCTAACCAACCCCACCAGGTCTTCTGCACCATGGGCCAAAGCTTCCATAGCGGGTAAGCCCATCATCCGCACTGCGCCCTTGAACGTATGTAAGGCGCGGAACAGTTGGCGCACCTGCTCAAAATCTAACGGGGTCACTTCCAGGGCCAGAAGCGTTTTTTCAACGGTATCCAGTGATTCTCTGCCTTCCAGAGCAAAGATTGACCAGATTTCTTCCAGTTCATTCGAGCTGTCGAGCGGGGTGTCTTTATCATTCATTATCAACCCGACCTATTTTCAAGGCTTAAAAGCTGATAGATGGTTTGGACCAGTTGACTGCCTCGTTTCTCCTGAAGGTCATAAGATACAGCCCCGGATGGTTTGGAAATTATGGCATCCGCGCCCAGCGCACGGGCCTGGATCGCTTTGGGGGAACCGGTCGGGGTGACAGAGGAGAGAACCACCACTTTGGCCTTACTTTTTAAGCGGGCGTGGCGCAAAAATTCCAGCCCGTCCATTTCGGGCATTTCGATGTCCAGCAGAATTAAATCCGGTTGAATTTGGGGTAGTTTCAACAGGGCCTCTTTACCGTTGGTAGCGTATCCGGCCACATAAAAATTGGGATCGTCACTCAAAACGTTATTAACAATAACACGCATCATAGCGGCGTCGTCAACGATCATTATTTTCTTCTTTGCCATTTAGAACTCCTTGGGTGAAAAATGGGAGACTTCAACCCCTCTCCCAGCGGAGAGGGGCTGAAGGTTCCTGAGTAGCTTTAATTTTTGTCAGTTAAAATTGCCCGTAGCCGCGTTTGTCCCGGTCCATCGGCAGTGGCAGGGCGACTTTTTTGCCGTTTTCTTTGTGAACCACAGGCTGGGGCACTGCTGTTTTGTTGGGCTGAGCGCCGGCGGCATTTTGCTGTCTGCCCATTTCCACAATCTGCCGCATTATTTCCGGGGTGATCCCGGCGGGCAGCAGGCCACCCATACCATCGGTGAACCCTTTTTGCTCTTGCAGCTTAAAGCGGGCGGCTTCTTCGCGCAGCCGGTCGGCCAGGTTGCCCAGTTCGTCGGCGGTGCTGGCCAACTCTTCGCTTTGCTGGCTGCTGGCCTGAGCGCCCTGGTTAACCTGCAACATCGCGACGTTGATTTGGGCCAGTCCTTTGGATTGTTCCTCACTGGCGGAGGCAATTTCGCCGGCCAGGTCTTTCACTTTAGTCACATTTTGCACAATTTCGTTCAAGGCAGTTGATGTTTCACCGGCCACCTTGACCCCGTCGGCCACCCGCCGCCCGGCGTCATCAATCAGTTCGGCGGTTTCTTTGGCAGCTTTGGCGCTGCGTCCGGCCAGGTTGCGCACTTCCTGAGCGACCACAGCAAAACCGCGTCCATGCTGTCCGGCCCGGGCGGCTTCAACGGCAGCGTTCAGGGCCAGCAGGTTGGTCTGGAAGGCGATTTCATCAATGACCTTGATGATTTTGGCAATCTCGCGGGACGAGTCGGCAATAGCCCCCATGGCCTCGCTCATGGTTTTCATCTTAGCCTGGCCCAGATCGGCCACAGTTCCGGTTTCGCTGGCCAGTTGGTTGGACACCTCGGCATTTTCAGAATTGGCTTTAACCTGGGTGTTGGTTTCTTCCAGGTTCGAGGTCACTTCTTCGGCGGCGGAGGATTGTTCTTCGGCATTAGAGGCCAGATCCTGGCTGATGGAGCGGACCTGCTCCACCGATTGCGCCACCTGTTCAACCACGGCATTGGTCTGGCGCATGGTGCTGTTTAAGCCATCGAGCGCCGCCATGAGAGCGATTTTCACTTTGGCAAATTCACCGCCGTATTCTGCCTGGGGGGTTGCGGTGAGGTCGCCATCTGCCAGTTTTTCCGAGATATTGACAATGTCTATCACTACCTGCTTAAGACTGGTCAGCATGTGCGTAAACGATCTGCCAAGCACATCTTTCTCCGACCGCATTTCAAACGCCACGCTAAAGTCGCCGGCGGCAATCTTTTGAGCCATGATTGCCATCCCATCGGTGGAATCTGCCAGTTCATCCATTGATCTGGACAGGATGCCTATCTCATCTTTTCTGGTCATCTTCAAGCGTGTACTCAGGTCACCCTGGGTCATGGCTTGCATCATAGTCACGCCTTGGCTCATCGGTTTGGTAATACTGTATGAGAGGACAATGCCGATCACCACCGCGATTAATACGCCAACGACAATGATCGCCACCATCACCAGGGTGCTTTGGCTCGCCAAAGCAGTGTTATCGTCTGACGTAGTTTTGGCATCGGCAACCTTCATCTCTATCATTTTGATCATAGATGCTTCTTCCGCTTTTGCAGGTGCGTAAGCATTACCACGCAACAGCGCCAGGGCCTCTTCTTTTTTTCCAGCCAGCATCAGCGTTATAATTTCTTCGCGGTACTGGCCGAATTCTGTCTCTGTT
>JAAUSP010000008.1 GCA_012032575.1 Anaerolineales bacterium | reverse complement strand
TGACGGCGCAAAGGTAATAATTTTTCCATCTTAACCTCCTGGCCCGGCATGTTATAACACCTGCTCCGGCCCGGCAATTTTGCCGGCGATGGCGCTGGCGGCAACCACCGCCGGCGAAGCCAGGTAAATGTCGGACTCGCGGGTGCCCATGCGCCCGCGAAAATTGCGATTGGCTGTGCTAATAGTGACTTCACCGGGGGCGGGAATGCCCATGTGGTTGCCCATACAGGGGCCGCAGCCCGGCGAATTAAAAACGGCTCCGGCAGCCAGCAGCGTTTCGACATAGCCGGCCTTGACCGCATCCAGGTAAACCTGGGATGAAGCGGGAATGACGAGCAGCCGCGTCCCCGGCGCAACCCGCCGACCGGCCATGATCTGGGCGGCAACAGCCAGGTCTTCCAGGCGGCCATTCGTGCAGGTTCCCAAAAACGCCTGATCCACTTTTGTGCCGGCTACGGCGCTCAACGGCTTAACGTTGTCTACGCTGTGCGGACAGGCTACCTGCGGTTCAATCGCCCCGGCCTCGAAATCATACTTCGCCAGATAAGTCGCGTCCGGGTCGGGTGCTAATTTACGGCTGGCAGCCTCCCACTCCTGGAGTTGGGATTGTAAATCTTTTTCTCCCCTGCCCCTCTGCCCCTCTACCCCTCTGCTGATTTGCTGCTCCAGCCACTCAAACGTCACCTTGTCCTGCATCACCCAGGCATTCTTCGCACCCATCTCGGCCATCATGTTGGGCAGCACAAAACGGCTGGCCATGCTCATCCCGGCGACTGCTTCGCCGTGAAACTCGACGCTGGCATACAGGCCGCCATCCGCGCCCAACTGGCCGATGATGAACAGAGCGATGTCTTTGCTCGTCACCCAGGGATTGAATGTACCATGCAAGGTGATTTTGAGACTTTCCGGGACCCGCAGCCACAATTGGCCGGTCGCCCAGATCGCCGCCATTTCGCTGCGGCCCACGCCGGCCCCAAACGCGCCCAATGCGCCGTAGTGGGTCGAATGACTGTCGGCCCCCAACAGAAGCACACCCGGATAAATTAATCCTTCTTCGCACAAAACCTGATGGCAGATACCCCGGCCCACCTCAAAAAAATGTTCGACACCCTGCACAGCCACAAAACGGCGGACATCGGCGTGATTTTGGGCGTGCTGCGTGGTAGGGGGCGGAGCGGCATGATCCAGGGTTATCGCCAACCGCTCCGGGTATTTCACCTGCTGGATACCCAGGCTGTAGAAAATTTTGGAAATAGCCGCGGTATTGTCGTGGCTCAGGGCAACATCAGGGGTTACGTCAAGGACCTGGCCTGGTGTTACCTCCGGCAGCCCGGCATTTCTGGCGAGAATTTTTTCAACAAAAGTGTGACCCATTTTGATTTACGATTTCGCTTTGCGCGCCTTCGGCGGATTTACGATTTTTGCGTTATGCTTTACGCTTCGCCTCACCTATCTTCGCGTCATCGTTTCAGGCTGACGGCGGCATCGCGGCCATAGGTTTCGGCGATTTCGGCTTGCTGATCGGCGTCCAGGCGTTGCAGAATGTTATCTTTGAAGCGTTCCGGCACGGTGATGTGGCTCAGGCCGAACTGATTTTCGGCGATTTCGATGAGAATCTCGGTAGGCGAGTCGTTTGGCCCGATGTTGTAAACCCGTTCTTTGAAAACTGCCGCAATTTGCCGGGCTGTACCCTCGTCGAGGTTGTAGCCCTTAATTTCTTTGAGGAAGTAATGGACAATATTCCAGCCGCTCAACGGCCCCAACAGCACTTCCGACTCGCTGACGCCAAACTGGTCCAGCGGAAAAGCTTCGTAGGTGCCGGCGTTGTTGAGCAGGGCCTTCTGGTGAACGCCGGCGGTGTGGGTGCGGTTGGTCAAACTGACCGGCTCTTTGGAGGGGACCAACTTTTTCAGCTTGGAAGCAAACATCACATTGATGGGGTAGGAGCCGCGCAGATTGTAGCCTTCGAGGTGGTCATAGGCTTTGTCAATGTAAAGATTGAAAAACAGGGCCGTCATCGAAGTGATGCCGGAGCGCTCGCCGACGCCCAGCAAAGTGGTATTGATATAGCGCATCCCACTCTTGACCGCTTCCAGAGCATTAATCAGGCCAAATCCACGATCATCGTGGAAATGTCCTTCAAAGTTCATGGTGGGGTAACGCTCACGCAGGGCTTTGATGCGCTGCACAACGCCAGTCGGCGTTGCGACCCCTACCGTGTCGGGCGTGCCGAGGCGGTCCACAAAAGGCACAATTTCATCATAAACCTGGAAAAGATGCGGCTCAGGGGTGCGAAAGGCATCTTCGCCGCTGAAGCGCAGAATCAATTCCGGGTGATGGCGGCGCACCTCTTCCAGGAGTAATCTGGCTCGCCGGGTCAACTCTTCCAAATCGCGGCCATGATTGTACATGCGCGATGTTTCGGACAGGCCGATATAGAAATTAAGCCCATCGGCCCCGGCCTCAATCGCCGAAGCGATGTCGTCGGGGTGGCAGCGCACGTGGGCCAGCAAAAAGGTGTAGCCCTTTTGCATAATCAACTCATCCCGCACTGCCTTAATGGCGGCAAAATCATCGCGCTCTTGCGGGCTGACAATGGGCGCAAACAGTTCAATAAACTTAACCCCAAACACAATCAGGGCACGGGCAATCTCTACCTTATCATTTGATTGAAAAATATTTGTAATGGTCGTGCAGCAGCGAGCTTTGCGAGCCTTCACGCAGGGTGGTATCAATAATTTCCAGCGGGCGCGGGTGGTAATGTTTGAATTGAAACGGGTTGGCCGCCATCAATCTACTCCTTTTAGTCGTCGTCCCATGGCACGGGCCATCTGGCGCTGGTCGTCTCGTTCCCGGACGGATTCGCGTTTATCGTGTAATTTTTTACCTCGAGCCAACCCCAATTCAACTTTAGCCCGGCTGTTTTTGAGATAGATTTGCAGCGGGATCAGGGTTAGCCCTTTTTCCTGCAATTTGCCGGTCAGCCGGTTAATTTCACGACGATGCATCAACAATTTGCGGTCACGGCGCGGTTCGTGGTTTTCGTAGCTGGCCTGATGGTAGGGGGCAATGTGAGCATTCAGCAGCCATACCTCACCGTTGCGAATGGCAGCATAGCCATCGCTCAAGTTGACTTGTCTGGCCCGGATTGATTTGATCTCGCTGCCGGTCAGAACTATACCCGCTTCAAACGTATCTTCAATGTGATAATCATGGCGGGCTTTTCGATTACTGGCAATAACTTTGACAGGTTGGTCACTCATAGTTGGAAAGTTGGAAAGTTGAAGGTTTGAAGGTTGGCAACCTTCAAAGCCTCTTGTTTATTGGGTTGACTCGTTTAGTGACATAGGCGACGATTGCTGCAAATATTCAACCGCCGCATCGAGTTGCGGGTCCAATTCCTGTTCGGTGTCGGTGGCGGTCATTTCGACGATAACATCAGGGGTGATACCCTGGCCGTGGATCTGGCGCGAAGCGGGGGTCAGCCATTCGGCAATCGTTACCCGCAATTCGGAGCCGTCCGACAAATCGTGCGGCAGTTGGACCGTACCTTTGCCAAAGGTCTGCTCGCCGATAAGGGCAGCCCGCTGCAAATCCTGCATGGCTCCGGCGACAATCTCGCTGGCGCTGGCGCTGCCGCCGTTGACCAGCACCACCAGCGGCACATCGGTCGCAACGTGGGGGTGGTTGCCGGCTTCAAATTTTTTCTGCTGGCCATCCTTCAACTTTTCAATCACCACTGTTCCCTCAGCTACAAAGAGGCTGCTCACCTCGACCGCTTCGGACAACAAGCCGCCGGGATTGCTGCGCAAATCGAAGATGATAGCCGTAGCGCCCTGATCCCGCAAAGTTTTTATGGCGCGGGCCACTTTTCTGGCGGCGCCATTGCTGAACTGAGCCAGTTTAACATAGCCTATTTCGGGGGCATCGGGCAGTAGTTGGGCTTCGACAATCTGGATTTCGATTTTGGCCCGGACCACCTCTACCTGGAATACTTCCGGCTCTGCCTCACGCTCGATGGTCAACACAACTGACGAGCCGGCCGGTCCACGAATCAGGCTGACCGCCTCGTACAGGCTCAACCCTTTGACCGAGCCATCATCTATTTTCAAGATTACGTCCCCTGGGTGCAATCCGGCTTTGAAAGCAGGCCGGTCAGGCAGCGCTTCAACCACCACCAACTGGTCAATTTCATTCAGGCGGATGGTGGCCCCGATGCCCTCAAAACTACCTCTGATATTTTCGCTCATCACTGCGGCGCGGGCCGGGTCAATAAAGGCAGTATGCTGGTCATCAAAAGCATTCACCATACCCCGAATAGCGCCATACACCCGTTCACTGTCTGAGGGAACTTCGCCGTAAAACTGATCGTCTAAAAATGACCATGCCTCCCAAAAAGTATTGAATTCGTCGGGCACGCCGGCGGTGTTTGGCTCTGGTCGCTGACTCAAGAGGATACCTGTCTCAAAGGCAGGAGCTGCCGCTAACTGGGGTGCGGCCAGAAAATTAGCGTAATAGACCATCCCGGCCAAAAAAGAGCCAAAGGTGACAATTCCGGCAAGACCAATCATCAGCAGTAGTTTAGGGAGACGTTGCATCAAAACACCTTCTTCTTTAACCCAAGAGGGCTTGTTTCAATTCGGTGAATGCAGCTTCCTCAAAATCTATTGACTACTTCTCTTCTTTCAAAAATGTGACGGCCCGCTCCAACTGCGGATCACGATTATTGGCCCGGTCTTCTTCAGAAATCAGGACTTCAATATCGGGGATTAAACCCTTGCCATCAATAGCATTATTGTTGGGAGTGAACCATTTTGCTACGGTAACATGCAGACGCGAAGCATCTGACAGTTCATAAATCAACTGGACACTGCCCTTGCCAAAAGTTTTTTCACCAATGAGGATGGCTCGTTTGTAATCCTGCAAGGCTCCGGCCACAATCTCGCTGGCGCTGGCGGTGCCGCCGTTGACCAGCAGCACCAGGGGTTGGTCCAAAGCCTTGCCCCCGGCGCGCACATCATAAACGCGCTCGCCTTCACTTTTGCGGTCCTCCCGCAGCACCACCCCTTCTCGCAGAAATTGGCTGGCGACATCTACCGCTGTTTCCAACAAACCGCCGCCGTTGTTCCGCAAATCCAAAATGTAGGACTCGGCTCCCTGCTGCGACAACTCATCAAAAGCGCGATTCAACTCCTTGTTGCTGCGCTCGGTAAAAGAGGTCAATTGGATATAGCCAATTTTAGGGGCTTCTTCCAAAATTCGCCACTGCGCGCTGGGGGTTTCGATGGGGGCGCGCTCGATGGTGATGTCAAGCGGTTCTTCGACTCCGGCGCGTTGAATCGTTATAATAACGGTGGTGCCAATTTCGCCCTTGATCCACTTGATAATATCTTCGGTCGGCATTTCGGGGGTGACAGGCCGGCCATCCACGGCCAGTAAAATGTCACCTTTCAGCAGTCCGGCTTTTTCGGCGGCCTGATCGGGCATCGGGTCCAGGATGACCTTGCCCGCTTCGTCGCGCTGGATAAAAGCACCAATGCCGCCAAATTGACCCTCCAGTTGGGCTTTTTCTTCCGCCGCCGGCTCCGGTTCGATGAATAAAGTGTAGGGATCGTTCAGGGTTGCCAGCGCCCCCCGGATTGCCCCGTAGGTAGCAATCGGGCCGTTGGGTACTTCACCGTAGAACTGTTCCTCCACCCGGTGCCAGACTTCCCAATACAGGGTCAGTGAGTCAAGCTCGGTCTCATCCGGCTGGTCGTCAACCACATAATCACGGACAGCGTAACCAGCCCCGGCCCCCATCATGAAGATGAACAGGGCAATCAGGGTTGTCAGGGCAATCTTAATCGCAATTTGCATAGGCCGCTTTCCAGAAAAAATATACATTTAGTATGTGGGAAAATTGTAGCATGGATGGGAGGGGGTCGCAAACTAAAATTGTAACCCATCCTCAAAAATGGCTTTTTTGTTGTTTTGAGGTAAAATCCCGCCCAGAAAAGAGGGCAAAACCTATGAAATTTTTGACCGAAGCTGTGGCCTTTGCCCTGGAGGGCGATACTATCCCGGTCGGTTTTCGATATCTGGTTGAATTACCCCTGGTGATTATGGTTGGCCTGACCGGAGTGGGTAAGTCAACTGTGTTGGACTTGCTGCCGGAAAACGGTCTCAATTTTACCCTGTTACCCAACCGGCGCGATGTTACCGATCAGATCATTATCACCTCGCTTCAAGTTGAAGCAGGGAAGCCGGTTGGCCCCGTAACCGACCGGTTGGAGCGTTTTGAGTACACCGCTCGCTATCGAGACAAATTTCCCGGCGGGATGGCCCACGCCTTGAGCCGAGTGGTTATCAACCCCAAGACGGCCCAACCCCTGCTTATTTTCGATGGGCTGCGTGGCCTGAACGAGGTTCAACATGCCGTTACTTTTTTCCCCCTGGCCCGCTTTGTGGTGCTGGACGCCCCCGATACCATCCGCCTCACCCGCCTGTTGAATCGGGGCGATGTTTTTGATATGACCACCAGCAAAGTTCAAGCCGGTTTGCTGGCCAGCCAGGATTTGATGGCGGCTTTGCAAAACGTGCCAAGTGTGGAAGCCGTTTTTAGCGAAGAAACCCTGCAACAGATTGCTACGGGTGCTCGGCTGGCTCAAATTCCGGTGGATGAGGTGGTCCAGAAGATTTCGATTATTGTCAAAGAGCGCCGCAATTATGACTCCAGCACGGCGCGGGTTCACCTGACCCGGACGCTGCCCCCGCAGCAGGTGCTGGTGGTTGACACCGCCGCCCACCCGGCCCGAGTGGTTGCGGAAAAGATTGCCCGCTGGCTGGAACCATAAACCTTATGCCAAAAATTGCCCAGATTGAAACTATTCCCTTTCGGCTGCCCATGGCCGGCGCGTTAAGCTGGGGCAAAGCCAGCCGGATGGACGCTCTGGAGCACGTGCTCGTCCGGGTGGTGACCGACACCGGCCAGGTCGGTCTGGCCGAAGCTACACCCCGTCCCACCATTTACGGCGAAACCTCCGAGTCGGTCCAGGTTATTATTCAAAACATTTTGCCCCCCAATTGACAGGGTTGGATGTCGCCGATTTAGCCGGGGCCAACCGGCACATGGCGACCATTGCCAACAACCACACGGCCAAAGGGGCGCTGGACATGGCCCTGCACGACGCTTTGGCGGCCTGTCAGGGGCAGAGTTTGCTCGACTATCTGAACCCACCCACCCGTAAAATCAAAGTTTCCTATATCCTGGGCATTTCCGACCCGGCGACTATGCTGGCCGAGGCCAAAGCGGTTTATGAGCGGGGCGTGCGGGTGCTCAAGGTCAAGGTCGGGCGCAATCTGGCGGATGATCTGGCGCTCATTCGCCAGTTGCAGGTCGAGTTTGCCGGCAGTCAGCTTGAGTTGTATGCCGATGCGAACGAAGGTCTCCGGGCGGAGGAGTCCCCGGCGCAGTTACGTCAACTGGCCGATTTGGGAATTTTATATGTCGAGGAGCCGCTGCCGGTTGAACTGATCTCCGAACGGGCCAAACTGCGCGCCGCCCAAATTCTGCCCCTCATCGCCGACGACAGCACTTTTACCCCGCGTGATCTGGCCCGCGAATTGCACTTTGACACCTTTGACATCCTCAATATCAAAACAGCCCGCACCGGCTACACTCAATCGCTGCAAATGCTGGCCGCCGCCCGGCAGCACGATAAGGGGGTTATGGTCGGTTCACAAGCCAGTTCTACCATTGGGACCATTCGCGCGGCCATTTTTGCCGGCCTGACCGGGATTGAGCATCCTTCGGAGTTGAGTTTTTTCCTCAAGTTAGAGGATGAGATTGTCAATCGGCCGATTGAGTTGAGAGAGGGCTATCTTGACCTCGATGCACTGGCGGGGGTTACGGTGGATGAGGAGCGGTTGAAAACCTTTATTATTCCCTAAATTGGACAGCTTGAGGACGAAATGCAGTCCAAAGCTTGCATTGGAAAAGCCAAAGCAAGCTTTGGGATCCTAAAGTCAGTTAGGTCCCCAGGAAATACGCTCGTTAGTCCAGTCTCGATCACCACTACCCCACGGGGCATTGGTTGGCAGATCGAACAGCTTTTGGGCGTCGCCGCCGGCAACAGGTGCAGCCCATACCGCCCACTGCCCACCCCGATTAGAAACAAATGCAACCCAATAACCATCGGGAGAGATAGCCGGAAGACCGTCGTCGGAGTCGGGACTATTTGACAAGTTCCTTATCCCGTCGCCGTTCAGGTCCATCACATAAGCTTCCCAGTTACCATCGCGGCGCGAAGTAAAAGCAATCAGGTTTCCTTTGCTATCCGAAGGAATATCACTGGTGTCGCGCGTCAATTGTCGGGGGATAAACCCATCGCTAAAGCCCTTGGTCGAGGCCGAAGGAACCAGGTAGATTCCACACAGCCGCGAACCGGCCCAGGTGTTGCAGCCTTTATAGGCAATCATATCATTGCTGGTCCAAACCGGATGAGTTCCCTGGATTTCACCCATTTGACCGGCGGGGACCAGAACACCCAATGAAGGAATATCGCGGCAGCGGGCTTCTGTTTCCAGGTAAGGTGGTATTAAGCCACACTGTACAAAGATAAAAGGCTGGCGAGTTCCGTTAGCACTGATAATAAGGTTGGAATTGGCAAAAACTAACCGATTACCCCACGAGTCATAAGAAGGATAAGAGTCTTCGGGCCAATTGCTAACCTGCTTTTCTGTACCATCAAGCAGATTATACTCAAAAATATTCTCTACTCCGCCACCTTCGTGGTTAATTAGCAAACGTTGACCATCAAAGCGGAATTTGGGCTGACGAGCATTAGGGATTTGCCATATCTCTTGACCAGTGGACAAAGAGAAAATGTGGACATCGTAACGAGTGTAGCCGTTATCGAAAGGTATAGCTAATTTACCGTTTATACCCTTATCTGATGAGTCCACACCGGTGTCGCTTAACTCTTCGGGCGAAGTATTTGTATCATTTTCAGATCTCTCCACTAGCGCTAATGCATCAGACGAAGCAAGAGGAACTGTTGCAATTGAGGTCGCAGGTATGGCTTCATATCGAGTCAGTGCAGTTATATCGGTCGGTGGATTCACGGGAAAGGCAGGGTCGGTGTATGTAGCTGCGGCTTGCCAACAGAATTGGAGGCTATTTGCCAGTAAATTGTTTGGAATCCGTATCGTGAATTGTTGTTCATCGGCTGAACGGCTAAATTGAAGAGGCTGAACCCAGGCCCATCTTTGCTGCGCCATATCCCAAGTGTTAAAGTTAGCACGACCTTTATCGTGCTCATACCGGATTAGATAATCACTGCCCAGATCATTCCGCTCCTGCCCTGTATCCAGGCGGCAATCCTGATCAATATACAAGTTATATATTAACTTTTTGCCGACTGGTCCTAATTTCCCGGCAGTATACACTACGAATTTAAGGTCAGCACTATCTGACCCCAGAGCAATACTGGTTAGATCATATTCGCTAAATGGCACATCACCGATGCGATCAGAGAGGATAAACTGTGGCATATTAGGTTGTACCACAATATCACCACTACGGGTTTCCTCCTGAGCAGGGATAAGCCGCCCCACATTTCGGCCTGCATTTTTCCAACTCGCCCAGGCATACATGACCACAAAAGGCGTGGACACTTCGGCTGTAGAAACTTTCAGGATGAGAGATACGGGTTCAGTTTGATTTCCCAATTCTGTTGTAAAATACGACACTTCGTTTCCAGCAAAATTGGCCGAAAAAGCAGAAGGCGTTTCGGTAGAAAGAAATGTAGCCCCCTCAGGAATAGGCACATTGATTTTGACATCCCACATACGGAGTTGCCCCGTCTTAACGGGATAAATGTTGTAGGTAACAATTCCAGCAGTTACGGAAGCAGTAGTCCGCAACAGTAGACGAGGTGAGGAGGTTCCAGTCCAACCTAAGGGTGGTTGAGTTTTATCAAACGAAATATCTTCAGTAAGGTAATCACCAGGTTGATCGCCCTTCCAGGCAATCCAGGCATGGGTTGAAAAAATGACCTGAGCCGGGTCTATGACTTCAACCACAAATACGGCATTTCTAAGAGGCTGATGCAAAACCGAGGTAAAAAAGGTAACTTGCTGCCCATCAAAAGTAACCTCGGTACCTGGCTGGGCATCTGCTTTCAAAAACCGAGTTCCAGTCGGCAGAGGCAGCGTAATAGTCACGTCTGCCATTGGCCAATCTGCCTGATTAGCAAAGGTAAAATTATAAGTGATCTTACCATTTTCATAAACCGGAACCAGGTTAAACCGAAAAGGAGGCCACTGTGCGTAAGCATGCTGTAGATTAAATACAAGCCCCCACACGAAAGCCAAAATTAGCACTGAACTTACCTTAACGTAAACTTTGCTCATTCTCTAAAATTTGCTTTCTGTGTTTTCACCAACAAATTCCTTGATAATTCTCATCCAGGCCATTGAGTGTTTCACGAATACGAACCAAGTCAATAACAATATGCTGATTATTTTTTTGCTCCAGCAGACCAGTCAGAGCCGGCAGCCGATTTCCAACAACCAATACTTCGGATGTAGCTAAAACTTCATCAAGAGATGAACTTAATAATGAGGAGATATGAGGAATTACTTTCTCAATATATTGCTTGTTTGCTCCGGTTAGTCGCGCCATTGAAACATTTTCGTCATAAATCCTCAAATCATAACCTTTGCCTAGCAAAGTTTCGGCCAGATATACCAGCGGACTTTCACGTAGATCGTCAGTACCGGCTTTGAAACTAAGGCCCAAAATACCAATGCGTTTCTTACCGGTGCGTAGTACGGCTTCAACTCCCAGCCGGGCCTGTAACTCGTTACTGCGGGAGATGGCCTGCAAAACAGGCAATTCCAAATCTTCCTGGCGCGCCCGGTGCAGCAAAGCCCGCAAATCTTTGGGCAGGCAAGAACCACCAAAAGCGTAGCCCGGTTTCAGATAAGCGGGAGAAACATTCAGTTTGGTATCCATACAGAAGATGCGCATCACCTCATGGCTGTCCACGTTCATCTTCTTACAGAAATTACCAATTTCATTGGCAAATGTTATTTTTAAAGCGTGAAAAGTATTGCTAACATATTTTATCATCTCGGCTGTAGGCAGATCAGTGCGAACAATAGGGGCATCAATGGTTTTGTAGATAGCCGCTACGCTATCTCCACTGCGCTCGTCCCACTGACCGATCAGGGTAAAAGCCGGTTGATGAAAATCAGCAACAGCACTGCTCTCGCGCAAAAATTCAGGATTAGAACAAACTCCAAAATCCCGGCCTACCTGCCGGCCCGATGCTTCCTCCAAAAGCGGAATTACTTCTTTAAAGACAGTACCGGGCAGCACGGTACTACGCACGGCGACAACGTGATAAGCACTCTGCCGGGCCAGAGCCTGACCGATTTCGCCAGCCACGTGATGCACATATTGCAAGTCTAAACTACCATTTTCATGGCTGGGTGTGCCCACACAAATAAATGAAAGTTCAGATTGGGCAATTGCTTCCGTGGCCAGGGTCGTGGCACGCAAATTACCCTGGGATACTGCCTGGGCTATAAGCTTATCTACGCCTGCCTCAATAATAGGGCTTTTTCCTGCATTAATCATTTCCACTTTGAGCTGGCTAACATCAACGCCGATAACCTGATGTCCCTCATTAGCTAAACACGCTGCCGAAACACACCCCACATAACCTAAACCAAAAATCGCAATGCGCATATAATACATTGTATCCTGTAGTCAGAGCGACAAAACTACGGGTATACATCTCCTTTCTACAAAATGAGTTAGGCTGTTGCTCTTGTCCGAGAGACAACCTGTGTAGTAAAGATAAAAGAGTCAATCGAGGGGCGAAAGTTGTCACCCCTCGATTTGTGACACCAAAACCTGATTGGTTATCTTAACGACTAGCTCCTACTTGAAGATAGCAGGCAAAAAGATCATAAAATCGATCCTGGGGTCCTCATTATCCGGTATGCCATCATTATCAGTATCTGGCTTGTTAGGATCGGTACCCTTGTTGTATTCCTCTTCATTGGTCAAATCATCATTGTCCGGGTCGCCATCAGCACCATTATCATCTGCGTCGTCGTTTGGATCGAGTCCAGTGCTCACTTCCCAACCATCGGGCAGGCCATCCCCATCCGTATCTGGATTGAGAGGGTCGGTGCTATGCACAAATTCATCTGCATTACTTAAACCATCGTTGTCAAGGTCCGAGCCGTTATTTACTGTTGGGTCAGAACCATGATCCACCTCCCATCCATCGGGCAGACCATCACCGTCGGTATCGGGGTTAGTGGGATTGGGGTCATTCTCATCGGCCAAACCATCACCATCAGTATCAAATGAGTCGAATACAATTAAGAGATCGTCAAGGTACCAAAAATCGTTAGATGCCCCACCCGTGGAATTGAGTTCAAAACGCAAGTACAGATTCGGTTGTCCATCATAGGTCCTTAAGTCAAGCTCTTGGGTCTCCCAAGATTTGATCGTTCCGGAAAAGGTTGCGACCGTTTGCCAGTTGCTCCCATTACCAGAAACTTTGACGTAAGCACTTTCACCGCTGCCTGCCAGTTGGTAATAGGTTCTAAACTTCAAGATCGGGTCGGCCACGTTGTCCAGGTTCAACACTGTGTCCAAAACAGCGTTTGCATTTCCTGCTCGCCACGCATGAGTGGGGCTAAAGTAGGTTCCAGTCTCTACAAGAGACCACGGTTCCTGAGCTGTCCATTGACCAACCCCATTTTCAACATAGTCTTCCAATGACACGACTGCCCCCTTGACCGCCGGTTCAAATTCATTAATCCCATAGCTCCGAGTTGTATAAGCTACATCAACCTCATCATTAATTTCATTCCATTTTAGTGGACCAGTGTAGAGTTTCAATGCCACTAAAGTAAATTTTTGAGAAGCCAGACCGCGTGTTTTCATATAATCAGCCAGAGTTCGCCCATCGTAAGTCAGGCTTAGTTCCTGAGTGCCGGCTGCCAAACTGACCGGCCCGGTTTGCGTCCAGGACACCAACTCGCCCTGTTCGTCTACCAACCAGCCCTCTAGTTGGTAATTATCCGGCGTAACCACCTCGATACCCGCCTTAATTTCCAAGGCATCGTACTTGCCATTAGCGTTGGTATCAACAGGAATGTCTAGATAGGTAGTCGTGGTAATACCCACACCCATAGTTCCTATGCCACCGCTATCAGCCGAGGGTGAAGCAACAAAACCGGAGACAGGCTGGCCTTGAATGACATTTTGAGTAGTATAAGCTCGTTCCAATTCATCCAAACCCTGACCATCGGCCCGACTCAGACGCAAATTGCGTAATTCGAACGGCCCGGAAGCTCCGGCGATGTAGTTGAAACGAAGGACAGCCCGGCTGTCCGTTCCACTCCAGGTGGCCTCACCCAATAACAAGTCATTGCTATCATACAGTTCACCAACAACGGTAAAATTACCAGAGCGGTAAATATCCAGCACAGCCTCTATCTCAACTCCCTCGGCAAAACCATCTTGATTAAGATCAATAGCTCGGTCATTGAAACTACGGGCAAACATCGCATCTGAGGTTTTGAAGGCGTTGAATTTATAAGCAGCGGTAACGTGGGAGTTATTCTTAGAAGCAATTGAGGCGTTGGCAAAATCTAACGGGGTCGGGTTTTCTACATCTGTTACTAAAAGATGCATAAGTTGGTAAGGGCCATCTATCCGGTTACGTGAAAGACTCAGACCATCAAATAACAGATTGACTAATTGCCGACCTTGTTCCAGATTTACCTGAAATTCGTCAATGGCAATAATGCCACCCGACGGAGCCGCTGTGGGATGATCCGTACCCAATTGGCCTTGAATCCAATAGCTGCCTGCTTCTATAGCATCTAGTTCAACCTGAAGCACCAGGGCCTCAAATTGACCATCACTATTTTCATCAAGGCCATATTCATTGACAACCTCCCCCAGGCGAACTTTAAGGGAGGCGGAGGCTGGGTCTTCGACCGTCTGAAGGGTCATCAATTCAAGTGAGCTAGTTTCAGCCGCCACAAGCGAGGCACTACCAGAACCAACGGTTACGGACTGAATGTTACTCCAAGTAGCGCTGGTGCCAATGTTGTTTTCGGCACGAACCCGATAATACCAGGTACCCGAGGGTTGACCAGTAATATTTTTAGTCTTACTCCCTCCATAATATCGTGTGGTTGGACTGGTAAAATCGGGGTTACTATCCTCTTCGAGTTGATAATATTGGGCCTCACTGGCATTAGTCCAGTTAACAATATAACTGCCGTCACCATCGGCGTTAGCAATGGGGTTAAGGGTGGGAGTGCCGGGCGGAACAGTCGGCAGCCAATCTGAAGGAGCGGGTTGATTCCAGGCCGGCGGATTATCAACTTCCGGTTCACCCAGATCAACTGGCTCAAGGTCTACCCGATAATTAGAATTCCAATAAGGCATCGCCAGGGTTTCAAACCAATCCTGGCGGACCACATTATATTTATCCCAGACTACCCATTTATAGTCAACGCTAGAGCCACTACGAGCATCTTCTAATACCCAATTTTCATTAGCTGTTACCATCATCCATTCGTTGCCATTTGAACCACCATTACCGCGTGATGGCCAAACTTTGGAATAGGGCTTGTAACGGGTACGCCCCCACTCGGCGCGGCTAACCCGGGGATAATACCCATTAGCCACATGAGTCTGGGTACAATAACCGAGGTTATTGGGGTCTCCTTCATTCGAAACAAAAGCTCGAGCCGTATACCAGTTATAAGAGCCGGAGGAACTTGAACGTGTCCAGATTTCCGTCGAAGTATCAAAATTACTGCCTCGGTGGTCCACAGCGACCATGCGGGCTGGAATTCCCACCGAGCGATGCAAAGAGGTAACCAGTCCGGCAATGTTAGAACATTGATTGTTCAAATTACTGCTCCCGGGAAAAAGGGTATTCCAGGCTGTGGTCCGAGGGGTTAGGGGATAAGCAAAACATGTAAATGCATCAGCTTGCTTAGTTAAGCGATCTGAAGCATCCCAGGTTGTCTTCAAGCCGTGAATTACTTGAATGGCGCTAGGGTATTGACTGGCCGTTTTGCCGTAATATCTGACTGCTTCAGCGCCATCAAAGATAAAGGCCGCATATTGGCTAAAATCGTAGCTTAATGCATACAGTCTAATCTTTAAATCCTGGTCTGGGTCAGTACCATTTCCATAAAACCAAATTCCGGTTTCATCACGCTTATTGTTACGGTCACCATCATACAAAAAAGCGTCAACTTGCGCAGGGGTCAGATCAGAAGGCATTTCAAAAATAACATCTACGATTAACGTATCAGTCCAACCCTGGCCATTACTAGCCGTGAGTTTATATTTTCCCACCGTACTATTAGACGGTGCAGTGACATTCCAACTATTGCATTGGTCACCACAGGGATTGGACTGACCAATTGTCAATGGGCTTAATACACCGGGGTTCTTTAGCCCGTCCGACCAATTCAGCGTTACCGCAGCCCCATCAACAACCCGAGGACCACCAACAGTAAAAGTTGTTCCCCGACGAATAACTAAGGTATTAAGGCCAATCATTCGATGGCCGTAGGGACGGTAGAGTCCAGAACGAGCTACCGGGGTCCAGGCAAAACTGTATTCACTTGTCTCAAACCGATCTTCATAAATAGTGTAGAGGCCCGGATTCTTGTTATCCAGAGGATGGGTATTAAATAACTTTTCTTCGCCATCGGTCAGACCATCATCATCGCTGTCGGCATCATAAGGATCGGTAAAATAGGGTGCGCCGCCCCCCTGATCATTGACCCTTTCATTTATCCAGCCTTGAAGTTCGACTGTATCGGCCAACCCATCCAGATCGGAGTCGGGTGGTAGAATCGAGCCAGCAACCTGGGCTACCGGTGCAGCCGCCAGAGGTTCAGATAAAGACAGTGTTCCAATGACTATAACTACCACCACGAATAATCGGCCTAAAAACATTGTCTTGGTGAAATATTTAGCCATCTTACCTCCACACTTCTCTACAACTACCACCAAAATATACCCTGATAATACCACAAGAAAGTTTGAATTTTGTTTGAGCCCCCACCTAATTAAACGAAACAGGCACATCTGAGGTGGTTACTAGAAATTTACCGGCGGCTGTGGTAGAAATATCGTCAGTAACAGTGATGGTTAGGTTGACCGGTTCACCTTCCAAAATAGCCAAACATCGTTGCTTTACCTGGCTCACAATAGTTTCATCAAATTCTTTCCCTGGCTGCAAGAAAATCTCAATCTGATTTTTGTCAGATTGATGTACCCTAAATTGGCGAATAGCCAGAGTATCTTTTAAAACTATATGTCGAAAAATACCTCCATATAGTAATTTGCCACTAGGTAAGGTAAAAATACTGGTTGTGCGACCAACCAGGTTGTCTAATACCGGCAAACCACGTCCACAAGGACAAGGTTTGTCGGCCAGAACCGCTATATCGGCCATCCGATAACGAATTAGCGGCATTCCAAAAGTGTAAAGAGGTGTGATAATGACCTCACCCATTTGCCCTGGCTTGGCTGGTTGTTCATCGGCCAGAACTTCTACGTAACAGAAATCATTAAATATGTGTTTACTATGTTCCGAACATTCACCAGCAATCATTGCGCCGGCTTCGTGGCTGCCATACCGGTCTGAAACAGGACACTGGAACACCTGAGCAATTATTTCACGTTCATGAGGCCAAATGGTCATTCCCGTTGTTTCAATAACTTTTGGTTGAATACCGGTAATTTGTTGACTACGCAGATACTCAGCGAAGACATAGATAACATTACCATAGCCAGCGATTATCGCCGGTTTCCACTTGAGTAACATTTCAGCATATTGCTGGAGTTTTTCAGGGGTTGGCCGATAACCATCCAACCAACGTTCACGCTTTAATCGCTGCGTCAAAGTCAATCCCGAAATATCACCACGCCTGCCCCAAATCCAGGCAATTTTGTCGCCTGGTTCACACCCAAACCAATGTCTATAACGAATGAAGGCAGCCACATCTACTATATCGTGATCACGCTCACGAAACAAGACAAGGGGCACTCCTGTCGAACCACTGGTCACATCACGTTTCAACTGATTTTTATGATAATTTCTAGCCAAAAGCAAGTCGGTATGTTTATTAATATCCTCTTTAGTCAAAAGTGGCAGATGAAGAAAATCCGCCTCAGTCCGAATGTCAGCCGGTGTCAGGCCAACTTCCCGGAAGCGTTGTTGATAAAAAGGCACATTAACATAAGCATGTTCAAGTAGTTGCTTAAGTTTTTGCCAGGACACTTGGCGAAGTTCTTCTGTGTTCAACCATTGATTGCGTTCAAACTCACGGAGGTGATCCATAAGGCGCAGTTCACGCCGATAGTTTACGGCAAACCGAATTAACTGGTAAAAGTTCCTATACACGATAAGGTTCCTCTAATTCGAAGGTTTCATATTCATAACGGTCCCAAAATAGCAATCGGGTATGGTGGCTCTTTCCGACAGAAACATAACCAACTCGTTGCGCCACTTTTAAAGCAGCCAGATTATCTTTTGAACAAGTTATAACCGAACGCTGGTAGCCGTGATCCCTTAGAAATTGTAGCCGGCTGGCAACTAGCCTTTGAGCAATACCTCGATCTCGAAAGTCTGGGGCCACAAAAAGGTCATAGAGACAGGCATCACCAGGATTCAACGGAGCCTGTACCCGATTAGTTTGGGGATCAATTTTGTCAGCCAACCACCCCCAACCGATTACCTGACCCTCCAGAAAGGCAGCAAATACAACTGCGCCCAGTGCGAACATACGCTGAAACCGGACCATATCGGTAGCACCGGCCAAAGGTTCCAGTTTATTCACATCCGCCTCAGTAGTCAAACGGCGCACTGTCAATCCTGGCAACGGATCAGGGGGTGGTTCAGCCGGAAAAAGAGCTTTGGCCAGAACAATAAACTCATCCTGGTTATAAATCACTCGCCGACCAGTTTTAGCCAGTTGAGTCAACCCGGCACGCCAACCTTTGATTCGAAAGGTTTGGAGGGCGTCAACCAATTGATAAAATAACGATTTTAATAAGCGCACTAATAAATTCCTTTTTGTCGCAACCACAAATTGGTTTGATAATAACCGCGCCTCAGTCTCTGGTAAAACGTGCGTGGGATATATTTTTTATAGCCGGCAGGTGTTTCAACTACTGGGGAGGGCGGTGGAAGGCGCACCAGTGTTGCTCCAAATTTTTCAGCCAGACGTTGAATAAAAGTTTCAAAGTCAGATCGGGAGGGGTGGGAAAAATCGGGTGAATAGCAGACGGAAATCTGTTGGGGCGCTGCCGCCCATTCCAGACCCAGAAATGACTCCACCTGAGCCTGAATCGAGTTTAGTGGATATTCCAGGCTGGCGAAAAAATCCCAATCAATATCCAAAAACTCTCCCTCAGTCAAACCGGGCCAGGCCGAGAGTTCCATCACCTCATAATGAATCGGTCTGGCCGGCCTACCTTTAAGGGCCAGTAGCCAGCTCAACCAGCGCCCAGTCAAGTCAGTTTCATATTTTACCGTGCCTACATCATATTGACGCCCTCCCGGCAAGCGATGAATCCAATGCAAACACTCTATCCGGCCTTCGATAATAGCGTGGGTTAAAAAGTTCCCTTCGTCTAATTCTGGGGGCTGATCGTTGATTAGATAGGCTTGTTGGGTACGGCGATTGATAAGCAGGCCACGCAGGTCACAGTGAAAATCCAAATGAACAACGCGCAACCCACCGGCCTGTTGCTCCCGCCACAAATGTAACAACTGGTCATGCTGTTCAATCACATACAGGATGGTCACTGACTGCCAGACTCCTAAAAAAGACGATCAGCCAATTTGGCTACCTGGTCCAGTGATCCAAAGCGGGCAGCAGCAAACGTAGCGGCGCGATAGACCGATGGGTTATAAACATAATCATAAGCGCCCACATAATAAACAATTTGCTCGCTAAAGGTACGCTTGAAGTGATAGACACCCCACAGGCCATCGTGACGATCTTCGGGGAGGGGCTGGCCGGTTGCCACCAGTTCGCCAATCTCGTCGGGGATTCCCCACAAGTCAAAACTATCACAACCCTGTTGACTGGCCCAGCAAATTGTATCCCAAACCAGGGCATGGTTGATTTTCAAGTGAGGAAATTCGCTCACAAAGCCGCCATGAAATGAAGCAGCCTGACGCCCGAAAACAAAAGTCATATCTACCGCCACATCTACCCCTTCATAACTAGCAAGGGCTAATCGGGCACGACCAGCCTGCGAGAACAATTTAAATTCATGGGTATAGTAATCACGGGAGCGGATAGGAAAATCAGCCCGTTTGCCGGTAGATTCCATAATCTGTAGAAAGGTGTCGAGATCGTTTTCTGTGCCGGTGCGGATTTGCACCCCTTTATTTTGGGTGGTGCGCACTTTCTTGCGGGTACTTTTTGATAAACGATTAAACATCTCTTCGGGGCCGGGCGTTAAATCTACAACCAAAGTACAGCGGGGCTGATTAGTATTGGTGTAGGGCTGAAAATTGTAACGCTGTAACCAGGCATGTGCGGTCGGGCTATCTTCCAGAGGTGGTTCAAGGCGTAGAAAAATAGCGCGCTGCTGTCGGGCTACCTCGTGGATAGCCTCCAACAAGCATATAGTCACAGAGTGGTTTGACCAGTTAACCACAGGGCCGCGTGGCACATATACAAAGCTGGCCAGACCTAAAGGCATAGTTTTGATAAGCAATTGTGCTCCGGCCACCAGCCGCCCTTCATGCTCCACTCCCAGGCGGACCACCTGCCACCCTAACAAGGCTTTGAATTCGCCCCATTCCCCAGGATTGGAGATGCGCAAAAAACTTATCCTGAGCCACAAAATGATTCCATTCGTCACGCCGGTCAGCAGTTAGCTGGACTCCTTGCACGATTCTCTCCTTATGTAAAGACGATTTTCCAGCAGATCGGGTACAGAACGAATAAGCAATCCCTTCAAACCAGGGGTAGCATATTGTTTACACCAACCAGCTTCAGCATCGGATGTCAATTGGTCAGGAGCATCGGTAATGATTAAGCCCCACAAATCTTGCTGTTGATCTAGTACCAGGCAAGGGTTATCTTTGAAAAATTGACGTACTGCTGGTGTATCTCGTCGAACTTGAAGCCAAATCCGTTCATAACGGTTGGGTGGAACACTGACTGTCACCCCCCATTTACGTTTATACAGAAATAAACCGGTCATATAAGGCCGACTCCCCCAAAAATCAACGGCCTCATAACCCTGTTCATGAGCCCATTGGATACGAGAATAGTTGATGGCGGCCACTGCGCCTTCACGCATCAATTGTTCATCCCCATCCAAGACACCAATCATAATAAAATAAAGCACCTTTTGTTCTGGATAACAAACACCTCCAGCCACATAGCGCCCATCTCGTTTGACCCGCAGTAACATCCCACGCTGAAAATATTCGTATGCCTCCTCAAAGGTTAGCAAGAGGTCAACCACTGCATGGCGACGTTGCATCATGGGGAGATACATAGTGTAATAAAAATTCTCAAAATCGGCTCGATCATAGCTGATGACATAGCTATAGCCAAACTTTTTGGCTTTTCGCACCTCATTCCGCCGGGCATCTTCACGGAAACGCTGCTCCACTTCGGCCCACTCACCCCGAATATCAAGCGCAGTACGAGTCCAAAATGGTAACACCAGGCTATTCTGGCGTGGCAATTGACCGACCAGCCGTTTACCGGCTACCACGTAACTCAAATCGCTGTCTGGCAAATGGCTAAACCGACTTGGCTGCCACAGTGGAACCCGGCCCACTTCTGTTTCCTCGGGTTCTGAAATAAACAGCATACTTTTAAGATAAGGACGGGCATACTCAAACCCGGCGTAATTAACCCGAAGAGGGCCACCGCGACTCTGGCCTTGCCATTGATAAACCGTCAGATACGGTTCACTCAAAGTTAAGATAATTTCTTTGCTCTCATGCAACAAGGGTTGTATTGGCGGGGGCAGGGCCAACTGCACCTTGAGCCAGAGCATATGTCGCCATTCAATTAACTTTTCCACTATTCCGACACTTCCCTAAGCGGCTCTTATCGGCTCAACAACTAAATCTGCCATAGAGCGGATAAGTAAAGAGTTTAGGCCAGGGGTGGCATATTTTCTTTGCATTTCCACTTCATCACTGGCATCAATTTCTCTTGAGTTATTCACAATAATCAAACCATGCAAATCACCCGTTTTATCAACTGTGATTATCGGGTGATCCTTTAATAACTGACAAACTGCTGGATTGTTACGCTGAACTTTCAACCAAACTCTTCGATTCCTGGCAACCACTTTAGCGCCCCATTTGCGTTTATATTGAAATATACCTCCTGCCAAAAAAGGCCCTGAATCACCGAAATTAAATGTCTCAAAACCTGCCTCATTGGCCCATTTAATCAACAGAGTTCGCATTGCCCCCATTGCTCCTTGCCTTCTCAACTCTTCATCAGCGTTTAACAGGCCTCCAACAAGAAGCGTAAGTGTTTTCTGTTGGGGATAACACACCCCCCGGCCACAGCCTGCTCTCCTTTTTTAATTAGAAACAAGAAACCTCGCTTTAGATAAGCAGCCAAATCTTCTTTTGTCAATGGCAAATTCAAATCGCCATGTCTATCTTCCATCGTTGGCAGGTACATTTGATGATAAAAACACTCAAATTCTTGCAGGTCATAACTCAGCTGATAGGTATAACCATGCTTTTGGGTTAAACGAAGTTCAGTATGAGACACCGTTTTATGGAAGCGTTTTTTCACATCATCCCATGAGCCTCGAAGATCTATCTGTAATAATACCTGCAATGGAATAACAATAGCTTTTTGACAAGGTAATCTATTAACCAGCTTTTTATCCGTCTCAACCATAATGATATCACTATCTATAGAAGTAATTTCCTTGTGAATATTCCAGATTGGCACTCGCCCTATAGGGGTTATGGTTAAATTTTCTGAAAAAAAAATCCCTCTAAATTGACGTGAGGCTCTTATTTCTTTAGTTGTATAGTAGGTTGCCGTAAAAGAACCAGCCTGGTTTTGGTCTTGTATTCGATAGACGTCGAAAAACGGGTTTTTTATAATTCGAAATATTTCTTTAATGTCAACCAGCGGGGATATAATCAAATTTTGGACAAAAGGTGGTGCTCCTAATTGCGCCTGAAACCACAGGTTGTATGCTAACTTGGATATTTTCCCCATAACAATTTTCTCCTAAATGGACTATCCAACTCCTTTATCATCCTAACGAATCTATAAGCTCAACATATTCGTTACTGAGTTTGGCCCAATTATAATTCTGATTGAAAGTATCAGCCTTTTGAGCCAGCTCAGCCCGCCGAGCGGGGTGGTGATAAAGCTTCAGAATACTGGTGGCTAATCCTTCCACATCTTCGGCTGTAAAATACTCAACCATGCTCTCATCAAAATACGCCTCAACTGCCGGCGTCCGGGCTACAATAGTGGGTAAGCCCAGAGCTGTATATTCCATAAGCTTGGTGGGCAAAATACCATCGGTGAAAACATCGCGGCGATAAGGCACCACCCCTACATTGGCCTGACGGATCAGATTTGGCAGTTCCGTGCTTGGCACAAAGGTAGTGGTAAATTGGATATAATCATTCAGTTTCAACTCATCGGTCAAATTCATCAATGCTTCCCGATAATCGCCACCGCCATGAATCATCAAACGTAGACCGGGAGCTTGTTGGCGGGCCAGGTCAACAGCCCGAATAAGCAAATCAATGCCGTACCGCTGGGTCAGATTGCCGTGATAGATCAGTCGCAGGGAGCCATTACTTTGGGTTGGAGTTGCCTCGGTGAGGCGACAGAAAATTTGGTCATCAGCCACATTCATGACCACGTGAACCTTCTCCGCCGGAACCCCTCGCTGGACCAAACTCTCACGCCATGATTTGGTGACTGTAATCACCCGATCCGCAAAACGGCACGAAAGCCATTCTTGCCAGCGAATCAACCGCATGGGCCAGCTTGACCAGTTGGGGTTGTTAAACCGAGCTGCATAAAATTCGGGCATCAGATCATGAATATCCAGGATCAGTTTGGCCCCCATCAGTTTGGGCAGCAAACCGGCAAACACCAAAAAGTCAGGCAGGTTATGCACCTGCACTACTCCATAATGTCGCTGCCGATGCAGGCGGGCCAATTTGAGTAACGCCAAAAGAAAGAAGGTTAGATATTCGAAGAACTGTGCTTTTGCCCCACCTTTTTTGTCGCGCTTAACCGGCAGACGATAGATATTAACGCCGTCTCTGGTTTCAAATTCCGGGCCTTTTCTGGCCCACAAGCAGATTACATCCACTTCATAGCCATGCTTAATTAAGGCCAGGGCTTGCCGCTCAACCCGGGTTTCACCCAGAGGATAGTAAGCATGGACAACCATGCAGTGTCGGTTGGGCTTTGTTTGGCCCTGAAAGGTGCTCATGAGATTTACTGACTCCTCTTTACCTTATAAAAAACCGGCGATATACTTCATAGCCCCGCTTGCTCAACTTCAGCAGGCTTGGATTATGCACATAAACATTGCGCCCAAAATTGACCAAATCACCGCCAAATTTGGCTTTGAAGTCACGCACACCATATTCCTCATCCGGTTTGCCCGCGCCGCCAAAATCATAAATACCATAACCGTTATTCGCACCCCATTCCAAAATGTGCCAGATCAGCATTTCGTTGGGCAGATAATCACTATAGGCACGATCTGAACCGCCATACCAGCCATAAATTACATTTTTATAAGGCAGTTCAATCGAACAAGCAGCGGTTACACCATTTACCTGGGCCAACAAAAACTTGGCCATGCCTTTGGGGTACAACTCATTGAAAGCGGCCATAAATAGCGAGCGGTCGGCCAGTGGCACCTGGGCATTGCTGTAGGTTTTCTGCAAAATCTCATACCAGTGTTCTAGCTCAGCCAGGGTAGTAGCCTCACTCATTTGAACAAAACCATCACGCAACCCTTTACGAATTTTTTTGCGGGTCCGCTGCCCGATACTTTGCAGCAATTCCTCGGCAGGACGGTTGAGGTTGATCAGATAATTGAGATGACCTTCATAGGCAAAACCGTTATCGTTAAGCAAGGTTTGGGGCTGGCCTAAATCTGATAGGTTACGCAATTCAGTAAATAGAGCAGTACCTTTAGCCTCACGTTTGTAAGTTTGTAATAACAAAGCCAGGGCCGTCTGTCCTGCCGTGCCGGGTACGCTCAAAATGCTGCCGTAAGCAATTGCCCGCGTGGTCAATTGACGCAGCAGGCCATTCATCAACGTCACATGCACTGGCAGAAGCAGGGCCAATGGGCAATTGTCATTGTCAACCACAGCCCACAAAGTTGACTTGTGACCTTTTGTCTGGTCAAACACTCGAAACATTTCCGGAGTGTGAAAAATATTTCCCTGCGGCTGTTTGTTCACAAACTCGCGCCACACATTTTCCTCGAGCTCCTGTACCACCCACATGGTCTAAAAACCTTATCATTTCCTTATTAATACTTTAATTTGTTTGATCTCTTAGGCCCAATACTTTTCAAATAACGCTTTTTGTCTTTGAGGAGCGGAGCATCCTCAGATGCGGAGCGGCCCCGTTCGCATCTGAGGATGCTCACTCCTCCTTATTTGAAAAGTATTGCTCTTAGGCCTGATTTAACCTGATTCTAACCATAAAGCATGTTAAATCTGTAAGAAAACAATTAGAAAAAAGTTAGAATACTAACAAATTTTCCACACAATCAGCAACCACTTTAGCAAAAGGGGAGGTAGCCAATATACGACCAAGCTTTAACTGCCCAGGAAACGCAGCCCATAATCCCATAATGTCAAGGCGTCAATATCGCCGGTCACGTTCAAAGCAGCACGCGCCCCATCGGGCCAGCGCCCTAACCGCAGTAGCGGCCAATCACCATTTTCGATTTGAGCCAGCAGCGGACGTTCATCTTCCGGGGCAAAATCGAGCCGATCCAAATAAAGTGGATAAGGCCGCGAGTCCTCATTAAGTTCGATCACATAACCCTGCTGGCGTAAAAACTCGTGCAGTGAAGGGGCGCTGCGGGGCGACAGGCCAATCACCGGACGCAGCGAGGTTGTCAGGGTAAAATTCTCGACCAGCACCCGTTCATAAGCGCCGGACCAGGGGGCGGTCGGGCCGTTAACTATCAGGCGGCGGGCCAGAATGGTCAACCCGACAGGGCCGGCTACAGCCACTTGCACTTCTTCTTGGCCGGGTAAAGCCGTCAGGGTAACATTAGTTTCGGTTCGATTACACCACCAGGCGGCAATTTCATCCAGGCGAGCAATCCAAACAGCAGGCGCGAGGGTACGGGCTTGGGCCAGGGTGGCGGCCAGGGGTTCGGCCAAAAGGTCAAACCGTTCCGGGTGCAGGCCGACGGTGAATAACTCGCCCAGCTCATAAATTTGCTGCAACATTTTTAACCAGACTTGGGTGCGAGCGGCGGGGGGGAGCTGTAGCCGGTCAATCAAGCCCTCGTCGTCGGGCAAGCAGTAAGGAATACGGAGCAACCCCTGCTCAAAACGAGGTAAAGCCGGATACCGCTGGGCCGGCTGGGCCCCATAGAAATTAAGAACGTGCCGGTAGGCCGGCGTTTCCAGGCCGTCAAGCGCGTCCCAGGCCAACCCCTGGCTACTATCATACAGCAACCCGTGCTGCCGGAGAGCGATTAGCGTACCTTCGTTCCAACGCAGGTAGGGGCAGCGAAAGCCGTTAAATGGCGTTTGACTCTGGCCAAATGCTGCCATAGCCCGGTTAAGGTAAGCCGCCTGTTGGTCTGCCGACAATTGCGAATGGTCAATGTGGGTAAAGCCGTGAATGGCAAACTCTAGCCCGCGCTCGACGAACTGGCGAATGGCGGTGCTGTTGCGTTGCAGGGCGACGGCAGTTATAGGAAAGGTAGCACTGGCCTGATACGTTTGCAACAGACAGACAAACCGCTCTAGAGTCTGATCCATTTTGTGCGAGGTCATTCCATACCGCTGGGTGATAACCTGCCCTCGCCGCAGGGCGTTCTTTAAACCTTTGCCTTTGGTAGCAATTGCGAGTGGGTTCATACCTACGTTGCTCCCTGAATTTGTAAGATCGTTGGTATTCTTAAGTTGTCTGACAAAACCTAAAGCTTTACTGAAATCAGAATTAAACCAAAACTTTTGGTTCTTCGGTAATTTCGGTAAAGCATACTACATATAGTGGGGCTACTTCCTGAGTGACTGAGCAGTGGTAAAATAACCTCAGCACCCAAGAAATATCAAGATTGTGCCGATTACCTTACGTAAACAAGAGCTAAAACGGCTCAAAGCTGAGTTAAGTTGACCACCGGCAAAGCCGGTGACTTATGATGTGAACCGCTCAAAGCGGTTTTTGGTTAAACTTTATGAGCCGCCTAAAGGCGGCAGTCCCTGGTCAAACATATTCAGTTGTTCCAGGCGTTGGTCTTCCTTTTCCTGTTGTTGAATGTACGCTCGGATCACTTGTTCATCCCGGCCTATGGTCGAAACATAGTAGCCACGTGCCCAGAAATGTTCACCCGTGAAATTCCGTTGGCGACCCCCATACGTCCGTGCGATCCAAATCGCACTTTTGCCTTTGATGTAGCCGACTACTTGCGCAACCGAGTATTTCGGCGGAATTGAGATCAACATATGCACATGGTCGGGCAGCAGATGCCCTTCGATGATCTCACTCTCTTTCTGCCGAGCCAGTTCGCGCAACACCTGGCCTAACTCTTTACGCAATTCGCCAAACAGCTTTTTGCGCCGATACTTTGGAATCCAAACGATATGATACTTGCATTCCCATTTGCCATGACTTAAACTTTGTTCGGGGATCACTCCCTGCCTCTTGGTCTATGAGCTTTGAGCGGTTCATAGTCAGGAGGCTCCTCGATATTCCCGGATCTGTCAAACTGCTGGGTCTCCCCGGCATAGCCGGGGGTTTACCAATTTAAATTAGTTAAAAACTCATCGGTAATACCATTCAAGTTAAAAAAGATAACTCCTCGCGAACCGGCAGCACGAGCTAGGTCAAGTTCGGTCTGTAGTTGACCTAGTGTTTTTGCCTCTTGGCTATCTTCACTCACAAATACGTTCAACCCAATCATTACTCGCCCCGACCGATCAATCACTGGTTGCCATAGAGCCAAAGCTGGGGCAAGCGACTCGCCCTGTTTGACGTACAGGCGGGGGATAATTAAATCAACATAGCCCCCTTCCAGCCAGGCCGACCACTCCAAAAAATGTTTTTCGGCCAGAATTTCTTGACTCCCAGTAACGGTAATAGACACTAGCGTGCTGGGCGACTTTTGCTTAACCCGGTGGTGAACTTCCTCAAGTAAACGATTAATGCCCTGTTTGCGAAAGCTTTTCCATTTCACTCCCATCTCCACATAATCATCAAATTCTAACAGGTGCTCGGTCACGGGAATCAAAGGATGTTGCCCTACCGGGATCAACAGGCCGGTTCGATTGATATATTGGCCCTGTGCTCGCACTCCAATAATAGCCTGGAGCCTCTCGTCTTTGATTGAGGGGGTGGGGCCATCAATCAAGATAACGTCGCCACCACTTCGAACAAAATCGGCCAGAGCGGTGCTTGTCTGAGCTTCGATCAGATAAACACTGGGTAGCACTAACACTCCGTTTTCGGGCAAGCCGTTTATTTCGGTCTCGAAGACTGATGTAGGCGGCCACCCTAATTCTTTCAACCAGGTAGCTACTTTTTCAAAATCGGTATAGCCGTACCGTTCAGCATTGGTTTCAGAACGCAACAAGTAAACAGTTCCGGTTGGGTCAAGAAACCGATTTAAACTGCGGCGCATTATCTCACTGCCAGCGGCAATAGTTCGTTCATCTGCCTTCCAGTTGAAGAGAATAACTTCACCATCCCCATAATGATTAAGTAACACAGCCGGTTGACCATCGTCAAACACGGCCAACACTTGAGCAGTAGTGGCATTGGTCAGGGGATTGCCTCTAAAACTGCCATAGGCTGGTAAGTCGGCGTAACGCAGTAGATTTGGGTCAAACTTGTACTCCTGGGCAAAAAGGACGGTGCTGTAAGAGTCAAAACCCCACTTCCAGCCGGGATGGGGATAACGAGTATAGTCAAAATGAATCCCGGCTACTTGGTAATTTGCAACAATTTCCTCGGCAACCTCGGCTATAAAATTCCTAACGTCAGGCCGGTTGTAGTTAAGCCAATTTAGCCTTTCTCCATCCAAGCTCATCATCGCCCAATCAGGATGCTGGGAAAGAATTGGGCCATTGAGACCACCCACCGGGCCAGCCACCAACCAAGCATGTACAGCAATCTGGTGTTGCTGCCCGGCTTCGATCAAATAAGCGAGTGGATCGAAGCCAGGCTCTACCCGATCATATTTTTTGAGTAAGTGACTCTCATACAAAGCCTGGCCATAAACAAAGACATTTACAAAAACAGCATTAAAATGGCCCGCTTCAGCCCGTTTCAGTGTAGCCTCGGCTCTTTCCCGGCTGGCGATTGACCAGCTTTGAATCCAGACCGCCCGCATTTCTGGCTGAGCGGCCACAGCCGATGAACTGGCTTGAAAGCCGACCGGCAGCGTACCTCCAACGGTGGGTCGAGTGTCCACCTGGCAAGCTATACAGCCGAAGACCAATCCCAAAAGGTTCAAACCTACAAGCAGATGCATTCTTAAAGAAAACAAGGGCCGAATTCTCCTACCGGCAACCGGTCTCAAAGCAGTTATACCAGTTGACTCAATTAGTACTCAAAAGCTATTTTTAGACCTTGTTCTTATATCAATTTTATGATATAGTACAATAAATCAAATACTCTTTAGGGTAAAACTAACTACTCCATCCCCACCAGAGTGTGGGAGTAAATAGTGAGGCCCGGTTTACTATCTTTTATGGGTAAACCGGCCTTTTTTTTGAATAATTTTAGACAAAATGGAGGTCAGCCCACGGTTAATTAAAGAATACTCTTTTCCATCTTACGCCATCCTGCTCCATATAACTAGATATAACATAAAAAAGGCAAAGCTAAATACCCCTCACAACAAAACGTGTTGATGCAAATAGCGAGGCCGAATTTTCACTCCGGGTGAAAAGTCGGCTTTTTTTATTTTAAAAATTCTAACCGTGTAAGGATCAGATCATGAGATTATCACTTAAAATCCAACTCTTTCAAATATTTTTACTGCCAGTTTTGTCATTGCGACTCATTGGGGCCGCTGAAACGACTTCTATTCCGCTCAACACAAGCGTTTACATCACAGATGTAGCCAATCTTACCACCCTCCAAACCACAACAGAAGGGGTAATCCAGGCCTCAGCAAACTACACTTCTACAGAACCAGTTTCTTTAACCGACACAGCGACTGCCCCGCCGCCGCCTGCCTCCGGTTCAATAACTATTTACTTGCCGCTTATTATCCGTAGGTGTCAACACACAATCGAGTTAAATGTTTCGGTGGCGGATGCTCGTACCAACTATTCTACCGTCAAACCCGGTGATACTGTCTGTGTTATGGCTGGGTCCAGAAATAAGTTGACCTTAAAGAATTTCAGAGGAACCGTCGAAAACCCGATCACTTTCATCAATCATGGTGGGCAGGTACTTTTTAATCAAACCTCCGACTTTGGTATTTCTGCCCGCAACAGTCAATTTATCCGAATTACCGGTACGGGGAATTTTGACATCATTTATGGCTTCAAAATAGATGGTAATTACTCAGCTGGGGTCAGTCTTACCGACAAGAGTAGTAATTTTGAAGTTGACCATATTGAAGTAGCCCGAGCCAATTACGACGGTATTTTAGCCAAAACTGACGCTGTTTGTCCTGATGGCTCAACTAATCAATATGACTATGATGGCGATGGTCAAGTTAAAGGCGACCTCAACGATATTATTAATCGTTCAACGTTTACTCAATATAATTCTATTTTTCATGACAATTACATTCATGATACTCTCACCGAAGGTTTTTACGTTGGCAGTTCCTTTTATAGCCAGGGCGAGTCTGTGACTTGTGAGAATGGCTCTCAGGTAGTTATGCCACCTCTAGTAAAAGGGGTAGAAATTTACAATAACATAGTCGAAGATACTGGTTGGGATGGCATCCAAGTTGGTTCAGCCGTTGAAAACTGTGCTATTCACCACAACAAAATTTATCGAGATAGCTGGCAGGTTAAATCATCTCAGGAAAGCGGCATTATGAACAACAAGGGCAGTGTTTGCGATATCTATAACAACTTAATCCAAGATGGTGGTGGGCCTGGTATTTATGTACAGGGCAACGGTAATAATAAAATCTACAATAACCTTATTATCAACCCCGGCCAGAATAACAGCCAGTACGTTGGATATGGAATCAAGGTGACAACCGGCAGTAACACCGGCAATAGCATTTATGTCTGGCACAACACCATTATCAATCCGAAAGAAACCGGCATCAGTTTTCAGAACCTTTACGGCAGCGACAACATGGTTCAAAATAATATTATCATTCAATCAAGTGGTATCAGCAACTCTCATATTGTCTATGACAGCCATACCGTTGCTGCCATCACCAACAATCTTAAAGCACGGAGCCTCCTGGAGGCTAAATTCACCAATCCTAGCGCCGGCGATTACTCGCTCCGTTTCGACTCACCGGCAGTTGACGCCGGAGTTGACTTAAGCACTCAGGGTATAAATACTGATTATCAAGGCGGCATTCGTCCTCAGGGTGGGGGCTTTGACCTGGGAGCTTTCGAGTTTGGAACTGGAACGGCTGAGTTACATTGATTTGACTGATTAAACGATTTTACAGGAGTGTAGAGCAATTTCAACACTCCTCTTTTCAACTTAAATCGGGTTACAGCCTGTTTACTTCACAATTAAAGGCAAATAGACGGAAACCCCAGATGGACTGCCGCTGCCCCCAACTACCGTAACAACAACCTGGTTAGAGGTGTTGTTTGTCGGGTCAGAGTCGGTCACAGGGAGGATAGCGCAATCGTAGCATTGTTAGTGAGAATACCACTATAACTGGCGCTGGTGGTCACAATCAATTGAAGTTGAGCCGGAACGCCTTTAGTAAGGCCGGAGACAGTGCAGGTAACAACCGCCGAGCCGGACATCCAGGTGCAGCCAGCAGGAACGTTGACCGCAGCCAGAGCAGCGGAGTGATTAAAGGTATCTATCACAGTCGCTGTCACCGGTGAAGTTGGCCCAGTATTGGTCAGGTTCAAAGTGTAGGTAATGATTTCTCCGGCGTTCACCTGACCCGTCCCTAGCCGGGCTTTACTCAAAGCGAGATCAGCCATTTGGGTGGCTTGGCTTTCCTGAACAGTTAAAATCTGGTCCACAGCCACATTTTGGAGGGTTTGCACGTAACCACTCGGCCAAGTTACAGTAACAATATTTACCTGAGTGGTATCATCGAGACCAAAGTGAGCTACTAAACTATTTTGGCATGCCCCTGACGCACCCACCCCCACCTCACGAAATTGAGTTATTCCCCCGGCGCTTATCTGAATTTTTGCTCCTATCCCCAGGCGATTACTGGTTACACCGCTTAACTTGATTTCGAGCCAATGATTGGTATTGCCACCGTTCAGAAAAAGCTGGTGCGGCCCGGCCAGAGGACCGACCCATTCGGAATTAGCCAGATATAAATCTAAGAAACCATCACTGTTGTAATCGGCCCAGGCCGAGCAAGTATCGTAACCGGTGCTGGGACCGGCCAGGCCAGAAGCCAAGGCTATGTCAGTAAAAGTACCATTGCCGTTATTACGATAGAGCCGATTCGCTTCATCGCCACTGTAGGTGTTACCCATGTTAACAACATACAGGTCGAGATCAGCATCGTTGTCTACGTCAATCCATTGAGCGTGTTGGGAGTTAGCCGTGGGATCTTCCAGGCCGGAGTTAGAGAGGCGTTGAAAGACGCCGCCGTTATTTCGATAAAGGGCATTGAAATATTGATTGGTCAGGCTTGGTGGTATATCAAGGCCGATACCGGAAACTTCGACAAATTGTCCGGGGGTGGTGATAACTGTTAACAGTTCGTAGCCGGCCTGGACAGGCCGCTGCCAACGCACATTCCAGGGAGCAGCAGCATCATCACGCCAAATCAGGGTAGTATCGCCCAAATTAGACGCTGGCGATCCACCCAGATGCACCGTAGCGCTATTATCGAGGGTGAAGGGATTACTGGCGGCAGGTTGATTGGCCGGCCCCAGGGCAATTTCAGGCAAATATTGTCGCCGGTCGGTTTTCCATAAATCAAAAGTGCCGACGGAGCTGGTAGTGGTGAAAACCAGGCCTTCTTGCCCGGTTGAGGGCGGTGAGATTACGGCGGTGATTGTGTTTGAATTCCAGATCAATTTGTCTTGTATAGAGTCATACCCCCGGCTAAAGAACAGGTCGAGGTCGCCATCATTGTCATAGTCGCCCCATACCGCCGAGTTAGGGTAATGGTTTAGAGTCAGGCCAGCGCTAGCCGTAGCGTTGATAAACGTACCGTTGCCCTGGTTTCGATATAACCGGTACCCCAGTGGCCCGGCGCTGCCCAATTGGGTCATTACAAAATCGGTATAGCCATCATTATTGTAGTCAGCCCAGGCCATTGATTCGATGCCGGTGGTTAAAGCAACCCCGGCTTGTAGGGCCACATCGGTAAAAGAGCCGCTGCTATTATTGCGGAATAAAATAGAGGGCGCATCTACTTTGTTGGAATTAGCTACAAACAAATCCAGATCACCATCGTGGTCATAATCTATCCAGGCTGGCTGACGCCCCCGACCGGGATTATTTTTTATACCGAGTTCAGAGGTCCGTTCGGTAAAAGTACCGTTACCATTGTTAGCATAAAAATCGCTACCGTCAACGGCCTGACCTGCAACCACATACAAATCAGGACGACCATCGTTGTTATAATCGCCCCAGGCGGCGCCATGCCAATCGTATGGGCCGGGATTTAAGCCCGCGGGGACCAGTTGGTCACTGAATGTACCGTTACCGTTATTTCGATAAAGATTGGGTGAAGAAAAGTGGTTACCCACATACAGGTCCTGGTCCCCATCGCTATCGTAGTCAGCCCAGGCTGCGCCCCACTGGGATACTGTCTGGCTGACCCCGGCCAGGGTAGTGACATTGGAAAAAAAAACTGCTTCATTGTCGGCCCAAGCTATTTGAGTGCCAAGAACGAGTATTTCCAAGTTCAAGGCATAGCCCAACGCAAAAAGTAAAAGGCCCATCAAGCATACTTTCAACAAAAAAGCGGATTGGTTATCTGGTTGTCTCATTCTAGTTATCCACCTTTCACTCTGCACCCGGCAAAAACTGACGGAGTTGGGCAAATTGAGCACCCCATTCCTGACGACGCTCATCACGAAAAGCCACCATTTCCCCTCCCAATTGCCGATGCCGGGCCTGTAAAGCGGTAATACCCTCCCGAATACCGTCGGGGGTATTGGTGACATAAACAGTACCCCTGGCGAAAAATTCGCGGAGGAAGGGCCAATCAGAGGTTAATAAGGGTTTGCCGAGTGAAACTGCCTCACAGCCGCCACGCTGAAGAGTATAGTTGCGTGTGGTTAAGGCCAGAGCTGCATCTACTGCCCGGAAGAGACCCAGGTATTGGTTGTCTGGCAAAAAGCCGGTAAAAACAACATTAGCTGGCAAATTGGCAAAGAAAGTGGCTGGCTTGCGCTTGGTATTACCGGTAATATAAACTTAACCGAAGGTAATTGTGCGGCAGCAGTCAACACCGCATCGAGCGGTTCATCAGGCGCAAAGGTATTGATGACGATAAGGTTAAAAAAGTTTGGCTCGACCTCTAACGGCTCACATTCTGGCAATGGGACAAAGGGATCCTTCATAACCAAAGGAAGGGCTTGCCACGACTGAATAATTTCGGCCCAATGAAGATTGGTGACAATATTAACTGCCGCACGCCGGGCTAAAAATTGTTGAATAGGCTTAGCCCATTTCCAGGTCGAGGCAAACGCAGCCGTATGATGATCCAGTACATATTGGCTGCCAGTCAGACGGCAATACAGATGCACCACCAAACCGGCGACAAATGGTGGATTTTGCACAAACACGACGGTGGGCCGTTCCCTCCATAACACCAACCAGGTGCGCCCACTCTGCAAAATATATTTCAACGGTGCGTAAAGCGGCGTCTGAAATTTCAGGTAATGAATGAGATAGACGACCGCGCCAAAGGCTTGGGCAAAAGTTTCGCTTCGGCGGCTGTAAGGGGCCCAAGCGATAAAGAGCCAACGTTTGGTAGATTTGTTTGCGCTCATAAAGATGTTCCAACGCGGCGTAGAGCCATTTCAATGGTCAAAATCCGGCTTAACAAGCCCTCGTAACGAAAATTGTCCGACTGCGCCTGGGTCAGAAGCGTTTGCAAACGTTCCGGGTCATACAGGGCGGCTGAATACATTTTTGCTGGAATAAGCCAATTTTCATCTTCAAGCCCGGCCAGGGTTTCTCGAAGCCAACGGTTCAGTGGATAGGCTGTGCCCATCGGCCCGGCGTCTCGCTTCCGCCACAAACTTCGGCCCGCAATTTTACGGCTGACCCCCCAGAGCAATTTTTCGCCCATGTTCAACCAATAAGGGGCAAATTTATGGACATTAGTTAGGCGTAGAGGAGCGGCTGGACCACCATCGGCGGTTTCCATATCGGCCAAGGGACGATTAAGCCGTTCCAGTATTAATCTAAACAAACGGCCCTGGGTACGCCACTTATAATTTACCGACAAGCCGCAATTTAAACCCTCTTTAAAATCCAAAGGAGTAATAATCCTTTGCGCACCCATTACCGCCGATATAGTTGCCCCACTTGAGTTAATCTCTAAGAACTTACTAATTACATCCAATTTGACCGTATTCGGCCAGTCAGTCTGCTGTTCCCCAACAGCCATGAGTCGAGTTTTGAGCTGCTCGCGGGTAGTTTTTAGCCAAGTCGTATATCCGGCTAGAATAGGATAATCAGTAGCGATAATACGATAAGCCAAAAGACTATCGTAATCAACCTTGGAGGTTTTACCAGCGTTTAAAAACTCCTGTTTCCAATAATAGCCACGATACGTTTCGCCGCCGTACCCCCAGAGGGATACAGGATACTGTTCAGCCTTGAGCGTCTGTTCGTAAAGGATGCGGCTTAATTTCAAA
>JAAUSP010000333.1 GCA_012032575.1 Anaerolineales bacterium | reverse complement strand
CTGGGTCTCTTCGCCTGCGCTGAGACACCTGCGCCGGCTCCACCACCGCCCACCCCTACGCCAGTGGTGGCGGCGGAAACCTATATTCCCAATCTGGAACAAGGTCAGGCCACCTGGCAGGACGCCCACTGCCTGGCCTGTCACGGTCCTGTGGCCCTGGGCGGTATTGGTCCGCGTCTGGCTTCAACGACATTGTCCTACGAGGAGTTTTTACAGGCGGTCAGGGCGGTTCGACCACCCAAACCGGCCTACCCGGAAGCACAGTTGTCCGATCGAGCGGTGTATGACATTTACGCCTGGGTTCGGACCCAAATCCCCCCGTTTCAGTGGACCGTGCCCGGCCCAGACCCTACGCCCCCCCCGGTGGCTGAGGCGTCTGACATGATGGGAATGACCCTTTGGACCTGCCGCCGCTGCGATGGGTGTCACGGAGTTTTTGCCCAGGGCGGGCCTGAAGCGCCACCTCTGGCCGGTCTCAACTATCCGGTTGAGGAAGAATTGGCCCGGATGCGCGGCCAGGTTGAGACGATCCCTGAACACAGCCCCGCTCATATCTCGGACGAGGTGTTTGCCACCCTGTACGAATGGCTAAAAATGGGCTGTGTCAGGGATGAGTGTTATCACTGAGGCGCTTATCTTTATCACCTAAATTTGGATTGTTTTATACAGGAGTTACAACAAACGATTGAAGCAAAGGCCGATAGGCCGTTAGCTTAAACTTCTGGGAGGCTAACGATGAATAACATGGTGGGCGATTTTATTCACGCCCGGCGAATTGACTCCTTTCAAAAATTACGCTGCGTGCTTTTCCTCCACCATCATCCCGATTTGAGCGAAACCAGCCAGGAACTTGCCGAGCATCTGTACCTGGGCGATACCCGTTTGCTGGAGCAAATTATTCGTGACCTTCAACAAGTGGGGTTGGTAGATTGCGCTGAAAACCGCTGCCGGTTGCACCGCCAACCGGAGGTCAGCTCGTGTTTGCAGTGCCTGGCCAGAGCCTTCGAGGATCCGCTGGCCCGCCAGACGATCCTCGACCAGGTGCGAAGCAGCCCCTTGCCTAATCGTTACCAAGAGGAGGCTTATGAACCTTATGGATGACCTGCTGTCCCAATTGCCCAATGGCCGGCTGCAAGACGTGCGAATTGGCGCTTTCTGGACGGCGGTGGTTGTTGACGTGGCCGGACAGCAACAGTGTGGCCTGGCTTCAACCTTGCGAGAGGATAACCATCACCACGGCGGTGGGCCGGCCGTGCCGGCCGCCGGCCGGCTGCTGGACTATAGTGCCCGAGAACTGGCCGAATTAGCTCGCTCTGCCAGTCCGATGGAGGCAGCTCTGGGCATCGCCGCCATTAATGCCCTGCTGCCCCGGCACAAGGAACGCTGGACCGACCTCAATGCCGAGGAGGTGATCGTTCAACATGGCCGGGGGAAACACGTTGCCCTGGTCGGTCATTTCCCCTTCATTCCCCGGCTGCGCCAGGAAGTGGGTACGCTGTGGGTGTTGGAACAGGAACCCCGGGGCGAAGATTTACCGGCCGGGTTTGCCGTCCAAGTTCTCCCCCAGGCCGATGTCATCGCCCTGACCGGGACCACCCTCATCAATCACACCTTTGCCGAATTGATGGCGCTCCGCCGGCCGGAGGCGGTGGTCCTGGTTTTGGGTCCCAGCACGCCTTTATCCCCACGCCTGTTCGAGTGTGGTGTTCACCTTTTGTCTGGAGCAGTAGTGGAAGATGTGGCGGCAGTGTTACGGAGTGTAAGTCAGGGGGCCAATTTTCGTCAGCTTCATCAGCAGGGGGTACGCCTGGTGACAATGCAAAAAAATTAGCAATAAGGAGTAAATGATGAAAGTAGTTATCGCCGCCGCCGGCCCCACCCTGGACAGCCTGGTAGCTCAACGCTTTGGACATGCGCCCTACTACCTCCTGGTGGATGTCGTCACGCGGGAGTTGCACGTGATCGAGAACCACGAGGATGACGACGAAACGCATGCCATCATCCCCCAACTGGCCGGGCAAGGTGCCGAAGTTTTTGTGACCGGGAACATCGGCCCGCACGCCTTTCAGTTGATCCAGTCGCTCCAGGGCCAGGTGGCCCTGGCCCGCCGGATGCCAGCCGGTGAGGCCCTGGACAAGTTACAGCGGGGCGAGCTGGAATTACTCAGCGCCCCCACCGTCAAACACAGCCGGCACGATCTTCACGGAGATCATGCCCCTCATCACTCAGCTTAAATTATGCAAGGAGAATAAATAAATTTATGAAAACTCGGATTGCTCTTCCAACCCTCGACAACAAAGGCCTGGGCAGCCTGGTCAGCGAGCACTTTGGCCGCTGCGCCTACTTTGCCATCGCCGACATCGAGGACAACCGGATCCAATCGGTCAAAACCGTTGACAACCCTTACGCTGGTCAACACGCTCCGGGCCAGATCCCGGAATTTATCCATCAACAAGAAGCCAAGGTGATGCTGGCTGGCGGCATGGGCCACCGGGCGGTTGCTTTTTTTGAACAATACGGTATCGAAGCGGTCACCGGCGCGGCGGGGACGGTGTTACAGGCGATCCAGGCTTATCTGGACGGCCAACTTAACGGGGCCAGCCCGTGCGCCGAAAGTCAACAGCATCACGACCACGATCACGATAACGGTGAACATTCTCATCATAAGGAATGAGGTATGACTAATCTGTTGGAAATCAGGAACCTTTGCGTGGCGGTGGAGGGGCAGGAACGCCTGCACCGGCTCAACCTGGTCATCCCCGCTGGGGAAGTCCACACCTTTGGCCATTTCTGGGAGATTTGAGGTGAAACCGGTATCGCCTGTAGCTGAAACCACCTTTCGGGTGCGTTACGCCGAAACCGACCGGATGGGCATCGTCCATCACGCCGCTTACGTGGTCTGGCTGGAAGAAGGGCGCAGCCATTTTATGCGCGCCCAGGGCCATTCTTATACCCAATTTGAGCAGGAAGGTTTATCCCTGGCGGTGTCGGACCTACACGTCCGGTATGGGCAGGCGGCTCGCTACGACCAACCCATCACCGTGCGCTGCTGGGTTGAAGACGTCAAAAGCCGACAGATTACCTTTGGCTACGAGGTGGTCGAGGCCGAGACCGGCGATCTTCTGGCTGCCGCCCGCTCTCACCATATCTGTGTTGATTGCCGGGGGAAGGTTGCCATCATACCAAGCAGGTGGCGACAACAGTGGGGTAGGGGTACAGATGAAGACAATCCTGATAAAACAGCCTCAGCTTGAAGCCAGCCTGACCGTGGAAGACCTGCTGGCTTACTGGCCGCAAACCATTCCGGTTTTTATCCGCCACCGCATGGCTTGTGTCGGCTGCGCGATGGCTCCATTTGAAACCCTGGCCGAAGTAGCCGCGATTTACAAGCTGGACCTGGACAGTTTTCTGCGGGAGTTGGAGCAGAGCATATCACAAAACGAGAGGTGAAACAATGGTAAAAATCACGTGTCTGACTGAGAACACCGCCTTGCGCGGTTCGCCCTTTTGGGCTGAGCATGGGCTTTCATTTTTGATCGAGACGGACCGGGGCGGCGTGTTGTTCGATACGGGCCAGACAGCGGCGATCCTGTTACACAACATGGCGTTGTTGGGTAAATCCCTCAAAGAAGTAGACGCAATTGTGCTCAGCCACGCCCACAACGACCATACCGGCGGGCTGCCGGTGATCCTGTCACACCGTTCAGGTCTGCCCGTCTACGCCAGCCCGGATATTGGCCGCCCGCGCTTCAGCCGTAAAGAGGGCCGGTACCGCTTCATCGGGCTGCCCCTGACTATGGAAGCGATAACGCACCTGGCCGATCTGCGCCTGAGCCAGGAACCGGTCGAAATTCTCCCCGGCGTGTGGCATACGGGGGAAATCGTCGAGCGCCTTGAGCCGGAAGGGAGGAGCCTCAATCACTTTGTGCCGCAGGGAGAGGGTTGGCAGTCTGACCTCTACCGTGATGATTTCTCGATGGTGCTGGAGACGCGGGAGGGACTGGTGCTTGTCTGTGGGTGCTGCCATGCCGGGCTGTTGAACACCCTGGCCCACGTCCAGCGCAAGTTCCAGCGCCGGATCACTGCGGTTTTGGGGGGTACACACCTGGAGAGCAGCGAGGGGTCTGCCTTGCAACACGTGGTGAATGTGCTGCGCGAGTATGGCTCAGTGCAGCTCTACCCCAATCATTGCAGCGGTGAACGAGCCTATGTCGCCCTGGCTACTGCCTTTGGTGAACGGGTGCAGCCCTGTCCAGCCGGGACAGTCCTGACTTTTGAATGAGCTGCTGTGTGAGGTAGTCATGGAAGATGAGTCAGCAGACCAATTTTCGCCAGCTTCATCAGCAAGGCGTGCGCCTGGTTAAGGTGCAAAAAATATTGCAAGGAGGTTATGATGAGTACAGTGATTGGCTTGTTTCAGCACAGTGAGGATATTCAAAACTCACTGGATCAACTACACCAGGCCGGTTTTGCGGAGGACACCATCAATGTTCTCACCCGTGAAATTGAAGTTCAGCAACTTCTGGACACTCCACAAAGTCATAAGGTTATGCCACAATGCACCCTTTGCGGCGCTTTGATGGGTTTTGCTCTTTTTGGCCTGGTGAGTCTTTTAAGGATTTTTTGTCAGTGCATTTCCATTCCCGGCGGTTTTGAGTTCTATACTTTTACCTTTCTCCTCCTGACTATATTAGGTGCCATATTTGGAGCTATCTTTGGCGGCTTTGTGGGCGCTGACACCCTGGAGAGAAATACCCAACTCTATACACGGGGAGTGTGTTGCGGTTATCCGGTAATGGCAGTGAAGGCCACGGGCGAACAGCTTGCCAAAGCCATAACTTTGCTCCAGCAGGGCAAGGCCGTTGGAGTTAAAGTAGTCCCGGACCTTGCAGCGGTTAGGGTTGCCTCGCTACCTGCTGTTGGTGGTCAGGCTTACCCGGAAAAACGAGGGTAGATGCAAATTCACTTTAAAGATAATCAACGCTGAAATACCGGCTTATTATAAAATAGGACACAATGATAAGGAGAGAACACCATGACTACCGAGGTACAATCCATTTATACAGACCATCGCCAGGCGCGTGAAATTCAGGCGGTTTGGTTAAAAGACATCAATGAGTTGCGGGCCAAACACAGTAAAGCCCTGAGTCTGCTGGCCCAGGTTGAAGCCCTGATTCATGAATATGATGCCGAACTTCACGGTGATGGGGCCGCAATATGTCTCCATGAACTGCAAATCCAGCGCCACGAGCTGGAATGGCCCGCCTACAAAGATACGCCGGGCGATCCAGAATATAACGAACTGGTTGCTATCCACGGGCAACTCAAAGAAGAGATTGAGATGGGACACCAAGGCTCGGAACATTACCGGCAGCTAAGCGCTCAGTACGCCACCAAGATGCATCCACTCTTAGAGTCGATTCGTAGCCTAATTTGAAATGATGTACCTGGTCAATGACGGCATTAAAACGAGGCTTTATCCATATTTACACCGGGCCACGGCAAGGGTAAAACGACTGCCGCCCTGAGGCTGACCCTGCGTGCCGCTGGACAAGGTCTACATACCTGGCACGAGGTTAAGCATTATTACCCGCAAAGGATACGTGCCCGTAAGGGTATTGAGTATTAGGTCGAGGAAGGATTGAATTTATCCAAAAAATAGGATAAAATGTTGTTATATCGTGAATTCTATCACAAGTGAAAAATAAATGAACCGATCATTTTTTGGGCTTTTTCTACTATTCCTGGTTGGGGTTGGTTTGACTATACCCCCTCTAGCCACCGCTCAATCGGCAGATCAGCCGGTAGCACGGGCTGTGCTGTTTTACTCGCCCACCTGCCCGCACTGCCACGAGGTTATCGAGAACACCCTGATCCCTTTGGTGGATAAGTATGGCGACCAGTTGCAAATTCTGGCGATTGATGTGACCCAGCCGGACGGCCAGCAGCTTTACCTGGCCGCCGTCGAGCATTATCAGATTCAGCATCAAGGGGTACCGACTCTGGTTGTCGGCGAGGTGGTTTTGATTGGCGGGTTGGACATCCCGCAGCAATTCCCGGCACTGGTCGAGTCCGGACTAACAGCCGGCGGCATTGACTGGCCCGCCATCCCCGGCCTGGCCGCACTGCTGCCCACTGCCACTCCAGCCGCCTCGACGGCCACTCCACTGACTCCTACCGCCACCCTACCCATACCCACTGCCTCACCGACCCTGGCAGCCGCCGCAACGGCTGTTCCAGCGTTTACACCTGTTGCTACAGCTTCCCCAGTTCCTCAACCCACTTCCACTCTGCCTCCCGCTGCCCTGACTATCGGCAGCGGCGTTCTGCCACCGCCGCTGCCAAGCGCTTCCCCCCCGCCCGACCCGGTTGGTTTTGCCCTGGCCGGCATAGTGCTGGTAGGTATGCTTGTCAGCCTGGGCTATGCAACCTGGCAGATTATGCGGGCCTGGCTGCGCCTCCAACAATTGGATCATTGGCCGATCACCCGGATCGGCACAAGGGCTATCCCTGGCCTGGCCCTGCTGGGATTGGGCGTAGCGGTTTACCTGGCTTATGTAGAGATCACCCACGTTGAGGCAATCTGCGGCCCCATCGGCGCGTGCAATGTGGTTCAATCCAGCCCCTACGCCCGGATTTTTGGTATTCCCATTGCGGTGCTGGGGGTGCTGTTTTATCTGCTGGTAGGCGTCCTGTGGGTCGGACAAAAGTACCTGCCGGGGCGCTGGGCCGGCTTGGTCGAGGTAGAATTATTAGGTTTGAGCGTGACCGGGCTGCTGTTTTCTATTTACCTGACCTGGCTGGAACTCTTTGTTATTCAAGCCGTTTGCGCCTGGTGTCTCAGTTCGGCGGTCATCTCCACCGGGCTGCTGCTTCTGATCGTGGCGCCGGTCACCCGTCGCTCGCTCCGGCGACAGACCTCATTCTAAACAAAGTAGTATTAGGCGTCGGGTTGGGCGATTGATTTGAGCTGGTGAAAACCGACCAGTTTTTTTGTTCTTCATCCCACAAGCTTAAAAAGATACTCTGAAAACTGGTCCATAGGTCAAAACGACCACTTGCTGGAAGAGGGGATTCTCTTCATGGCATTGCTGCAAACGATAGTTGGGAATGCGGGGGCTGAGGTGGTGGATATGATGAAAACCGATGTTGCCGGTGAACCACTGCAGGACTTTAGGAAGCTGGTAGTATGAACTGCCCTGCAAAGCCGCCAGGGTGTAATTCCAATTATTCTCGTGAGCATAATAGGTGTCTTCAAATTGGTGCTGCACATAAAACAGCCATGTACCCATGGTGGCGGACAAAATGATGATAGGCAGTTGGATCATCAAAACCGCCTGGAAACCGATGAGCAGACTCAGGCCGATGAAGATTAGGGCCACCGCCAGGTTGGTCCAGTGAACACTGGCCCGCTCTCGCTTCCATGATTTGGACTCGGCCATTGGAATGCGATGCAAGACCACAAATAGAAAAGTGGGCGCAAAAACAAATAATATCAGCGGGTGGCGATAAAGCCGATACTTAAGCCGCCCCCAGCGTGACTGCTGGAGATATTCCTTGACGGTCATAGTGTAAATATCACCCACACCGCGATCCTCCAGACTGCCGGCTGAAGCGTGGTGAATAGCGTGACTTTTGCGCCAGTAATGATAAGGCGTCAAGGTAATAAGCCCACAGATGGAGCCAAGGAGGTCGTTAGCAGACCGGGTGTTGAAAAAGGATCCATGCCCGCAATCGTGTTGGATGATAAAAATGCGAACCAACAAACCGGCGGCTGGCAGCGCCAGAGCAGGGTGAGCCAGTAGCTGTAGCTCAGGCTCAGGTACATTAAGTACCAGACGACAGCAAAAGGAATAAAAGTATTGACGACTTGCCAGACACTCTGCCAGGTATCGGCGGTTTGATACTTGGTGACAAGGGTGCTCCAAGACGCTGGCTCGGGAACAGAATTGGAAGGTAGGCTGGAATTCAAATGTAGCTCCTTTAAGGTTATTTATTGTTCTAATGGAATTGAGTTTAAAAACAGCGCGGGCTTTTCCCCGCGCTGTTTTAGGTTTTGATAAGCTAAAATCTGAGACCGCCTAGTAACGTTGCCGGCGATCTCCGCCGCGAGAGAACCC
>JAAUSP010000332.1 GCA_012032575.1 Anaerolineales bacterium | reverse complement strand
CGGCGCTTGCGGCATTGGCGCACCGGCGACCAGCGTCGCCGGAAGAGGGGCCGGCGCTTCGGCCATCGGCGCGTGCTCAGCCTCTCGCTGCTGGGCGATATTCTGTTCCATAAACACATTCGCGGCGGCGCGGCGTTTTTCCATGGGGGGGTTCTCCGTGATAAGTTATGGGGAGGCTAAGAGTTGTCTTTTCTCAGCCTCAGCCTTAGCCTTAGCCTCAAGTCTTTCCCTGCCGCCATTGTAACACAACTCTGGGGCACAAATCAACCGGGAAAATGGGGTGGGAATTCGCCTCTATCATAATTTTCCCCTCATGGCCTGTTCAGGTCGCTTTATTTCGGGTATAATAGGGCTAAGCGATTAACTCAAATTGAGTCCAAGGTGCAATACTTTTCAAATAACGTAGTTTAGCCCCTTGTGGGCGGGCACAAGGCCCGATGCTACAGTCTTATTTGAATAGTATTGGTCCAAGGTGCAGTTAGATTGAAGTAAAAAAGAAGGATATTCCGCGCTACGGGTTTGTTGTCTTTTGTCTATTTAGATTTACCCCACGTATAATCTACGATACAAGAAAGACCAACCTATTCACGGGCACTTTTATAAACAAGCAGGTAAATTAACGCTCCGATTGAACCAGTTGCTAGCGTAAGCAGAAGCCATGGCAATGGATTGCGTCCTGCGGATTTAGCATCATTCCACATCCAAACCAGAAATATGCTGAGCGCAATGATGAGATCCACCAGGACTTGTATTCCTGCAAGACTCTGAAATTCATGTTCGAAAATGCCCAAGTAGCCATGTTGCCATACCGTGATTACAGTGAGCGCCAAGAAAGCAATCAAGGTGATGATTAATACGATTCGTCTCATGGTAAACTCCTAATGATTTTTATGTAGCGACCGCTACATAAAAATTGTAACACATGCTACAATAAATGTCAAGGAAACCAAGATATGGAAAAACAGAAACCAGAAGGCAACTCATCCTAAACAAGATTGCCGATCACCTGCTTGCATGTGGCATGAAGGATTCCAGTCTGCGCCAGTTGGCGGCCGCGATTGGCACAAGCGACCGAATGCTCTTGCATTATTTTTTAGACAAGGAAGAATTAATGACTGCCGCTCTTAATCTGGTGGCAGCACGAATGATAGGCATATTGGAAAGTACTCACTCAAAACCAAATGCCCTATCAAACTCTTGTTCCCCACCTTGCAGGAATGATAAAAGAACCTGGCATTCGTCCCTACTTGCGGCTCTGGCTAGAACTGGCGGCAATGTCAACAGCAAGCGAAACCTACCGTATGGTTGCCAGACAAATCTGCGATAGTTTTTATGACTGGATCGCCTTATCATTGAAAGTAGAAAAGGACGAACAACGTGAGCCAATGGCTGCGCTTGCATTTGCAACTATAGAAGGTTTTGTACTTCTGGACGCGCTCGACTATGGTTCAAAAGTTATCAGTGCGTTGGATGGGATTACAATACGATAAACCCCACATGGGCGAATCTTAAAAAACTGCCCAACCCTCGCGTGTACCTGACTTACTTCGCCCCGCTACACGAGTAAGTGACACGGAACGTTAAAGCACGAAAGGCAACATTCATATCTATGGATAATTTATCACTCCCCGAAGTGAGCCATTTAATCGCCGCAGCCAATGCGCTACGCTGGCAGCCCGAACCATCAGACAGCGCGGTGGGATCAGCAGGCCGCCGCGCCGAGGAGCAGCTTGAGGCGCTCTTCAGCACCAGCCACACCCTGGCGGTTTACGGTTCGCTCGCGCCGGGGCGAGCCAATTATCACATCGTCGCGCCCTTGGGGGGCGAGTGGACGGAGGGCCTGATCGAGGGGGATTTAATTCCGACAGGCTGGGGCACGGCCCTGGGCTATCCCGCCTTCGTCCGCGGATCGGAGGAGCCGCCGTAGCGGTGCATGTATTGACGTCCCCCTTATTGGCAACGGCCTGGCCCGGCCTTGATCGCTTCGAGGGGCCGGAGTATCAGCGTATCCTGGTGCCGGTATTCAGCCTTACGCAGGCAGGCGAACGGCGGCCGGTCACTGTCGCCAACCTCTATGTTACGGTCGAGGCCGGTCCAGATAGCCTGAGTAAGCCCGGCGTGGATTGACAAATCTATGCCTGACACCTGACCCAAAGTCAACTCATCATGGAATTCACCTTCGACCTCGCTACCCCCGCCGACGATCCAGCCATCCGGCGGCTGCTGGCGAATAATCCGGTCCCCGGCCAGGTGACGCTGAGCTACGAACGCGAGCCAAATTACTTTCTCGGCTGCGCCACGATGGGCCGCTTTAGCCAGGTTTTGGTCGCCCGGCATCAATCCAGCGGCGAAGTGGCCGCCGTCGCCACCCGCACCACCCGCCCGTTGTTTGTCAACGGCAAAATCGAGGAGGTTGGCTACATCGGCCAACTGCGGGTGGACGAGCGCTTTCGGGGGCGCTGGCTGGTTTCCGGCGGCTTTCGCTATTTCCATCAGCTCCACGCCGATGGCCGGGTGGCCGGTTACCTCACCACCATCATCGAAGGCAACGCCGAAGCTCAAGGCATTCTGGTCGAACGCCCCCGCCGCCACTTTCCGCTTTACCGGGAGGCGGATCGGCTGTGTACCCTGGCGGTTATTTTGAGAAAGCCTGTTCGTCTTGCGTCTTTCGCCTTGCGTCGTCAATCTGCATCACGCATCACGCATCACGCATCACGCACCGACCTCCCCGCCATCGTCAATTTCCTCCACCAGCACGGTTCAACCAAACAGTTTTTTCCGGTGTTCAGCGAGGCTGATTTTTCCGGCAGCGCGACCACGCTTGATTTTCGGGTGGAGGATTTTGTCATCGCCCGGCAAAACGGGCAGATTGTCGGGGTGATGGGGTTGTGGGACCAGTCACGCTATAAACAGACGATGGTCCGGGCCTATCACGGCTCGCTCCGCTGGCTGCGGCCCTTTTATAATGGCTGGCTGCGGCTCAGCGGGGCGCGACCGCTGCCGCCGCCCGGCCAGCCAATCCACTTTGCCTATGCCAGTTTTGTTTGCTTGGCTCAAAACAACCCCGATAGCTTCGGCATCTTGCTGCAATACGTGTATAATTTAGCTGTAGCGCGAGGCTATGCCTATTTGATGCTCGGCCTGTCTACCCGTGACCCGCTGCTGGCGGTCGCTCGAAGCTATGCTCACATCCCTTATTACAGCCGCCTGTACACCGTCTGCTGGCCGGATGACCTGAGCTTTCATGAAAAACTCGATCAGCGCATTCCCTATGTCGAAATTGCAACCCTCTAACCCCTGCGGCGGCTTGAGTGAATTTGATGACAACCCCTGAGCTAGAAATGAGCACTGGCCGCTTGACCGGCCAGGTCCGGCAGCCGCCGGAATTGACCTCAACCGAACGGGCTGAGATGTATACCCTCCTGGCCGATTACTTTGTCAACGTTACCCGGCCTCATTTTGAAACCGATCTGGCTGAAAAAGAGTGGGTCATTTTGCTGACCGACACCGCTACGGGTCAGGTTCAGGGCTTTTCCACTCTGATGCGCTTGCAGATAACGATGGACAACCAGCCCATCGTCGCCTTCTTCTCCGGCGATACCATCATCCACCGTGATTATTGGAGCGAGATGGAACTACCCCGGCTGTGGGGAAAGCACGTTTTCAATCTGGCCGAAACCATCGGTAATGAGGCACGGGTCTACTGGTTTCTGATCAGTTCCGGCTACAAAACTTACCGCTTTTTGCCCGTCTTCTTCCGCGAGTTTTACCCCACCTATTTACGCCCCACACCTCCGGGGATCAAGCGCATTCTGGATGCTCTGGCCTGTCTGAAATTTCCTTCGGAATATGATGCCGGGCGAGGGATCATCCGTTTTGCCCAGGCTGCCCCCCTCCGCCCCGGCGTCGCCGAGATTACCGAACGCCGGCTCAAAGACCCTCACGTGGCCTTTTTGTCGCTGCCAACCCCGGCCATGCCCAGGGCGACCAACTCCCCTGCCTGGTGGAACTGACCGAAACCAATCTCACCCCAGCCGGAAGACGGATGCTGGGATGAGGCAAAGAAAAATAGAAGTTGGATAGCTCGATAGCGAAATGCGATGAATTCCTGTACAATGATAAGCGAAGTTATTTGATTTTATGCCAACCCAAAGGTCAGAATGAAGCTAAATCTTACTGAGTATTCGGATAAATTATCAAACTTATATGCCATTTATGGGGTAAAACGCCTGGAGTTGTTTGGCTCTGCTTCGCGCCCTGATTTCGATCTGGGAAACAGTGATTTGGATTTTCTCGTCGAGTTTGCGGAGAACCATTCAATCGGTGCATTCGACCGTTATTTTGGGCTTAAGGAAGATTTAGAACGGCTCTTTCAGCGTTCGGTTGATTTAGTCGAAATTCCGGCTATTAAAAATCCATACTTCCGTCAGGCGGTTGAGCGGGATAAAGTTTTAGTGTATGGAACTTAAAACCAAGAAACTGCCAGGGCTGTGTCAAGAGATAGCTCAAATCAAGCAGGATTTTGGGGTAGCATAAATATTTGGGCGTATAGATCATGCTTTCTCTCTTCGCCAACGCCCTTTGGTTTCTCTCTTGCCTGCCCGAGAGCCTGGCTTTTCATCTGGCCCGGCGCAACGTCAGCGAGACCCAGGAAAAGCTGCTACTGCGCCTGCTCCGCCGCAATGCCGAGACCGACTTTGGCCACCGCTACGATTTTGCCTCGATCCGCACCGCCGCTGAATACCAGCAGCGAGTCCCTCTCTCCACCTATGACGACTATCTCCCGGCAATTCAGGCGATAAGTGAGGGTCAATCTCAAGTATTGACTCAGGAAGCGCCTTTGCTGCTGGAGCCAACCAGCGGCTCGACTGCCGCGACCAAATACATCCCCTACACGGCCACCCTCAAAGCCGAGTTTCAACGCGCCCTTGCACCCTGGCTGGTTGACCTTTTCAGCCACATGCCGGGGCTGCTGCTGGGTCAGGCCTATTGGTCGGTGACGCCGGTCACGCAGCGAAACATGCGCACGCCCGGCGGTATCCCCATCGGCTTTGAAGAAGACAGCGAATACCTGGGCGGCTGGCAGCGCCGTTTGCTGCGAGCCGTGCTGGCCGTTCCTCCTCTCGTCCGGCTGATTGACGATATGGAAACCTTTCGTTACATCACTTTACTGTTCCTGTTACGCAGCCGCTCGCTGGCACTGATCTCCGTCTGGAACCCCACTTTTTTGACCCTGCTGCTAAACCGGCTGTCCGATTGGTGGCCGCTCCTCGTCGCCGATATTGCCGCCGGAACCCTCACCCCGCCCGGCCCGTTGGCGTCGGATTTAAAGCAGCAACTTATTTCACTCAACCGGCCCGACCCCCGCCGGGCAGAGGAAATTAAGACAATTTTCCGGCAGGAGCATGATCCGGCCCTGATTCATACCCGCCTGTGGCCGCGCCTCCGGCTGGTAAGCTGCTGGACCGAAGCCCAGGCCGCACTTCACGTTCCAGAATTGGCCCGCTTATTACCCCAGGCCCACCTTCAAGGCAAGGGCCTCATCGCCACGGAAGGCTTTGTTTCCCTGCCCCTGCTCAACCAACCCGGCACAGCCTTAGCCATCCGCTCCCACTTCTTCGAATTCCGCCCCATTCACAATTCACAATTCACAATTCACAATTCACAATTACGCCCTCCTCTCCTGGCCCATCAACTCCAACCCGGCTGCCAATATTCGGTTATTCTCACTACCGGCGGTGGCCTGTATCGCTACCAGCTCCACGATTTGGTGGAAGTCGCCGGCTATGGGGGAACGTGTCCCCTGTTGCGCTTTGTGGGCAAAGAAAGCTATATTTCCGACTGGTTCGGCGAGAAGCTCAACGAGCGTCACGTGAGCGAGGCGCTTGATACGATTTGTCGCCGTCACGCTGTCCAGCCCGTTTTTGCGATGGTGGCGTATGAGACCGCTACCGGCGCTTACACTCTCTTTATCGAAGCGCCGGCGAGTACCGACGATACCCTAAGGCAGGTAGGCCGGGCGCTGGAATTGGCCCTGCAAGAAAACTATCATTATCGCTACTGCCGCCAGTTGGGCCAGCTTGGGCCATTACAGCTCTTCCGCATTGTGAGCGGCGGCCCGGCTGCCTATCTGTCATTCTGCCAGGCCCACGGCCAGCGCGCCGGTGATATTAAGCCCCTGGCTTTGCACCGGTTATCCGGCTGGACGGAAATCTTTCAAGGGCAAATGGTAAAAGTGGAGACGGATTGTTAAAAAACTGTTAAATTTTAAGGTTCTCCAGTCGGTTTTTCTATTGACAACTTGCCCTAATTATGGTACTATAATACCAGAAAAGAGTCCCAAGGAATTGACCGAGGACTCAAGAAAAAGTAACTGAAAAGTACTCTTTGTAGTAACAAGCGGGATGACTTGGCAACAAGGATAAACCGTAAGCTGGTGGAAAAGAAATTAGGAAACCAGCAATCGAATGGGCGCAACATTAGCTCATCGAGAGTGAACCAGAGCTTTTTTGGGGTAACTCAAAGCAAGTAAGTTACTGAACACTTGAGAAATCAAAAGGTTACTAGGGGCTCTTTTCCCTTTTAAAGCAAACCCCGGCAAGAGGCCGGGGTTTTTTGTTGGCTTTAATCCGGTTCAAATTTGGCCAGATAGGGCAGGGTTCGATATCGCTCTCTAAAATCGAGGCCGTAACCGACCAGGTAATAATCGGGGATTTCAAAACCGACATAGGCCAGATTAACATCAATGATGCGGCGTTGGGTACGATTGAGCAACACACAGGCTTTGAGACTTTCCGGTTCGTGCAGACGCAGTGTGCGCAGGATAAAATGAGTGGTCAGGCCGGTGTCAACAATATCTTCAACCAGCAAGGCGTGCCGGCCTCGCAGGGGTTCGTTGAGGTCTTTGGTCAGGCGAACCACGCCGTGGGTTTGTTCGGTGGGACCATAACGAGAGATAGCCAGAAAATCATAATTGGCCGGGATGGTCATGGCTCGTAACAGGTCGGCCATAAAAAAAGGACGCCTCTAAGCACACCAATCACCACCAGGTCTTTGCCGGCGTAATCCTGGCTGATTTGAACGGCCAATTGGCTGACCCGCTGTTGAATCTGTTGCTCGGTTAGAAATACCGGCCCTATTTCCTCAGCCCAGACGGAAAAAGAAGGCGTGTTCACTGAAACTCTCCTGTAAATAAGTCAATGTGACGCAGGGGATTGCTTCGGCCTGCGGCCTCGCAATGACAGTTTTTAAGAGGGGGTACGCGGTCCGATTAGCTCGTCGCTATTGTCCAACTCATACTTCAACATCATTTGCTTAAAATCGGATCGGTTCAATAATTTAATATTAATGTCAGGATAAAGCTCGCGCAGCCGGCGCAGCTTGCGATGCTTTTTGGTAATAAGGCGCTGCTCCATCGTGGTCAGTTCGATATAGAGGTCTTGTTCGGGCAGATAAAAGTCGGGGCTGAAGGCTTCGATGATGTGGCCCTGGTCGTCCTGGCGGAGCACAAAAGTTTTCGGTTCGTATTCCCAGGCAATCTGGTAAAAATCGAGAATGCGGGCAAACTCTGCCTCGCTGGGGTGAGAAAACGTCACGTCGGGTTTTGATTTGCCGGTTTCGATCATAAGCCTATTTCAAACAGCCTGGAGTTTAAATTCAACCAGGCTTGAACTGTCTGGATGACCAGGTTGACCGCCTGCGGCAAGCCAAGCAAGCCGGTATTGAGGGTGAGATGGTAAAGGGTTGGATCATCTATGGCCACCCCGTAGCTGCGGCGCAAATAGCTGGCGCGGGCTTTGGCGCTGGCTTCCAGCCGGGCACGGGCTGACGCTGCACAAACCCATCCGGGCAGAGCAAGTCGAGTCGGTGTTTCATCCGGCAGTGCAAGCGTGGGCCTGTTCGGGAACTCCGTCTGATTGTGTCAAGCTGGCATTAGGGGCTTTGCTGAGTGACCCGCCTGAAATGGTGCTGTCTGGCATCAATCATGGCTCGAATTTGGGAACAGATGTGCTGTATTCGGGCACGGTTTCGGCAGCCATGGAAGGCATTATTGAAGGGATCCCCAGCGTTGCCTTTAGCTTGACCAGCTTCTCCTCGCAGGAATTTCAGCCTGCTGCCAATTTTGCCAAAGCGCTGCTCGATCAGGTGGCT
>JAAUSP010000331.1 GCA_012032575.1 Anaerolineales bacterium | reverse complement strand
ACTACCCGGCCGATTGGTGTCGACATGAAAGACTGCGGCAATCGGGCCAAAGCCAGGCGACATTACGCCCGCAGCCGGGAAACTGAGGGAACTGAGGGAACTCATAGGAACTGAGGGAACTTTCAGAGTTCAGTTCCTTCAGACCCGTCAGTTCCCTTAGTTCCCTTCTTCTCTATCGTTACGGCTTTCTCCGCTGAGTCAACTTCGTTGCATTTTTGGCCTCTTTGGAGTAAAATCCTCCCACTTTGTTGAACTAAAAACGCAAAATGGCGAGACCTATATGCCCCAATTAACCCTCTATTTGCTGGGTTCTCCGCGCCTGGAGCGCGATGGCCAGCCGGTTGAAGTGGATACTCGCAAGGCGATTGCTTTGATGGCTTATCTGGCCGTTACCCGCCAGAGTCACAGCCGCGATGCGCTGGCGGCTTTGCTCTGGCCGGATTATGACCAGACTCACGCACGGGGGGCCTTGCGCCGCACTCTGTCGGCGCTGAACAAAGCCCTGGCCGGGGAGTGGCTGGACGTTGACCGCGAAACCATCGGCTTGCAGGCCGAAGCCAACATCTGGCTGGATGTGGTCGAGTTTCAGCGCCGGCTGGCCGCCTGTCGCAGTCACCCTCACCCCGCCGATGCCATTTGCCCCAACTGCCTGCCGCCGCTGACCGAGGCGGTCACGCTCTATCGCGACGACTTCCTGGCCGGTTTTACTCTGCGGGACAGCCCCGATTTTGACGAGTGGCAGTATTTTCAGAGTGAAAGCCTGCGCCGCGAGCTGGCCGGCGCATTGGAAAATTTGGTACGCTGTCACACCCTGAACCAGCAGTTTGACCCGGCCATAACCTATGCCCGCCGCTGGCTGGCCCTGGACCCGCTGCACGAGGAGGCCCACCGCGAATTGATGCGGCTGTACACCTGGGCCGGGGAGCGGGGCGCGGCCCTGCGGCAGTACCGCGAGTGTGTGCGGGTGATGGATCAGGAGTTGGGGGTGCCGCCGCTGGATGAAACCACCCAGCTTTACACCACCATTCAGGAGAACCGCCTGGCTCCGCCACCCACCCCGGCGGCCAAAGAACCCCCGGCTGCGCCTGTCCCTGTGGCCGCAGCACTCGCCCCGATCATCGCCCGGCCTCGTTCCTTTGACTATCCCCTGGTGGGTCGTGCCGCCGAATGGGCCGCCCTGCTCGAAGCCTGCGCCGCCAGCAACACAGGCCACGTGGTTATCTTGCAAGGGGAAGCCGGGATTGGCAAAACCCGGCTGGCCGAGGAGTTTTTGGGCCACACCCAGGCCCAGGGCAGTGTCACCCTGACCGCTCGCTGCTATGCCGGTGAAACAAACCTGGCCTACAGCCTTTTTATCGAAGGGTTGCGGGCGGCGTTGAGCCAGCCTTCCCTGGCGGCTCAGTTGGCCGAGATGCCCGATCACTGGCTGAGCGAGGTCGCCCGGCTGCTGCCCGAACTGACCGCGCTGCGGCCCGGACTGTCGGCTCCGCCTCCCCTGGACAGCCCCGGCGCGCAGAGCCGCTTTTTTGAAGGTATTCTTCAACTCCTGCTGGCCTTGTGTCGCGGGCCGCAGCCGGGGATCATCCTTTTTGACGATTTGCATTGGGCCGACGCGGCCTCGCTGGATTTGCTGACCTATTTGGTGCGACGGCTGCGCGGACGGGCCTTGTGCCTGTTGCTTACCTGGCGCAGCGAAAGCGCCGGATCACGCTTGCAGCAACTGCTCACCGAAGCCCAACGGGCCGGCCCTGTAACGCTTCTATCCCTACCACGCCTGAGCCAGACTGCGGTAGCCGAATTGGTGAGCGACATCGCTCCGGGCCTGGAGGCCCGGCTGTACGCCGAAACCGAGGGCCTGCCCTTCTTTTGGTGGAATACTTGATTGTATTAGCCAAAGGCGGCGAAGCCATCGGCGGCGATGATTGGACCATGCCGGGTGGGGTGCGCGGACTGCTGCAATCGCGCCTGGCCGGGGTCAGCGAAACGGGCTGGCAACTGCTCACAACTGCCGCCGTTATGGGTCGTTCTTTTGATTTTGACACCCTGCGTGCCGCCAGCGGCCGCAGCGACGAGGAAATTGTCACTGCTCTTGACGCCTTGATCGAACAAGGGTTAGTGGCCGAGGTCAACGGGAGCGGGGAGCGCAGTCTCAGCTATGATTTTAGCCACGAAAAGCTGCGCGCCCTGGTTTATGAGGAAGCCAGTCTGACCCGGCGGCGTTTGCTGCACCGGCGCGTCGCCGAAGCGCTGATAGGCCGGACGCGCGGGCGGCAAGACCTGGGGGCGCTGGCCGGTCAGATTGCCTATCATTACCGCCAAACCGGTCAAGACGGTGAAGCGGCCGACTATTTCAAACTGGCCGGAGAACACGCCCGCAGCCTGTACGCCAACGCCGAAGCGCTGGCCCATTTTCAAGCTGCGTTGGCCCTGGGCCATCCTGACGCCACCGCCCTGCACGAAGCCATTGGCGATCTGCACACCCTGTTGGGCGAATACAGCGCCGCGCTGACCAGCTATGAAACCGCCGCCGCGCTGTTGGGGGGTGAAACGGCAGCCGCCTCCACTCTGCCCCGGCTGGAGCACAAATTGGGCAATGTTCATCACCGGCGCGGGGAGTGGGAATTGGCCGAGAGTTATTTTCAGGCCGCTCTGTCGGCCCAGAAGGGGTCCGGCCAGTCCGGCGAAAGCGCCCGGCTTTATGCCGACTGGAGTTTGTCGGCTCACCATCACGGCCAGGAGACCAAAGCCCTGAACCTGGCTCAAAACGCCAGAGAGCTGGCTGAAAGCGCCGGCGACACTCAGGCGTTGGCCCAGGTGCATAAGATTCTGGGATTTTGGCCCGCAGCCAAAATGACTCCGACTTGGCCTGTCAGCACCTTGAACAGAGTTTGGCTATGGCTGAGGCTCTGGGTGATCCTACGGCGCGGATTGCGGCTCTTAACAATCTGGCCCTGGTTTGCAGCATCAGCAATAAAATTGACCGGGCCATCACCCTGACCGAAACGGCTCTGGCCCTGTGTGTATCACTGGGCGACCGCCACCGCGAGGCAGCCTTGCACAACAACCTGGCCGACCTGTTCCACGCCGCCGGCCGGACCGAACCGGCCATGACTCACCTCAAACAGGCCGTGACCATTTTCGCCGAGATCGGCGCAGAAGCCGGCGCGCCCCAGCCGGAAATCTGGAAGCTGGTCGAGTGGTGATAATTATTTTTAAGGAGTAATCTATGAGTGAAGTAGGTGCTGCGATTCCGCCGCGGCTGCAAGAAATTGTCGAAGAGTTTGGCGAAGCAGAAGGGCAGGAAAAGTTAGAACTGTTACTGGAATATTCGGAGCAAATGCCGCCCCTGCCCGACTGGCTCAACAAAGAAACCAATATGGACCAGGTTCACGAGTGCATGACCCCGGTGTTTGTTCACGCTGAGCAGGAGAATGGCGGAATGACCTTTTATTTCGATATCCCCGCCGAATCGCCTACCGTGCGAGGCTACGCCGCCATTTTGGGCCAAGGGCTGTACGGCGTACCGCCCGAACAAATTGTCGCCATCCCCAGCGATTTTTACCTGCAAATGGGGCTGCACAAGGTGCTGTCGCAGCAGCGATTGCGCGGCATCACCGCCATTCTGGCCTATCTCAAACGCCTCGCGCGGGAGAGGATTGAAGGGAACTAATTGTGAATGGTGAATGATGAATAGTGAATGGTTAATGAGAGATAAAAAGAAGACTTGTTTTTTCATTCACAATTCACAATTCACAATTCACAATTTGAAAGTCCAACTTCTCTATGACTCAACAAATTACAACTCAAATTCTCTATCCCTTCTCCGCCGTGGTTGGGCAGGAGGCGATGCAGTTGGCTCTGCTGCTGAATGCCATCAACCCGGCGATTGGCGGTGTGCTCATTCGCGGCCAAAAAGGCACCGCCAAATCTACGGCGGCCCGCTCTCTGGCCGTTCTGCTCCCTGCCGCCGAGACCAACAGCCTCGGCATCCAGGTGCGGACCAACGACGGCCACGAAACCATTCCCTTTTCCCGCCCGGCCGGTTCATCGCTCTTTGTGGAACTGCCTGTTGGGGCCAGTGATGACCGGGTGGTGGGGACGCTCGATATCGAGCATGCCCTGCGGGCGGGCCAGCGCCGTTTTGAGCCGGGGCTGCTGGCTCAGGCGCACGGCGGCATTTTGTATGTGGACGAGGTTAACCTGCTGGCCGATCACATCGTGGATGTGCTGCTCGACGCGGCTGCTTCGGGGGTCAACACGGTTGAGCGCGAGGGTATCAGCGTCAGTCACCCGGCCCGGTTTATCCTGGTTGGCACGATGAACCCCGAAGAGGGCGATTTGCGCCCGCAACTGCTGGACCGTTTTGGGCTGGCGGTCGAGGTGGTGGGTCAGCCGGAACCGGCAGTGCGGGCCGAGATTGTCCGCCGCCGCATCGCCTTTGAAGCCAACCCGGCTGATTTTTACACCCGTTTTGCTGAGGCGGAAACGGACCTGCGCCGGCGCATTATCGAAGGCAGGGTCTTGTTGCCCCAGGTAACGCTCAGCGACGGGCTGTTGGAATTGATCACCCACATCTGCGCCGGCAGCGGGGTGGACGGCCTGCGCGCCGATATTACGATTTACAAAACCGCTCTGACCCTGGCCGCCTGGGAAGGTCGCCGCCAGGTCACGGTTGAAGATGTCCGCCGCTCTGCTGAACTGGCTCTGCTCCACCGCCGCCGCCGCCAGCCTTTTGAAGAACCGGGGCTGGACCAGCAGCAGTTGGATGAATTGATCGAGCAGCACCGGCAGCGGAGCGGAGGAGCGGGGGAGCAGGGGGGCAGGGAGGAAAAAGAAGCTAGTCCAGCCGATGACTCGGAGGGTGAGTGAGGATGCTGAAGGTTCAATGTTTAACGTTCAACGTTCAACCGAACAAACCTTCAACCCCGGCGACGCCTTCGCCGTTCGCAAAATAGTTCCGCCGCTGGCCCGGCGGCAGCCTCAGCCGGGCCGGGGCCGGCGCAGTCAAACCACGGCGGTCAACCAGGGCGGGCACTATATTCGTGCCGTTGTGCCGCAGGGCAGTTGTCCGCGATGTGGCCGTGGATGCGACGCTGCGGGCGGCAGCGCTTCGCCTTGTGCAGGGGAGCGGAGGGGCAGAGGCGCAGGGGAGACTGCTGATAGATGCCCCCTGCGTATTTTACCCGCCGATTTGCGGGTCAAAATCCGCCGTGCCGCACGGGCAATCTGATTTTGTTTGTTGTGGATGCCTCCGGTTCGATGGGGGCGCGGCAGCGGATGGTGGCAGTCAAAGGGGCGGTGTTGAGCCTGCTGCTGGACGCCTACCAAAAGCGGGACCGGGTGGGCCTGATTGCCTTTCGCGGGGCGGGGGCTGAAGTGCTGGTTCCGCCGACCAACTCGGTGGAACTGGCCGAGCAGCGGCTGCGCCAGATGTCCGTCGGTGGACGGACTCCGCTCGCGGCCGGACTGCAACTGGCTGAACGGGTTCTGGTCAGTCATCTCCAGCGGGACGCGGCCCTGACCCCGCTGCTGGTCTTGGTCACCGATGGCCGCTCGAATGTTGGTTCTCCGGCTCAACTGCGTCACGCCGCGCTGACCCTGGCCCAAAAACGCCTGGCGGCGCTGGTGCTGGACAGCGAGCAGGGTTTTGTCCGCTTGGGCGCGGCCAAAGAGATTGCCGCCTGGCTGCAAGGAGAGTATCTGCCTTTGGAGTCGCTCCGGGCAGGCGTTATTGCCGGGCGGGTGCGGCAGCATTTGGCTATTGGCCCACGCTGACCGACCACCGTTTGAGAAAATATTCCACCTGCGTGCCCAGGTCCATGAGGGTTTTGAAGACAATAAACGCATTGATCCCCAGCAGGGTCAAAAAGTGGGTTCCGGCGCTCAAGATGCTTTTTGAATTCACCCCTTTATGCCTCCGGCCTGAATTCCTGATACCGCTCGGGGGCGTAGCGGGTGGCGATCAGCCCGGTGGCTTCCGCAACGGTGATGGCCTGCACCAGCACTCCCTCCTGGCCGTAGGGCAAGTACGCCTGACACTGACCAGCCGGGTCAATGAGGCACGTGGCCGACTCCTGAAAACGCAAGGCATAGTTAACACTGGCAAAGTAGATGGTGTTTTCGATGCTGCGCAGCATCATCGCCTTTTCGTAGTAGGGCGCAGCCGTGCCCCACTCGGTCAGCGGAACCCCGGTTTGATCACTCCCGGTGTGGTGGGGATGAAAGACGATTTTGGCCCCGCGCACCGCCGCCCAGCGTACCGTTTCGGGATAGCGCCAGCCCTCGTGACAAATCGCCACGCCAAATTTTAGACCGTTAATTTCGAAAAGCTGGCGGGTATGGCCGGGGATATAGAACGGGTCTTCGGAGGGGGCGATTTGGTTTTTGGTTTGGTAGCCTTGAATGTGGCCTTTGGTATCAAAAACAACGGCGGCAATCTGCCGGCCCGCCGGTGTGAGCCGTTCCATCCCCAGGATTGTGGCAATTCGATATGCCTTCGCCCACCCGGCCACTGTCTGGAGGACCCGCTCCTGGTGGGGTTGATCAAAGGGCAGCACCTCAAAATCTTGCCCCCGTAGACCGGGCAGGTAGGCTTCCGGGAAACAGACAATCTCCGCGCCTTGGGCTGAAGCTTCGGACAGGAGCCGCTTTATTTTGTCCAGGCCCTCATCCAGGTTGGTCGCGATCCGGGGTGACGCCAGGGCAATAAGCATGGATAACCTCCAATTGCCGAACATCTGGTTACGGATCGTTTTATCTACTCACGCCTTATCCAGCTTCTTCATCTGCTCGTCGCGGTTTTTGGCCGTCAGGTCCAGCTTGTTATCGCGGATTTCATAGCTGCTGCGGCTGGGCAGGGCCACCTTATTGGGGGCCAGGTCTTCCAGCAGGGTCACGCCCGGCCCGATGATACTGTTGGGGCCGACCTTGATGCCCGGCCCCAACACGCTGTTGCAGCCGGTGCGGCAGCCCTCGGCCATAATCACCCCAAATTTGTTGGTCCCGGTGCTGAAGCGCTGCTGGCCCACGTTGACCGGAATCTCGGCCTCGTCAAAGCGGAAGTTGGCGGTGATGGTCCCCGCCCCAAACGAGCAGTTGTCGGAGATGATCGAATCGCCCACGTAATTGCGGTGGGTCCAGACATTGCGGCCAAAAACGGAATGTTTGATCTCCGAGCCAAAGCCGATGACGCAGCCGGGGCCAAAGGAGCAGCCGCCCCAGACCATCGCCCCGTTGCCGATGACGCTGCCCGCACCGATATAGGCCGGCCCGCGCACCACCGCGTGCTCAAAAACCCGCACATTGGCCTCAATCACCACGTTATCGCCAATCACCGCCAGCTCGGAGATTTTGGCGCTGGGGCTGATCTGCCGGCCCCGGATTTTTTGCTGCAATAATAGATCGTTGAGGGTCAGCAGGTTCCAGGGGAATTTGTACGACTCGAACAGGCCGTCGTATTCCACGTGGACGGCCTGGCCCCGGTCAATCAGCAGTTGGTAGGCCCGCTCGAATTGGTCGTCGGTCTGGCCCTGGGGCGTATCGCGGATGCACTGGAAAATGTCGGGCGAAAATAGTAAACGCCGACCACGCCGACATCGCTCGGCTCCTGGCCTCGCGGCGGCTTCTCGACCACCCCGACCAGCCGCCCGCCGGCATCGAAGCGCATCACCCCAAAGCGCCAGGGTTCGCTGACCTTACGGCCCACCAGGGCCAGGTTGGCCTGCTTCGCCTGGGCCTGCCTGACCACCTCTTGCAGCAGGCGCGGCTCAAAAATATCGTTGGCATTGAGCACAAAGAAATGGGTGTTGACCAGCCCTTCGGCCTGCTGGACCGCGTTGGCCTGGCCCAGCGGCTCGGCCTGAAACGCATATTGAATTTTCACCCCAAAGTTGCCGCCGTCGCCAAAGTGGCTCTGAATTTGCTCCTGGTTGGGGCCGGTAATCAGGATCAAATCGGTGATGCCGGCTTCGGCTAAATTCTCCACCACTGTCTGGATCAGCGGCTTGCCCAATAATTCAAACATCGCCTTCGGTTTGTTGACGCCAAGCGGGTGTATCCGTTTCCCTTCCCCGCCGGCCAGAATGACAGCCTGGATTGACATGAATTTATACCTCGCTTTTAAGTGGTAGTAGGTAGTAGGTAGTAGGTAGTAAGGAGTCCCCCTACTACCTACTCCTTACTACCTTACTCCTTGTGT
>JAAUSP010000330.1 GCA_012032575.1 Anaerolineales bacterium | reverse complement strand
ATGGCGCAGCCGTAACGGCGGTCAAAAATACAATGCCTGGGCACATCAGCCGGTTTATGCCAGAAGCGGCCCAGGCGTTTGAAGAAGCTAAAGAAATTGTACAAAGGGAGATTGGAGATTAGAGATTGGAGATTAGGTAGTTCCAAGATTTAAATTCGCCAAAACGTGTTGCGTGTTGCGTCTTGCGTGAGGTCAAACCGACGGAAGACGCAACACGCAACACGAATATTGAATAATTATTTTCTTGGAAATGCCTTTAAGCTTGAATCTCCAATCTCCAATCTCATCTTAGCCGTTGCGCCCGGCTGGCTCGTAAAGTTCAATCAAAACACCGTGAGCCGATTTGGGATGGATGAAGATGTAGCGGTCGCCGCGGGTGTTGGTGCGGATGAGGCCCAGCACTTCCATCCCTTTGGCGGTCATGGCCTGAACCGTCTCTTCGATGTTGTCCACTTCCAGGCAGACGTGGTGCATGCCCTCGCCTTTTTTAGCCAGATACTTGGCTACCCCGGAGTCCGCCGTGGTCGGCTGGATCAATTCGACTTCGCCGGTTGCGGTGGGGAAATAAGCCACCTTAACGGCTTCCGCCGGTTCCTCATGGACCGCCGAGAGCGGCAGGCCAATGGCATCTCGATAGACGGCAACAGCTTTATCTATATCTTCCACAACGATAGCGATATGATTTAATTTGGTACTCATTGATTCCTCTCTGAAAATAATTTACTGGAGTCAAACGGCTTAAGCCGTTTGACTCCATCTTTAATATCGGTGTCTAAACTCCATCACTGGGACTACTCGCCCTTATCCGCCTCAAACTTTTCCAGCAGCACTTGCACGGCGACGGTGGCGGGCATGGTCCCGGCCAGCACGGCCTGTTCGATTTGAGGGCGAATACTTTTGACGCCGGCATGATTGAAAAACAGTGTTTTGAGATGTTCTTCAATCATAGATTGCACCCAATCGAGAATTTGGGCCTGCCGGCGGGCGGCAAAAACGCCGGATTTTGTGGTAGTTTCACGAAAGGCCTCGACCACTGCCCAGATTTCGGCAATGCCTTCGCCGGTCAAAGCGGAACAGGTCGAAGCCTGCACGTGCCAGCCTTCCGTAGCTGAGGAGAGAAAACGCAGGGCGCGGGCATATTCGGCACGGGCGGCCTGGGCGCGGACTTTGTTTTCGCCGTCGGCCTTGTTGACAATCAGGGCATCGGCCAGCTCGATGATGCCGCGTTTGATACCTTGCAGTTCGTCGCCCGCGCCGGCCAACATCAGCAGCAAGAAAAATCCACCATCGAGCGCACTGTCGTTTCGCTCTGGCCCACGCCGACCGTTTCCACCAGGATCACATCAAAGCCGGCGGCCTCGCACACCAGCATCGTTTCCCGGCTTTTGCGGGTCACGCCGCCCAGCGTCCCACTCGACGGGGACGGACGGATAAAGGCTTTCGGTTCGCGGGACAGGCGCTCCATGCGAGTCTTGTCGCCCAGGATGCTGCCCCGGCTGACGCTGCTGCTGGGGTCAACGGCGAGCACGGCCAGCCGGTGGCCGTGCTCGCACAGGTGCATCCCCAGGGCTTCGATAAAGGTGCTTTTGCCCACGCCCGGCACGCCGGTAATGCCCACCCGAATGGAACGGCCTGTGTGCGGCAGCAACTGCTTCAGCACTTCCTGGGCCAATTCCATATGCGCCAGGGCATTACTTTCAATCAGGGTGATGGCTCGCCCCAGGATGGTCCGGTCGCCGGCCAGCACGCCCTGCACGTAATCGTCCAGGCCAAGCTGGCGGCGGCGAATGGTCGGCGGGTCTGGCTGGGCTTGTCCCCCACCCAGACCCGTTCCGCGGGCCAATCCGTCATGAGTGGCTTCGACGCCTTTCATGACCCGGCTGGCAAATTCGTTACCCGCTTGCGGCGGGGTCCATTCCGGTTTCTGGCTTTCCTCAGGCATGGTCAAGCAAAGGGGCAACCCGACGCTTCAATTCCTCAACCACCTTTTGCGCGGCGATGGGAATAATGGTCCCCGGCCCAAAAATGGCCGAAGCCCCATTCGCCCGCAGATACTCATAATCCTGGGCCGGGATGACCCCGCCCACAACCACCATAATGTCTTCGCGGTCCAGTTTCTTCAACTCCTCGACCAGTTGTGGCAGCAGTGTTTTGTGCCCGGCGGCCAGCGAGCTGAAGCCGACCACATGCACGTCATTTTCGACGGCCTGGCGGGCGGTTTCTTCGGGGGTCTGGAAGAGCGGGCCTATGTCCACGTCAAAGCCCATATCGGCAAAGGCCGTGGCGATGACCTTGGCTCCCCGGTCGTGGCCGTCCTGGCCCATCTTGGCGACCAGGATGCGCGGGCGGCGGCCTTCCAACTCCTCAAATTCGTCGGCCATGCGCCGGACCACGGCGATTTCTTCCTCTTCGCCAAACTCGCTGCTGTAGATGCCGGTAATCGAGCGGATGATAGCCTTGTGCCGGCCATAGACCTTTTCCAGAGAACTGGAAATCTCGCCCAGGCTGGCGCGGGCGCGAGCCGCCTCGATAGCCAGGTCCAGCAGATTGCCCTGGCTGGTCTCGGCCGCCTCGGTCAGCGCATTCAGCGCGGCGTTGACGCGGGCCTCATCCCGATTTGCCCGCAGCCGGGCCAGCCGTTCAAGTTGAGCGTGGCGCACGGCGGTATTATCCACTTCCAAAATTTCAATCGGTTCTTCTTTATCGAGGCGATAGCGATTGACGCCGACAATCGTTTCCTTGCCGGAGTCAATGTGCGCCTGCCGCCGGGCCGCCGCCTCTTCGATGCGCATCTTGGGCAGGCCGGTCTCGATGGCCTTGGCCATCCCGCCCAGCGACTCGACTTCCTGGATATGCTCCCAGGCGCGGTGCATAAGCGCATCGGTCAGGGCTTCGACGTAGAAGGAGCCGCCCCAGGGATCAACCACCCGGCAGATGCCGGTTTCGTCTTGCAGGTAAAGCTGGGTATTGCGGGCAATCCGGGCCGAGAAATCGGTCGGCAGGGCAATGGCCTCGTCCAGCGAGTTGGTGTGCAGCGATTGGGTGTGCCCCAGAGCGGCAGCCATCGCCTCGATGCAGGTCCGGGCCACATTGTTGAACGGGTCCTGCTCGGTCAGGCTCCAGCCCGACGTTTGGGAGTGAGTCCGCAGCGACATCGAGCCGTCCTTTTTGGGGTTGAACTGCTTGATCAGCTTGGCCCACAGCAGCCGGCCCGCCCGCATTTTGGCGATTTCCATAAAGTAGTTCATGCCAATGGCCCAGAAGAAGGACAGGCGCGGGGCAAAGCTGTCAATGTCCATGCCCGCTTTGAGGCCAGTGCGCACATACTCCACCCCGTCGGCCAGGGTGTAGGCCAGTTCCAGGTCGGCGGTGGCCCCGGCTTCCTGCATGTGGTAGCCGGAGATGCTGATGCTGTTGAACTTGGGCATATTCTGGGAGGTAAAGGCAAAAATATCGCCGATGATCCGCATCGAAGGTTCGGGCGGGTAGATGTAGGTGTTGCGCACCATGTATTCTTTGAGAATATCGTTCTGGATGGTGCCGGTCAACTGGGCGTGTTTGACTCCCTGCTCTTCGGCGGCAACGATGTAAAAAGCCAGGACCGGCAAAACCGCGCCGTTCATGGTCATCGAGACCGACATCTGGTCTAGGGGAATCCCGTCGAACAGGATGTTCATGTCCAGAATGGAGTCAATCGCCACCCCGGCTTTGCCGACATCGCCGACCACGCGCGGATGCTCCGAGTCGTAGCCCCGGTGGGTGGCCAGGTCAAAGGCGATGGACAGCCCTTTCTGCCCGGCGGCCAGGTTGCGGCGATAGAAAGCGTTGCTCTCTTCAGCCGTGGAGAAGCCGGCGTATTGGCGCACCGTCCAGGGGCGGGTGACGTACATGGTCGGGTAGGGGCCGCGCAGAAACGGTGGCAGCCCGGCCACGTAGCCCTGGTGCTCCAGATTTTGGGTGTCGGCCCCGGTATAGAGCGGCTTGACGTCAATCTGCTCCATCGTTTTCCAGACAAATTCTTCCACTGGCATGCCGGTTTCTTTTTCAAACTGCTCACGCCAGCTTTTTTCATCCACTGCGGGATAGCCGGCGTCGAAATCCAACTTGGTAAAATCAGGATTTTTGCTCATCATCAGGCTCCTACACCTAGCTTCTGCTGCAAGTTCGACAACAATTCCACCACATTGGCCCGCAGATGGATAAAATCATCCACCCCGGCGGCGCGGTGCGCCTCGATCTGGTCGGCGGGATAACCGGCCAGGATCACCAGCGTGTCTGGCTTGGCCGCTTTGATTTGTTGGGTCAGCGGGGGGACCAGTTCGGGGTAGGTGTCGTCGGTGGAGCAGATAACGACGATGGGCGCACCGGAGGCGAGGGCAGCCTGGGCCGCGCTCTCAACCGTAGCAAAACCATCGTTGTTGATAACCTCAAAGCCGCCCACCTGGAAGAAACCGGTCGAGAAGTCGGCCCGGCCTTTGTGCTGCGGGATTGGCCCCATGTTGGCCAGGAAAACTTTGGGCCGGCTGCCGGTTTTAGCCTGAACAGCTTCGGCGGCCTGGCGCAGCGACTCAAACCGTTCGGCCAGGCGATGGGTACGCAGGGGCGTCACCGTCGTCTGCGTTTCATCGCCCTGGCGCAGCGTCCGGGCAATTTCACCCAGGGTGGCCCCAGCCAGAGCCGCCTCAATAGCCATTTCGACTCCCTGTTCGGGGCTGGCATTGAGGATATTGGTCAGTTTTTCCATAACCGCGATACTGGCCTGGTCGTCCAGCGCGGTGCGGTATTCGCCAATGTGAGCGGCGCGTTTTTTGCCCAGGGTTTCATAATCGGGTGCGCGGGTTTCGATCTGGCTTTCTTTGAGATTGGGGTACTGATTGGTCCCCACCAGCACATCGCGGCGAAAATCAAGGTTGGCCAGCCGCTGTTCGGCGGTTTTAGCCACCTGCGCCTGCGGAAAACCGGCAGCCAGCGCCGCGCCCATGCCGCCCTGCTGCTCGATCTCCTGGAACAAGGCCCAGGCTTTGCGGGCCACGTCGTCGGTCAGCTTTTCGACATACCACGAGCCGCCCGCCGGGTCAATCACCCGGGTCAGGTGGCTTTCCTGCTGCAAAATGATCTGGGTATTGCGGGCGATGCGCCGCGAAAATTCATCGGGCAGGCCAATGGCTTCGTCAAAACAGCCGACATGCAAACTGTCGCAGCCGCCGACCACGCCGGCAAACGCTTCGGTGGTGGTGCGCAGCATGTTGACATACGGATCATATATGGTTTTGTTGTAGGCCGAGGTGCGGACATGCAGGGCCATCTTCTGGGAGTCGGCACTGCCGCCGAAGGCTTCGACCACTTTGGCCCAGAGCAGCCGGGCCGCTCGCAGCTTGGCGACTTCCATAAAATAGTTGGCACCAACCGAGAAGGAGAAGCGGATGCGGGGAGCCACATCATCAATGTCCAGGTTGCGGGCCAGCATCTCGCGCACATATTCAACCGCCGTCGCCAGCACAAAAGCCAATTCCTGCACGGCATGTGCCCCACTGTCGTGATAAGGTTGGCTGTGAACTGTGACCATGTGCAGGTGCGGGGCGTTGGCTTTGGCCCACCCGATAAGCTGGGCCATACGGTCATACCCGCCCGCCAGCGAGCGAGGATACGCCCCCGATTCGGCCAGGATGCCCAGCGGGTCCATCTCGATGCCGCCGCGCAGTTTGTCAACCGCCTTCTTTTGCCGCCGCACCAGGGCCATCAGCACCGCGGTGGTCGGCAGCGCCGCCGAGGTGGCCCGCACATAAAGCGGCGTCTGTTCCAGGTCAATCCCGGTCAGCGCTTTGGCCAGGTCATCCACCGTAGCGATAGAGACGCCTCCCTGTCCCACATCGCCGGCCCTGGCCTCATCGGGATCGTGGCCCAGCAAAGTGGCCGTATCCAGAATAAGGGTCAGGGCCGTCTGACCGCGTTCGAGGTCGTGCCGGGCGGCCTGATTAAATTCTTCCGGGGTGCTGTAGGGCAGTTCTTGCGAGATAAGCCACGGCTCGGCGGCGTAGCCGGAAGCGTGGCTGCCCCGCACAAAGGGGAAAGCGCCCGGCCAGGAATTGACGTGAGCCACACCGGCGACATCTTCCTGCCGGTACATGGGCTGCAAATCAATCCCTTCGTAGGTTTTGCCGATCAGCTTTTTCTCAAAGGGCACGCCTTTGAGGGTCTGTTCGGCCGCCTGACGCCAGGCTTCATAGGAGGGGGCTGTAAATTCGCTTAACAGCCTCCCCTTGCCCGAAGTGGGCTGCTCTTGGTTTGCCATAAATAATCCTCCTTGTAAATAACTCGTAGGAACTCATGGGAACTCGTGGGAACTGGGGGATGAGTTCCAATGAGTTCCCCTAAGTTCCCCTGATTTTCACGCTTCGTGTTTCAAAACGAGCTTATCGGTTGGAACATGCTATACTGACAACGGTCATAATCTTAATATTTTATGGGACACGGATCGCACGGATTAGACGGATTTTTAGTTGTCGTTTTACTTTTATCCGTATGATCCGCGTTAATCCGCGTCCCATTAAAGCAGTAAACCTTAATTTTATGGCCGTGCCAAGTATAACAGGCACACTTCAGGAGGCAGGGGCGACTATTATAACCCGTGCCTGAACTCTGCCCAAATTCTCGCTATTCGGATGGTGAAGGGGGGCGAAAATCTTTTTCCATGATAGGGTTCAACTCCCCCCCTCACAAGTGCCAAATGTCACAGTTTAGATAGGTCATGCTTCCCGATTAGTACCGGCCTTGATTTTCATTTCGGCCCGTTGATGGATAAAAGTGATGCGTGATGCGTGATGCGTAAAAAGTCCGCATCACGCATCACGCACCAGTCCGTTTCTCAGGGGCCGAAACAGAAATCATCGCCTTAAAAACGATTGCGCCTCTTGCGTTAAATTTATAGGGTTCCGCTATGTCCGGGTTTGGAAAACCGGTACAATCGCCCCAATAAAAAAGCCCGATCCGCGAGGGACCGGGCCTTGGGTTTGGCCGGCTATTTATATTTGATAATGAAGCTCATTATTAAGTTTTACATTTTGGAGTACATCGTCAAAAGGAAACTCAATCGGCCGGAGGATGCCAGCCCGCCTCGACCCAAAAACGTCGAGCCTCAACGGCATAAGCATTGTTGAGCTGCAAAGCGATGATGGTGGCCCGGCCAACGGGGGTGAGGCCGATGACAACAGCGCCATCAGGACTCCAGGTAAAGTGCTCAAGCCAACGTTGCACACGCGGATTAAATAAAGTTGCCGGTTCACCCGTGAGTGGGTCTACCGCCTGGGTGCGGTCAGCTTTGAACTCATTGCAACGATGACAAGCCAACCAGAGGTTTTCTCGTGCAGTTGGGCCACCGGCAGCCTGGGGAATGATATGTTCGATTTCCAGAGGCATTCCGGTCAGCATCTCAGAACTACGGCAATAGCCACAACGGCGGCCAGCATCGGTTCGTACTTGCCGCCGGAGTTCGACCGAAATATAGGCAGATGGGGACATTACTCCTGAGCTTCCAAATCGGCCAAACTGGGCAACCGATAACCACGCCACTTGAGTAAGGTGTAGGCGTATGCTTTACGCAACATCAGTTGGTCAGCTTCCAGGCGAAACTGGGCCAGTTCCGCCTGCTCAGAAAGTGTCAATTTTCCTGATTGATTCTTTTCTAACAGCCGAAAATGTTCCTCTTGCTGTTTCGGGCTGACCACACTTCGTGCCACCTCCCATAAAGCTTCATCGTCCAACATCTCCAAAGTCAATAAATCATCTCGCATCTCTATCGGTAAATCGTCGGGCAAAGGAGGAACACCGGCATTGAGGGTTTGAACAACCACATTCTCCAGCGGGCGATGACTGAGTTCAGCCAGTCGCTCCAGGCGGCGGTATAACGATTGAGGAATTTCAATAGCCATCGTTTGAGCAGTCATAACGACTCCTTCACTGAATACAAAAGGACCGGCAATTTTTTACTCTTTTGGCAGTATAACTTGTTCGTTAGGGGCTGTCAATCCTATATTTGTTCATTTCCTGAAATCTGAATAAGATAAAAGCGATTTACGATTTTAGATTTTGGATTTTCAATCTCCAATCTCCAATCTCTAATCTCCAATCTCCATTCACCCAGGAGGCAGACCTGATGACAAAAATCATTCTTCTCGGCGGGGCCGGGATCATTGGTAAAGTG
>JAAUSP010000329.1 GCA_012032575.1 Anaerolineales bacterium | reverse complement strand
CCAGGAGGGTGGTGGGGATTTGCACAAAGGGCACACCGCGCAGGTAGGTGGCGGCGGCAAAACCGGTGGTGTCGCCCAGCACCCCACCGCCCAGAGCAATGATCGGGCTGCGCCGGTCGAGTTTGGCCTCGACCAGTTGTTCGTACAGGCCGGCGACAGTTTCCAGTGTTTTGAACGGTTCGCCGTCGGGGATGGTCAGGCAGACCGGTTCAAATCCGGCGGCGCTCAGACTCGCCAGCAAAGGCGCGGCGTGATGCCGGCCCACCGGCTCATTGGTGACAAGGGCGCAGCGGCCTTTATAACCCAACTCGGCCAGGTTGGGGCCGGTTTGGGTTAGCGTTCCTTCGCCCAGAAAATGGGATAGCTGCCGCTGGGATGGGTGACGGTAATAGTTTGCATCAAAAATCCTTTATGAATGGCGAATGGGCGAATGGCGAATGTTTATGATTCGCCATTCGCCCATTCGCAGATTCGCTTGGCCGCTGCCTCGGGTGAGAGATCGGTGACATCCACGTGATGCCTGATCCGGCCATAGCGGGGGCACGCTGCTCCAGTAAGGCGGCCAGGCGAGCAAAGCGGCCCTCGTCTTGCTCCGCCAGCATGGGCCGGTCCTCGCTCTGGCCGATGCGCTGCCACCAGCGCTTGGCCGGGGCGCAGTCCAGGCAGATGACTAGCCCGCTCGACCCCATCACCCGCAGGTTGGCTTCCGTCACCAGCGCCCCACCGCCAGTGGCGATGACCAGCCCTTCTCGCGCCGCCAATTCGCGGCAGAGGCCGGCTTCAAGCTGCCGGAAATAGGCTTCGCCGCTGTCGGCAAAAATTTGGGCAATGGGGCGGCCCTCACGCTGCTCGATGAGGGTGTCCATGTCTACAAATTCGCGCCCCAGTTCTGCTGCCACCAAGCACCCGACGGTGGATTTGCCCGTGCCCATAAAGCCGGTGAGGATGATATTTTTAGGCTGTTTCATCAGATTCTTGAGTGGGGCCTTCAAATGGCGGGCGCTGCTTAACCTCAGTTTGGGCGCGACTTACCAAATCGCTCCAGAGAGCTAACGCCTCCGACCCAACTCGATCGGCCTGACGGGTGACGTTATTTAGGTCAAGGTCAATTTGGCCGAGACCGGACAGCAAAAAATTCAGCATCGCGTAAATATCGGATGGGTGTTTGGCGGAGCGACCTTCTTGCCAGGCGCGAAGTTTGCCAATAATAATATCTTCTGGTCGGGCGCACCAGATTTCAAATTCATTCCCCTGGGAATCGACCACAATAGCTCGGATGCGGTGGGCAAACGCTTGGCGATATTCTGGTTCACGCGATAGCGGTACCAAATCGGCTTTAAGTCCAAGGGAGGTGTCAATAATATTGAACATAATACCCAAATGTATCGAATTGCGAAAGTGATCTGGGTCAGCATAATAGCGGGGGAGGGGGAAATGGGCGGATAGAGCATCGCAGGCTTTGCTATCGAGGTCAACTATCAGATCAATATCATGAGTACTGCGGCTGACTCCATAGGCGCTGGCCCCATAAGCGCCGACCACCATATAACGCGCGCCGATGGACTCTAAAGCCTGCAACACAGCCATATAAAACTCGAATTCACTCATCGGGTGTATTCCGGGGCGGTTCTGAGATATTCCAGCATTAGCATATTAATTTCAGCCAGAGAGCGATCAGGATAGCGTCGCCGGAAGGAGCCGCGTAGGATGCTTCTGGCAAAGGCTGAACTCTGACTCATTGCTAATATTCTTTGGCCGGGGGTTAATTTGGCTAAGCGGTAGAGGTGGGACCAGTCAACCGGCTCAAGAATAGAGTCGAGGTCAATTTTGGCTGAGGGCATTTCGGTAATACTGTTCATCTCAAAATAGTTTAAAATGGCGTGTGTCTAAAGACTGCGCCTGATGCATCAGCACGGCGTTCATCAACTCAATCGCCAGGCGCGATTCCAGGGTGACGCCGGCCCGCACGCCGACGCAGGGGTCGTGCCGGCCTTTTTTGAGTTCAAAATCAATCTCTTCCAGATTTTTGCGCACCGATAATTGCGGCGTGACGATGGTCGAAGTGGGTTTGAAGCCAATCCGGCAGACCAAAGGCATACCGGTCGTAATCCCGCCGATCAACCCACCCTGATGGTTGCTTTGATAGCCGCTGCGCCGGATCGGGTCATTGTTCTCGCTGCCCCGGCGGACGACCACTTCCGCGCCGGAGCCGATTTCGCACGATTGAACGGCGTGCAGGCCACCCAGGGCACCCATCAGCCGGACCTTCAGGCTCTGGTACAGCGGCTCGCCCACCAGCGCCGGTACATTGACCGCCACCACTTCGATAGCCGCCCCAATCGAGTCGCCCTGGATGCGGGTTTCTTTGATCAGTTGACCCGCCTCGCGGGCAAACTCCGTGTCCAGCGAGTAGATTTCGGCGGATTCAAGGATTTCTTCCACGCGGCGGATTTCCGTAGCGGAAACGAGATTGGACGCTTCGCGTGGAGATTGGAGATTCTCCCCTGCTCCTCCGCTCCCCTGCTCCCCTGCTTCTTTGCCTCTCGCCTCCTCGCCTCCTCGCGTCCTCGCCTCCTCAAAATGCTCCGCCAGACTCACCTGCGCCTTCAACGGCCCGACCTGGCAGATGGAAGAGAGAATGACCGTGCCGAAATGTTCGGCCAGGAAGAGGCGGGCAATCGAGCCGCCGATCACGTCGGAAATGGTCGAGCGGTAGCTGGAGCGCCCGCCGCCGCGGCTGTCTACAAAGCCCTGAGATTGGTGGTATTTGACCAGGTCGGTATGGCCGGGGCGGACCTCGCCGGTGGGGCCGGCAAACTGAGCGTAATCGCCCGATTTTTTGGCGGCAGAAAGGACCAGGGCGGCAATCGGCTCGCCAGTGGTGTAGCCGGCCTCGTAGGTTTGGGCGCGGGTTTCTTTGCCCTCCACCTGTACGGCCAAATCCGGCCCGGCCAGCAGCGAGTCCAAATTCTCGCCGTTGTACAAGCCCGACAAAAACACCACCGAGTCGTCTTCATGGCGAGGGGTGCCGTGTTTATTGCTGCCGGGCCGGCGGCGGTCCAGATAGTTTTGCACCTGCCCGCGCGAGATTTTTAGCCCCGGCGGACAGCCAAAAACAATGGTGGTTATGCCCGGGCCATGCGACTCGCCCGCTCCGGCTACGGCAAAGAGCGGGCCGCCAAGAATTTCCATAGGGTTCTCTAATCCAGTAGTCTTCCATCGGAAGACACTCTAAAGTAGTTATCTAGTCCATAAGGTTTAAACTGTACATCCCAATGCTTTTCCTGTTTATCCCATAACCATAGTTGATCTTTATCATCTATAAAGACTTTGCTGCCTCTATACAATTTTGTTGGAAAGCTTGAGGATTTTTTAGGATCATAAGCTTTTGATGGATTGTAGGGGGATGCGCCATTTTTGGGTAGCCCATTTCGAAGCCAGAGATCATCTCCTTCTAATCGTGCCTTTATCCAGTCAGTATTTTCTTGAATGTGAGTGGAACTACTGGCGTGATGTACGAAATCTACTTCATTTACTATATCTTCGCCATTATCTTCCAAACGCAAAATCTGAAGCTCAAGCTGGCTGATATTCCATTTAGGAGAGGTGTTGAAGCTAATTGCTAATCCATCAATCAAGTAAGCGATACCGAGGCCACGAGCTAATTGATCCTCGAACCTAGCCTCAGAATGTAAGTCTTCACTTTCAATCTCAGGATTTTGTATCTCGGCTAATAAGGGTGATTGGATTGTAAGGGCTGTGAAAAACAAACGGGTTTCTTTATCTACTTGATGATCATTCCGCCAGCGGGCTATAGGGTAATCTGGGGCTAAAATGATATCTTGAAATTGTTTATTGGTCCGATCAGCACGCAGGACTCGCTTGAAACCAGACACAGTTGCCATCCGCAGGGTTTTAACCAATTCAGACATTCTTTGCTGTGCTGTCGGAATATCATCAACATTAGGGGGTAGAATTGATAATTCATTGAATACCATTTCCAGGTTCATGGGCTAAACCTCAGAACTCAGTAAAGTCTCTAAACTCTTTTCCCATTGATCAAAAAAGCCATCTGGCCAATAGTCAATTCGACCATTACGATCAATACGGGGTGAAATAATTTCGCTGCGAGCAATATCCCCTTCTTCACGTCGTTCAAAGAAATGCAAACGTGCATCATCGGGGGGGAGAATACCGGAGTGAACGGCCAGGCGAATGCCATTCAGAACGTGATCGCTGTGAGTTTCTACTACAATTTGGATGCCGCTACTGGCGGCACGAGCTATCAGTTCCCCCATTTGAACTTGTCCTTTTGGGTGTAGATGAGCCTCTGGATTTTCAAGTAAAATTAATGCGCCCAATTGAGATGAAAGGATTGCCACTAAAATAGGAAGCGTATAACTTAAACCAAAACCAACATTAGTAGAACGATAATCTTGACTTCTCATGCTACCTGTGCCAAATGAATATCGCAGACTAATCTGGTCTATGCCTGGATAAGAGGTCAATGACAGACGGGTACCAGGGCTGACTTCACCAATCCATGCTTCAATCTGATCTGTCAGATCAAACGAAATTGCTTTGGGATGAGCCAAATTAGGATGAGCAATTTTATCTCGTTCAAAAATTGATAAAAAATTTACCGTATACTCACCCCGCGTACCCAATTGACGATGTTGGCGTACTCTAAAATCTGAAACTATAGATGATACACGGGGGCCAAGTCGTTCGGCTTGAAGATATTGGAAATCATCACTGAAGAGACTGGCTTTAAATATATTTGTTTTAACGGGAGAAGAAGCAAGATCAAGTACATCACCTACTGAGCTGGATTTGAATAACCAATTAGCTTCTAAATTATTACTCCATTGAATTTCAAAACCAATTTTGTCATCATCGCCAGCATTTTCGAAGAGGGCATCTTTACCCGTACCCACACTTATTAAATCACTATTTAAGGCTAAACCTGTTTTGGGCAACAAGCCTTGCTGATATGATTGACGTAATAGAAGCAATGCTTGCAAAACTGACGATTTACCTTGCCCATTTAGCCCGGATAACAAAGTTAATGGGCCAAATTCAATGGTTTGGTCTTCAAAACATTTAAAGTTGCGTAAACGAAGCCACTTGATCACTTTAACACCTCTGCAATTAGCTGTTCAACAGCTTTAAACCGTTTTTCGACTTTCCTAATATCACCCGTACCTTGGGAGATAGCGGAATCAAATTCGCGGTCATTAAGCAATTCGAGCAATTTAGTCACAACTTTTTCTTTATGTTTAACTAAAGTTGAAAGCTGTTCATCATTGAGTTTACCGAGATTAACCGACCAAGCTTCAAAGAGGGCCTTATTGATGAAAAGCCAATGGTTTGTTTTAACGTTATATTTGCGGAAAGCACCTTTTCCAAAAATATTGTAAGCCGCTTTCATAACTCTGAGAAAACGTTGCGCCCAACTTTCTAGTTCTGCCGCAGACATATTATTCATTTCTGCCATTTTTTCATTGAGAAAAGCATCAAGGTCTGGTTTAGTATATGAGGTATAAGGAGTTAATGAAAAAGCTAAAAAGCGCATTACCATTTCGCGGTCCCCCATGCGGCGATCTTGCACTCCGTTATTTGTTGCTCTCTTAAATTCTTGGGAGTCAGCTAAATTTTTTAGAAGTATAGTGATTGGACCTTGATGTAAAGCATGTCGTATTTCTTGAGGAGATAAGGGAAGTCCGCCTGTATTGATTCGTTTGAAAATATTGAATTTAACGTCGGGTGGCGTTCCTTTTTCAATCAGATAAAGCGTTACTTGGGTCTCGTTAATACGGCGTTTCAGGCCAGCAGGTAACTCATCGTAACTCTTATTGTTATACTGTTCCCCCAGAAATTCCAAATCTGTCAGTCGTAAGGTTTTATCTATGGCAAACCGTTTAACAGAAGATAATCTTTGCAAGCCATCAACTACAAGCCATCTCTCATCATCAGTAGCATCCATATAGAAAGCTGGTAAAGGAAAGCGGATAAACATAGACTCAATAAGTCTACTCTGAGCGGAATCTTTCCAAACAAATTCACGTTGAAAATCGGGTGATAAATTTATTGCTTTATCAACCATTCGGTCAATCAGTTGACCGACTGTCAGAAATCTAGTCGAAACACGAATTAAGCTGGCATCAAATGGTTTTATAATTAATTCTTCACCTGTTGTATCTTCATCCTCAACACCTGTACCGCCATCACCAATGGTAGGAATGTCATCTTCTATTAATAAGTCTGCATTAGTCAAGGTGAATTCTCCTTTCCTGAAACTGTATTATTTCTCCTGGACTATCTCACTACATTTTGTCTATTCATTCGCTGATTTCTCTGTCCGCAACTTGCTCAAACACGCCTGCCGCATCACCTCAACCGGAGCGGGCTGGTCGGTCCATTTTTCAAAGGCATAAGCGCCCTGGTGGACCAGCATACTCAAACCGTCAACGGTGGCGGCTCCGGCGGCGCGGGCGTGGGCTAAAAACTTGGTTTCCAGAGGATTATAAACCAGATCGTAGAAAGTCACCCTGGCTGACATCGGTACATCGTCGGGCCAGGGCGAGGCGTTAACACGGGGATGCATCCCCACCGAAGTTGAATTGACCACCAGATCAATCTTGCTGTCCAGCACGGCCAGTGAGTCGTGGGTAAGCGCCTCGAAGGTCAGATGGCTGCCGGGAAAAACGGCAACCAGGTCGCCTACTAAAAAAGCGCCCCGTTCAGCCGTCCGATTGAGCACCATCACCGAGTCGGCTCCGCCGCGAACCAGGGCAAAAACAACGGCTCGCGCCGCCCCGCCGGCCCCCAACACGGCCACCCGTAGCCCTTTTGGATCACAATTGATTTCCTTTAAGGAATTGAGAAAGCCAATGGCGTCGGTATTGAAGCCGTAAAATTTGCCGTTTCGCAGGTGAACTGTGTTGACCGCGCCGGTAATACGAGACGCATCGCTCAATTCGTCCATATAACGCATGACCGCCTGTTTGTGCGGTACGGTTACATTGACCCCGACAAAATTAAGCGCGGCCAGGCCCTTGAGGGCCGCCTCCACGTCGTTGGCCTGTACCGGCAGCGGCACGTAGGCCCAATCCAGGCCCAGGTGGGCAAAGGCGGCGTTGTGCATAGCCGGACTGAGGCTGTGACCCACCGGCCAGCCCATCACCCCAACCAGAGATGTTTTACCAGTGATGGATTGTGTTGTTGCCATATTTTTTTTGCAACAGGTAGTAGGTAGTAAGTAGTAGGTAGTAAGTTTTTACTCCCTACTCCTCGCTTTGCGTCCCTACTCCCTACTCCCTTCTATCATTTGGAAAAAATGAGCAAAGAAAGCGGGAAACGTTTTGCGGGTGCAGTCGGGCTGGTTGATGACCACGCCCGGTGTTTTTAAGCCGGTGACGGCAAAGGCCATGGCCATGCGATGGTCGTCGTAAGTTTCAATCAGCGCCGGCTGGAGTGGACTGCCAGGGTAAATTTTTAACCCGTCGGTAAACTCTTCGACCTGCGCCCCTAAACGCCGCAATTCGGTGACGACAGCTTTGATCCGCTCCGTTTCTTTGTAACGAATATGTTCGACATTGCGGATAGTTACGGGCGAAGCGGCAAAAGGGGCAATGGCGGCCAGGGTTTGCACCAGGTCGGACATGTCGTTCATGTCCACCTCAAGCCCCTGCAACTGCTCCGGCCCGACCACCTCGGTGTAGCTGTCCGTGACCTGCACCCGGCAGCCCATCGCCGCCAGCACCTCGACAAAATGGGCGTCGCCCTGACAGGAGCGAGCCGACAGGTGCTTAACCCGCACCCGCCCGCCCGTCACAGCGGCAGCGGCCAAAAAAATAGGAAGCGTTCGAGGCGTCCGGCTCGATGGCATAGTGGCGGGGCTGATAGCGCTGTCCAGCTTTGATCAAAAAACGATTCGGCTCCGGCTCGGTCAGGCGGACGCCGAAATCGGCCATAACCTGGCCGGTGATGTCAATGTAGGCGCGGGAAACAAGCTCGCCCTCGATCTCAAGGAGGGTGTCCTGCCGGGCATAGGGCGCAATCATCAGCAAGGCCGAGACCTGCTGGCTGGTCTGGTTGGCCTTGAGCCGAATGTGCCCAGCCCTGAAAGCCCCGGCTGTGAAGAACGTAGGGCATGTAGCCGGGCTGGCCCTCAAACTCTACCCCTGTTCCGGCAGCTTGCAG
>JAAUSP010000328.1 GCA_012032575.1 Anaerolineales bacterium | reverse complement strand
GGCCGGCGTCATCGGTTGGCGGATCATTCGGCCGATTCCCATGCGCCGAGATCCTCCAGCCCTGCCCTGCAGCTCGTCGGGCCGAGCGCGCACCGCGTCGCCCGCGCGGTACCCCAGCTTCCAGCGCCCAGGATTCCGATGTTCATACACCCCCGAAAGAATATGGGATAGAGTTTACGTAACAACTCTATTTACCTTTTATTGGAAACAGACAGTTGAAGCAATCGAATTTGCCAAGAAGATTGTAAAATCCATTGATAGTTTATATGTAGGTGGTGTAGCTGCTTCACTAATCCCCGATTTATTTGCTCAAGAAACTGGTCTGTCTGTTGGTAGGAATATTCTTGTCGGCCTGTTAGATAAGTCAGGTATACTTGATGATAACAAAATTATTATTGACGAAATTACACCTGATTATAGTATTCTCGAAACAATCGAACATCATTATCCACTTGACACGGGTTATTTAACCTATATGACTAAGGGATGTACTCGCACATGCAGTTTTTGTGCGGTACCAAAATTAGAGCCTATTTATAAAGAAAAGATATCTATTGCCGGTCAAATCAAACTTATTGCTCAAAAGCATGGAGAGCGCAAAGATTTGATTTTAATGGATAATAATGTTTTGGGATCCCCTCGATTTCCTGAAATTATTCAGGAAATACTGGATATGGGTTTTGAAAAAGGCGCTAAATTTGTTGAACCCAATTATTTTATGATTTTGACAGAATATTTGTTAAACGGTGATAGTGAATTAAATGAACGGAAATACTTAGAGAAAGTATTTAACCTGTTGATGGATTTTGGAAAAAGGAGAATCAAGCGAGTTGAAATTCAAAAACAGTATTACCAGTTACTTCATAGCCGAGGTTTAGATTCTTTTGGCACTTTTAAAAAAGAGAACCTTTTGGATGTAAGGACTGAAATTAATGAGTTTATAGAAGTTTATCGGAATAAGTTACCAAAATACCGATATATAGATTTTAATCAAGGGATTGATTGTCGGTATGTTAACGAAGAAAATATGAAACTCTTAAGCCAGCTTCCTATTAGACCTATGCGAATCGCTTTTGATCATATCTCACTACGTGAACCTTATGAAAAAGCAATTCGGTTGGCTGATAAATATGGTGTACGAACACTATCAAATTATATCTTGTTCAATTACAAGGATAAACCGGCTGACCTTTGGAATAGATTAAAAATAAATTTAGATTTGAATATAGAACTAGAGTCAACAGTTTACTCTTTCCCCATGAAATTTATTCCGCTTTACGGAGACGATTCAAAAGACCGCACTTATATTGGGACCCATTGGAATCGTAAATATATCCGTGCGATTCAATCTATCTTAAATGCAACGGGTGGGGTTGTAACAGTAAACCCTGAATTTTTCAATCGAGCATTTGGGAAAGATATTGAGGAATTCTTTAAGATTTTGATGATGCCAGAGGATTATATCATCTATCGTGATCATTTTGAGAACGATGGCAAAACAGAACAATGGTTTTATCAGTTTAAAAATTTAAATGCGGATGAATTGAAGCATGCGGAGTCAATTATCCACTCTAATGACTTCTTTAGTTTTAATGGTACAACGCCAAAAGTTGTGATTGAAGTCATGAAACATTACCAAGTCAGATATAAAGCAGATCCTATAAATGTATGAACATCACTGGCGTCACCGGCTTGACCGAGGCACAGAAAGCGTCGATGTGAGCGTTAGGAGCAATTGAAAGAGAGGAAAGATAATGGGGAGGATAGAAGATAGGAGAAGGAGCGCATCCCCTGGTAGTCAGAGATTGACACCCATAAAAGAAAACTACTAAAAATTTCGGGTGAGCTTGCTGAGAGATAGAGGGTAGGAGTCAATTAATGCCTGTAGAAATGATAACCCAACCACCACATGAGGCAACCTGGCCTCCCCCGCAGGGAGCGTGGACTTACGAGGATTACGCCGGCTGCCGGATAATGGCATGCGCTATGAGGTGATTGAAGGAGACTTGTATATGAGTCCGGCTCCTCAAACTCTTCATCAGAGAATTATAGCCCGTTTGCATGGTTATCTGTGGGAATATTTGAAACAACTGCCGGTTGGAGAAGCATTTTTCGCCCCCATTGATGTCAATTTGCCCGATTTAACCAGCCCGGTCCAGCCTGATTTGCTTTTTATCGCATCTGACCGCCTCGATATTATCAAAGAAAAATTCATCGAGGGAGCGCCTGACCTGATTGTGGAAATTCTCTCTCCTGATACAGTTGCCCTCGACCGGCGCACCAAGTTTCGGGTTTATGCCCAGGCCGGCGTGCGGGAGTATTGGATCATTGATCCCGACACCTGTACGGTTGAGATCAATGTCCTGCGGGGGCAAGCTTATGCTCCTCTGGGCAGTTTTGGCCCCGGCGAGCAGACTCGTTCGGAAGTGCTGGCCGATTTTAGTCTGTCTGTCAACGACATCTGCTCGACTCAACGCCAACAACAGTAAAGAACACGACGATGATCCTTGAAGTTGCCATTTTAAATGTAAAAACAGACCAAACCGAAGCGTTCGAGGCCGCCTTTCGCCAGGCTTCCCCGATCATCGCCTCGATGAAAGGCTACCTCGGCCACGAGTTGCAGCGCTGTCTGGAAGCGTCCAACCGGTATGTGCTGCTGGTGCGCTGGGAAACTCTGGAAGACCATACCGTTGGCTTTCGCCAGTCGGCGGAGTACCAGGAGTGGAAGCGGTTATTACACCCCTTTTATGACCCGTTCCCGACGGTGGAGCATTACGAGTTGGTGCTCAGTCACCCGGCCTGACGTGGAAAGCCTCCGAATTTAACGCAAGAGACGCAAAAGGCGCAAACGTTTTTGAAAATTCTCCCTTTTGCGTCTTTAGCGCCGTTTGCGTTTTATTATCTGAGCCATACCCATACCCCCAGCCCAAAGATAACCCCTCCAACCACGAGAAAAACCAGGCCAACCCAACGAGTGATTTGAGCTGAAGTCCGCTGGTCATCAAGGTAAGTGGCGCGGGTACCGCCGTAAAGCCACTCGGCATTAAATTCGCGCCCTTTCGCCCCTTCGACCACCGTGCCTATTGCCAGGACCGGGTTGCCTCGTTCCAGACCTTCATACGATTTGGTGCCCTCCCCGCTCCAACTGTTCCAGGTCAGAGTCGGTTCTGACTGCCACTTCACCAGCCTGCCGTCGAGACCATAATCACTGTTGGCAAGCTGAACCCGGCCTCCCGGTAAATCCAGCAGCAGGGCCGGCGTGACCCGCTCATCCTCCACCCATTTGGACTCGTTGTCGTTATCATTGTCCTGCCCCCGATATTCGTAGCGCACATAGGCCACAAACAGGCGAAACTGAACCGGGTTGCTCTCGCTGACGCGCCCCTCGATCAACCCTTCCTGGCCTGCGGGACTCGCGGCCACCGTGGCTGCCGTCAAGGGCGACATCTGTTCCACCTGCCCCGCCGCCTGATTGAACATAGGCGCAAAATACCACACCACCAGTGCCCCCAATCCGGCAAAAAGCAAACCTATGGCCGGCAGGATGAAATTCTGAATCTTCATAGCAGTTTTGTAATAACTCACCCCTCATGTCATTTCGAGGCTGAAAGCCGAGAAATCTTTGAGGTCGTCGTCTGCAAACTACGGGGTAGTAGATTTCTCGCTCCTGGCGTCGCTCGAAATGACATGACTGAGCAGTTACGCAGTTTCGGAAGATTAGAGATTATGAATCTCCAATCTCCAATCTCCTTACTTGCCGAGGCGGGCCAAAACCTGGGGAATGACCTGATCCAACAGGTCGTTATGGGCGGTAGTTCCTAACCGGGCAATCACGGCAGATTTAACCTGCGCGGCCAGATCGGTGGGGGCGGCGGGCGGTGGGGCGGGCGCAGGCGGCAGGGGAGAAGCGGGACCGACCACCGCCGCAGGCAGTTGTATCTTCCCGGCGACGGCCAGACGCGGCAGACTGTCAGGCTGACCGCTGCGCTGGCTGACCAGTTTCATCTTCAGCCCCAGGGAAATAGCTTTATCGCGGGCCAAATCGGTCAGCACCACATCGTCGTCAATCTCAATCTCGGTGACGCCCTGAGCGTGCATATCGGCAATATCACGTTCGGTGTAGAAGGTTTTCATAAGCACTCACTCCTGTTGCAAGGTCGCAGAGTCGCAGGGCCGCAAAATTTCTTAATGCGACCTTGTTACCTTGCGACCCTGTTTCTGTTACCCCGGTCTTCCTTCCATACTTTCCATGGCGGCGATGGCGGCGGTTTTGGCGGTCATCATTTCGGCTTCGGTGCCGCTCATCCACATACGGCCAAAGCGGCCGACGGAAGAAATATGGAGCAGCTTGACGTTGGCCCGTTTTTCGGCCTCGTTGGCGGCCAGGTTGATATAAGCCGCCGGAGCGACTTCCAGTACCAGCATGGTTTCCCCGGCCACCAGCATCGAGCCGCGCCGGAAGCGGTTGAGCAACTGGGCCTGATAGGGGTCCACGTTGGTAATCAACTGCACCGAAGCCACCTGGGGTTTGATGCGGTCGGTGGCTTCCAGCCCCAGCCGCTGCAACACCATCACCCCGGCTTGCAGCACCGCCTCCTGCGATTGGGAGTGGATTTCAAACATACCAAACTCCCGCTCGACAATCTGCGCGCCGGGCCGGGCCTCGGTGGCTTTCACGGCTATATCCACCATACTAAAAACCTCGTTGCCGGGGGCCACCTCGATGTACAACGAGGCCATGCCCTCAATCATCAAATCGCCTTGCGTAATCGTGCCTACAAAAGAAGCATATTGGGGTTGGGTTCGATCCAGATAACAATAAACCCGAAGTTGGAATTCACCGGCCATAGCGGAATACCTCGATTAAAAGTTTATAGTAATAATTTGATACGTGAGGCGTGATGCGTGAGAAATTCTCACGCATCACGCCTCACGTATCACTTGTCGTGCATCGCCACACCCAGCGGCGTGATAAACAAAGGATGGCCCGGAATAATAGTCGTAATCCCGGTCACTTCCTGGACGACGCGCTCGATGCCGCTGAAAAGCACCGTGCCGCCGACCAGATAAATGGTTTCAACCGGGTGCGCGGCGATGTGGCGGGCCACAATGCTGCCCACCTTTTCCATCACCGGGCGGACGACGGGAAATAGCCGCTTGTGCTGGCGTGGGTCCTTTTTCAGCGCCTCGGCTTTTTCAAATTCAAGGTTCATCGCTCCGGCAATGACCAGCGAAAAATGCGTTCCGCCGGTGGCTTCGTCAGCGGTGTAGATGACCTGCCCCTCGCGAAAGATGGCAATTCCAGTGGTCCCGCCGCCCACATCCACCACCGCCCCGTTCTCGATTTGCAGGACGGCATTGGCGGCGGTTGGTTCATCCACCACGTGCTGACATTCAAAGCCAGCAGCTTCGACCACGTGACGGGTGGCGCGAACCTCCGTTCCCGGCACGCCGGGGGGATAGGTCGTGGCGGCGGTCGTCAGCTCAAAACCCAGCCGGGCCTCGACATTCTGCTTCAATTCGCGCAGCAGACTGATGGCCCCGTGAAAATCAACCACCAGCCCATCGCGCACAATCTGGGCAAAGCGGTACTCGCCCGCCAGCGGCTGCTTCTGTTCGTCCAGCACCGCCAGCACCGTGTAGGCTGTCCCCAGGTCAACCCCCACATGAATGCGGCGCTGAGGCTTGTCCCAGGGATCGTTAGCTTCATCGGTCAGCCCCAAGCTTGCTTTGGCTGCCTGCTTAGAGGCCCCACTATTCAACTCCCCGACCATCACGCTCTGCGCTTGGGCCAGGAATGCATCAAGCTGTGGATTCATAAGCCTATGGTTTTGTCATTTTGATGACAGGACTTACACGGTCATGTCATTTCGAGCGACGATAGGAGCGAGAAATCCCTTCCAACTCCTCTGGCAAGCATAACTTTCCGGGACGCTTCGCGTCGGCCTCTGGCCTCGAAATGACATGACGAATTAACCTAATCCGGCTGGACTTTTCCAGACAATTTTACCCGCTTTCAGCAACAAAGTCAGGTAATAGACCGCGCTTGACAGCCGGTTTAAGGCGGTCATCAAATCCGAGCGGCTCAGTTGACCATCCGGCCCGGTGAAGGCCGCCGCCGCGACCAGTTCGGCTTCGCGGACCTGGCAGCGCAGCCAGTTGAGCTGCAACACCATTTCGGAGTCGTCCGGGCCGGGAACCACATGGGGAATGCCCAGCAGCCGGTCGGGCCAATGGCTGGCCTCGCGGATTTCGGCTTCGGACAGGCCGGCCAGTTGCAGCGGAGCTACCTCGCGCCCGTGATATTCGGCGCTGGTGATCTCGCGGCAGTAGGCCGACAGGGTGGTTAAATGCGCCGCCAAATCGGGCAGATTATAGCGGCGCGCCTGCCCGATAGCCAGCAAAAACTGGGCGTGCAGGCTGTCCATTTTGCCCCGCAGCACAAAGCGCGGCGAGGTTTTGGGCGCAAAATGGGTCGCATCCAGTTGGGCCATGTGCGCCGGTTTTTGCTGCACCGGCTGCCCGCAGACGGTACAAACCGGCAGCGGCCCGCTCAAATTGACCGGAAACTCGCCGGGCTTGTCCCAGACTGGGCGAGAAGACTGGGAGGTTGGAAGGTCGGAAGGCTGGAAAGCTGGTCCATTGGCAGACATGATGACTTTTGAGGGGCTATCCTCCAATCTTCCAGTCTTCCAGTTTGTTATTCTATCCGAGTCTCCGCTGCTGTGCTCACCCTCAGCTTGAAGGGTAATTGTAATCCCCCACTGCTTGACAAAGTCGCGGGCCGAGGGCGTCAAGCGGGTATCGGGCGGCAAGGGCGGAATCTGACCCCGGCCCCCCTGCCACCACTCCCGCAGTTCGGCCTCGGTGATGACCGTCACTTCTGCGACTCCCAATCGGCCGGGAAGGTGACGTAAAACACCTGGGCAAAGCTGGGCGAGCCAAAAAAGATATTGCTGCCTTTGGGAATGTAAATTACGTCGCCGGGGTTGCCGATGACCACCTGATTGTCCAGCCGCACTTCCAGTTGCCCGTCAATGACAAAATCAATTTCGTCGTAGTTGAGCGTCCACGGAAAAGAACCCTGGCCCCAGGTCATAAAGCCGGCGGCCATCGGCGATCCGTGCGCCGCCGTAATGACGTCAGTCACCTGGATGTTCATATCCGGTCGGTTGACGTTAAAGGCAAACGGCGTCATTTGCACCGAATTGGCTCTGATCAGGGTCAAGCCGCGTCCGGGCCGGGCGCTTTTGCCGACCAGCGGCGGCAGGCCGTTGCTGCCGGAACCATCGCCCTCCCGGTGAATCTGGACTCCCAGGGCGCGGGCCACGTCGAGAGCTTCGGGCGTGATCCGGTCATCCGGGGCCAGCAGCAAGTAATGTCCCTCCGGCGATTGCGCCAAACGGCGAATATCGGCTGCGGTGAAGAATTGAGCCACAGTGGTTCTCCTTTGGCAAAGCGGCAGGGGCGCAGAGGCGCAGGGGGGCAGAGGAGAAATTTATCTCCCCTGCCCCCTCACACCCCTGCACCCCTGCGATTTAGGAACTCCGTCCGCCGTTGCTGCCCTTGCTGCCGCTGGGCAGGATGACTTCGACATCGGAATGGGGACGCGGGATGACGTGGACCGAAACCAGCTCGCCGACGCGCTTGGCGGCGGCGGCTCCGGCGTCGGTGGCGGCCTTGACCGCGCCCACATCGCCGCGAACCATCACGGTCACAAAGCCACCGCCGATGTATTCGCTGCCAATGAGTTTGACGTTAGCGGCTTTGACCATCGCATCGGCGGCCTCAATCGCACCGATGAGTCCTTTGGTTTCGACCATACCCAGGGCAATCATTTGAATATCTACCATTGTCTTTTTCTCCTTTGGTTGTGAAGATTCACTTATTTGAGTTGGTGCTGCTTCGGTAACAGTTGGTGTTGTGGCCGGGATCAGCGCTGCCGGTGGTTCGGGGGCGGGCAGTTTGGGCCGGCTTCTTTTCGGTTTGGCTGCGCCGGTATCCGGGCCTTCGGGCGGCGGTTTATTGCCGCCGGTTGATTTTCGAGGTGGCATTAATTATACCTTCTATCAACGATATGGTTCGTGACTGTAGGGCAAAAGCATAAATTATGTTAACAAGCATAAAATTTGAAGGAGATAGTCATTGTCCCAAGCAGCTCGTAGACGTTTGTTCAGAATACTCAGTTTGGAGGTGTGCTCTCGTTTGAGCAAATTAAGGGCGATAC
>JAAUSP010000327.1 GCA_012032575.1 Anaerolineales bacterium | reverse complement strand
CGAGGGTGGATTGCAAAGCCGGCTGCTGCGCGAATTGCAGGTTTATGCCGGTCTGCGCGATGGCTACGTGTTGCAGGGCCTGGCCCGCGAAGAAGACATAGGTACACCCTATACCCTCTTTGCCGCTGCCCTGCGGAACTATGTCCGCGAGCAGCCGGCGGACACCCTGCGCCGCCACGCCCCCGGTTTTATCGCCGGCGAAGTGGTCAAGCTGGCTCCGCAGTTGGGGGACAAATTGGGCTATATTCAACCCAACCCACCCCTCAGCGCCGACGCCGAACGGGCGCGGCTGTTGGAACAGGTCAGCAGCTTCTTTTTGAACATGGCCAACGAGCGGCCTGTCCTGCTGCTGCTGGACGACCTGCACTTTGCCGACCCCGGCAGCCTGGAAATGCTGGAAACACTGGCCGGCAACTCGGTCGGCAGTTCGCTGCTGATAGCCGGGGCGTATCGCGATGTGTCCGTCGGCTTTTCCACGGCGATCAACCATCACATTGCCGTGCTGGCGGTATCGGAGCTGGTCTACCGTATGCCGCTGGCCCGCCTGCCCGATACAGCGGTGCGGCAAATGCTGGAAGCCCTGCTGGGCGACCCGGTCAGCGATGAGTTTGTCCGCTCGATTTACGATGTGACCGAAGGCAATCCCCTGTTTGTGGAGGAAGTGGTCAAGAGCCTGGCCATTGACGGCCAGATTATGCTGCGCGATGGTCACTGGGAGCAGCGCGATACGGATCGGCTGCATGTGCCGGGCAGTATCAAGTCAGGGTTGGATGGCCGGCTCAAGCGCATCAAAAAATCCACCCTGGAACTGCTGCAATTGGCCGCCACCATTGGCCGCGCCTTTAACCTGGAACTGCTGACCGAGGCCAGCCCTCACGGCGAGGAAATCATCGAGGCGGCTTTTGAAGAGTCGTTTTTGTACCAGTTGATTGAGATGAACAAGATTGTGGACCAGCCCAATGGGAACAGCCATTTCGGCCTGGACGTGACCTACCAGTTTCAACACGCCATTATTCGTGAAACCCTGTATGAGGAGCTGCGCCCGCTGCGCCGCCGTTTGCTGCATCTGCGCGTGGCTCAAGCCATGGAAAAACGGGCCGGCGACCGGCCCATCGAAAAGCCGGCGGTACTGGCCCATCACTTTATTGCCGGGGGACGGGAAGATATGGCGGTTTGCTATCTACGCCAGGCCGGCGATATTGCCCGCCAGGTTCACGCCAACGCCGAGGCGGTTGGTTATTTCAGACAGGCCCGCGAGATCATGGAGGATGCCGCGCTCGACTTGAATGAGTCAGACAGGCAGGCCAACCTGATCCAGCGCTTTGACCTATTGAGCCAGGAGCAGGCCATTTTGCACATCATGAGCGACCGCAGCCACGAACTGGAGGCCCTGGAAGCCCTGCTCGAAGCCGCCGAAGCCCTGGATGACCAGACCCGCTGGGTCGAAGTGATGTCGTGGCTGGCGTTGTATCATTGGCACGTGGGCCGGCTCAACCAGGCCGAAAAAGTGGCCCGCCAGGGGCTGGAGGTCGCTCAGAAAAATAACGACCGGCGCGGCGAGCAGGTCTGCCTGGAGCAAATTGCCCGCGTCCTGTGGACCCGCCGCGACGCCGACAGTATGAATTATGCCGCCCAAGCCCTGTTAATTGCCCAGGAGTTAGGCGACCGGCGGCGGGAAGGCCGTCTGACCGAACTGGTCGGCCACATCTACACCGACACGCTGCACGACCCGGAGCGGGCTTCGATCTATTTCGAGCGGGCGCTGGCTATCTGCCGCGAAACGGGCAATCGCCTGGAAGAAGCATGGACGCTGTGGGGCATGGGCGGCCTGGCCATGTTTGTCAACAATTACGCTCACGCCCTCAATTTGTACGAGCAAGCCAAAGAGATTTCCGAAAGTATGGGAGCCACCCTGCAAGTGGGGTGGGACGTGTACGACATGGGCAACGCCTGGTACAACCTGGGCGATTATGAGGCGGCCCAGGTTAGCTATGAGCAGGCCCAGGTGATTTTTAACACCTCGCACCACCAGCGCGGCAAGATTTATGCCATGATCTCGCTGGGATTGGTTTTGATGGCTACCGATCAGCTCGATGCAGCCGTTAGCCTGCTGGAGCAGGCTGTGCGCCAGGGCGAAGAACGGCAGGATTCCAGCCTGATTTTCCGCAGTTACGAGGCGCTGGCCGCTTACTACCAGCGTTTAGGTGGCGACGATAACCTGACCTATGCTATCCGGGTAAGCAATCAGGTTATCAAGCTGGCCGTGGAAGGCGACCATTTTGAGCACGAGTTACTGGGGCATTACCTGCGCAGCGCCAGCCTGTACCACCTGAGCGAATTTGACGACGCCTTCAAAAGCTCCAGTGTGGCCATTAGCCACCTGGAGCGGCTGACCTATATCCATTCGCTGCAAATTTCGGCGGCGGAAATCTATTTTCAGCACAGCCAGATTTTGGCCGCCCTGGGCCAGATGACTCAGGCACAACACTATCTCCGCCAGGCCCACGCCGAAGTGATGCGCCGGGCCAAACTCATCCCCGACGATTTGCAGCGCCAGGGATTTCTGGCAAATGTATTGGTCAACCGGCACATTTTAAAGGCCAGCCGGGGGAGTTGAAGCCGTTAAAGGTTAAAATCGTTCTGACTCAACCTCTCGTAACTCTTGAAGGTCTGCTCGCGTCGCCGGGGTAATCGTTTCCGGCGCAGCTTCGACCTCAATAAACCCAGGGGAATAACCTCGAAACACATTCCAGGCCGTTTGAACTTGCAGCACTGTCCGTCCAGTTTTGCTGGTAAAAACTTCCAGAATTACGCCGTGCCAGGAGTGTATCTTAATAATGTCGCCGGCTTTGGGTTCGTAAACCATTATTGTCAATCCTCTCGTTTAACCCTGCAAATCACACCATAAAACAATTATCTTCTCGGCTGTCTCCTGGCAATTTGATGGTGATTTCTATCTGCTTTGACTTTGAGTTTCTTTTATTCAACTTTAGCGCGAGCCAAAAGCGAAGTCAAACACAAAACCAGTCCTTGACAAACATGCTGTTCCATGTTAATCTACGGGCAATCACACGTTTCAGTGTGCATTTGCACAGTTTTTGTTTTTGGCCTTATAAAAAATACTCTTGCGAAGGCTGGCATGACCGTCGGCAAGTTCTCCTCGCCGCTGCTGAAAGGGCCGCAGGGCAAGTTTGTCCCCGGTACCGGCCAGATCGAAGCCGCCGTGAAAAAACTCCGCGCGGTGATGGATGAGGCGAGTGATAAGTATCGGGATGGAAATGGGTTGAAGAAGTAGGGACGTGAGGCGTGATGCGTGAAGAATTTTAGCGAATTCTTCTCACGCATCACGTATCACGCCTCAGCAAAAGAGGTTATACCTGATGAAAATTGCCATTATCGGGGCCAAGGGGATGCTAGGTCGAGAGTTGTGCCGGGTGCTGGGAGCGCAGCACGACATCCTGGCCTGGGATATTGAAGAAATTGATATTACCGACCGGTCCCGAACGATTGCACTGCTGGACGCCGAGCGCCCGGATGTGATTGTCAACTCGGCGGTGTTTGTTGACCTGGAAGGCTGTGAGGCCAACCCGGACAAAGCCTGGCTAATTAACGCCGTCGGGGCGCAGAATTTGGCTCTGGCCGCCCAGCAGGCCGGCAGCGCCCTGGTTTACCTCTCGACCGACTACATTTTTGATGGCCGCTCCGAGGTGGATTACGACGAAGTGGCCCAGCCCAACCCGCTCAACCAGTACGGGCGGTCCAAACTGGCCGGCGAGCGTTTCAGCCTGCAAATCTGCCCGCGCACCTACTCGGTTCGCACGGCCTGGTTGTTTGGGCATGCGCCCAACAACTACGTTGACCGCGTCCTCAAGGCCGCCGAGAAAGACGGCGTGGTGCGCATGCCGGTGGACCAACTGGAATCGCCCACCTACACCGGCCACCTGGCCGAGGCCATTCTGCACCTGATTGCCAGCGGCGCTTATGGAGTGTACAATGTGACCAGCCTGGGCTACTGCACCCGCGCCGGATTTGCCCAGTTTGTGCTGCAACAGGCCGGGCGATCTGAGCCGGTCGAGATTGTGGAAGCCAGCGCCGTAGGCCGCAAAGCCAAACGTCCCGCCCGCGCCGTGCTCGACTGCCGGCTGTACCAGCTTGTTACCGGGCAACTTTTGCCCCAGTGGCAGGAAGCGGTGAAGGCGTATTTGGATAGGGTGGGGGCAGAAAAGTAGAAGCCCCGTGTTGCGTGTTGCGTGTTCCATTAATGTTACGGAACACGCAACCTCTATTGAACGATTTCAAAAAAATGACTAAACCATTCGCCATCGGCATTGACGTCGGCGGCACTAAAATAGCGGCGGGACTGGTCAATCGGGCGGGCGAGATTCTGGCTCGTTACACCACCCGCGCCCATTCGGAGCAGCAGCCCGAAGTGGTCATCCGGGCCATCGAGGCAGCGTATCGCTGCCTGGTCGAAGAGAGCCGGGTTGCGGTGGGCGACATCGAGGCGGTGGGGCTGGGTTTCCCCGGCAACACCAACGGCCCGGCGGGTATTGTTTTGGTCAGTTCCAACCTGCCGGCCTGGAATCGTTTTCCTTTGCGCGACACCCTGAGCGAGCGGCTGGGCGTGCCGGTGGTGCTGGAGAACGACACCAACCTGGGCGCGGTCGGCGAGCATCGCTACGGGGCCGGGCGCGGGGTGCGGAACATGGGCTTTGTCACCTTTAGCACTGGCTATGGCCTCGGCATCATTATCAACAACAGCTTGTATGTCGGGCACACCGGCACGGCGGGTGAGGTCGGCCACGCGGTCATCGAGATTGGCGGGCCGCCCTGCTCGTGCGGCAAAAACGGCTGCGTGATGGCTTATGCCTCCGGCGTCGGCATCTCGCGGATGGCTTACGAGCAAATCAACGCCGGGGCCGACACCCTGCTCCGCCAGGCCGTCCCACCCGATGGCCGGCGTTTTCCCGGCGAAGCGGTCGTCGCGGCGGCGCAGCAGGGCGACGCCGTGGCCCGTGAAATTCTGCGCCAAGCCGGTTATTACGCCGGGGCCGGCCTGTCCATGATCGTCGAGATTCTCAACCCGGAGTTGATCGTCGTCGGCGGCGGGCTGGTCCGTATCGGCGCGCTGGTGTGGGACCCGCTGCTGGCCGCCCTGCACGAGCACACCCAGCCGGAACTGTGGGACTCGGTGCGGGTTGTCCCCTGGCAGGTGGGCGACGACCTGGGCATCATCGGCGCAGCGGCCAAAGTCTTCGCCGATGCGGAGGTTTCTCTGTGAAGATTCTTATATTCTCATATCACACTCATTATTAGGGATTATACCGATTTGGTTTATGTAATGGGGTAAGAGCAAAATCGGCAGAATGATAGAATAAAATTCTTCAATTCTGAAAATTCTGCTCTGAACTGTACAGTAAAACCACCCGGGATTAAAGCGATAAATGACACAACCCATCGAAGCACCTTCCCAACCCCTCACCCGGCTTGAACGAGAACGACTCGAACAAGTCGAAGGGATCATTTTTGATATTCAGCGCTACTCGCTGCACGATGGCCCCGGCCTGCGGACCAACGTTTTTTTTGAAGGGCTGCCCGCTGCGCTGCGGCTGGTGCGCCAACCCCGAATCGCAAAATCCCCAGCCCGAACTGGCCCTCTTTACCCACAACTGCATCACCTGCGGCCAGTTTATCGAAGCCTGTCCGCACGGGTGGGGCAGTCACACCCAAACCGGCTGGACCGCCGAACTGCGCCAGAAATACAGCCAGCGGGTCGAAATCTGCCCGACCGAGGCCATGCGCGAAATCGGCCAGCGCCGCACTGCCGGGGAAATTATGGCCCAGGTGCAACGCGACGCGCCCTTTTACGAGGACGGCGGCGGCATGACTATCACCGGCGGCGAGCCGACCATGCAGCCCTGCCTGGTCGAAGCGCTGCTCCGCCTGGCCAAAGCCGAAAACATCTCGACAGCCATTGAGACTTGCGGCCATACCACCTGGGCCGTGTGGGAACGATTGCTGCCGTATCTTGATACGATCCTGTTTGACTTGAAGCACATGGACAGCGAGATCCACCAAACCCACACCGGCGTCCCCAACACCCTCATCCTCTCGAATCTACGCCGCCTGGCCGAGGTGAGTGCGCCCGTGACCATCCGCGTCCCGCTCATTCCCGACTTCAACGCCGACCCCGCCAGCCTGTCAGCCATTGCCGAATTTGTGCGGGATTTGGGCCTCAAACGGCTGGATGTGCTGCCCTATCACACCCTGGGCCGGGCCAAGTACGAGGCGCTGGGCCAGGATTATCCCTGGGCCAAGCAGCCTCGCATGACTGACGCCGAGGCCGACAAGCTGGCCTGGTTGATGGAGTCGTTTGGGTTGGAGGTGTCGGTGGGGGGATAGGGGCGATGATTTTCGTTTTGGCCATAACGATACGGTCTGACAGATGATACGTGATACGTGATGCGTGAAAAATCATGTATCACGTATCACTATTATCCATCAAGTGGCCGATTTAAAAATCCAAGCCAAGCCAACTTATGGTATAATGGTGCTGTTGGATTAACTCAGCAGATATTTATTTACTTCCAGAAAAGTTTTCGCCGGGATTGGGAGATTGGGGGGTGAAAAATAAAGAAAAAAACCTCCTAACCCCCCAACCCACAGGGTGCAAAGCCTATCCCGGCCCGTAATGTTGGACAAAACTCTTCTGGACATCTATACCACAAGGAGGACAGATAGATGACCCCGATTTTGCAGGCAACGTATCAAGATGGTCGCCTGGTGTTGGATCAACCGTTGCAAGATGTAGTTGAAGGTCAAACTTTAAGGGTGATGATCCTTGATTCGGATCACCCTGCGCTCAAAAAGGAGCGGTTTCTGAACGCCGTGGCTCGTTACAATTTCGATTTGCCGGCGGATTATTACTTCAATCGGGATGAATTCCATGCCCGCTAAAATTTTACTCGATACCAACATCTGGGTTTATCTTTACGCCAAAAACCCCGCCGCCAAATATCAAGTGGTTCAGCAAATTGTGAGCGACCAGTTTGAATCCATTGCCATCAGCGCCCAAATTATGGGCGAACTCTTTACCGTCCTGACCCGCAAAAATTTAACCTCGGCCAGCGACGCCCAAACCATCATCACCGAAATAGCCACCACGGTTCCGGTCTTATCCATTGATCCGGCCAATGTTTTGCTGGCACTGGACATCAACAGCCGTTACCAATACACCTATTGGACCAGTCTGGTCATCGCCACGGGCCTCCTGGCCGGCTGCCAGACCTTGTACTCGGAAGATATGCAGCACCGGCAGGTCATAGATGACAGAATGCAGGTGATCAATCCGTTTGCGGCCGCTTAATGGAACGTCCCAGTCTGCTTCAGCAGACTTCGCTTGCGTATCAGCCCTGAGTTCCAACTCGGGGCTTTGGGCTAACGATGATCGTCAGCGGGCGGATATTCTGCCTGAAAATATGGTGCAGTTCTAATCGGAAACGTAGCTAAAGAGCAGAATTTACAGAATTTAAGAATGAAGAAGCATGGCTTATGTTCTGTAGATTAAGAACACGGATGCGCAGAATTAAACGGATAAGCAAACAACAAATCCGTTTATTCTACCTATCCGTGTTCTACCCCTGACCCAAGTACATAATTTGTGGGCCATCTCTTTAATTCTGCCGATTCTGTTCTGCACCCTTCACCCAAAAATTGACCCCCAGGCCACCGGGAGACCCACCCATGACCGACCGCGAACATATCCAAAAACTCCTCCAAACCCACGAACGCCAATTGCAGTTGCTCAAAGAGCAGCAAGCCACCTTTGGTCTCAACTGCCCGACCTACATCATCATGGGCATCGAGCAGGAAGAGGCCGAAATTGCCAGCCTGCGCGCCCAACTCGGCCAAGCCGCCGACCCCAAAGCCGCCCAATCCAACCTGCCCCGCCAGCCCTACTTTTTTGGCCGCGAACAGGAATTGGCGGAGATTGCCGCCGCCCTGGCCCCCGAATCGCGCACCTGGGGCGTGCTGATTGACGGCCCCGGCGGTATCGGCAAAACAGCCCTGGCCTACGCCCGCCGGGCAGCGGAGATTTTTACCCACCTGCGCTCTCCGAATTTGGCTGAGGCCCAGGCCACGCTGCGGGAGTGTGAGGGGGAGGACGTGATGCGTGATGCGTGATGCGTGATGGTTTCAATCATGGATCACTTTTGTCCCTGACCCCTGAGTTCCGAAAGAGCCGGGGTTGATTTTGAGG
>JAAUSP010000326.1 GCA_012032575.1 Anaerolineales bacterium | reverse complement strand
TTTGCCTTTTTTGTAAACGAATTTGAAAGCTGAGAATTTACGACGCCTACAATTTAAGGCAGTTCCAAGATTTAAATCCTTCAAGGACGTGGTGCGTAAGGTGATTTTGCCACGCACCACGCCCTACGCACCACGAGAATTGACGGTTTATTTTCTTGGCGTTGCCTAACCCATCACCGTTCAATTTACGTTACCAATAACGCTACTGAAAAAATCCGTAATGGATTTAACGAAAAATTGAAAAGTTAATCGAAAACACATGGCCGGGATTAGGAGATTTGGGAATTTTATGTCAGAATTTTTTCCTATGAACGCTCATTTTTACAAATATCAGGCGCTCGGCAATGATATGGTGGTGATTGACCCGGCCCGCTTTGCGTTTCCTCTAACCCCGGTGGCTATCCGCAATATTTGCGACCGTCACTTTGGCCTGGGCGCGGATGGCATCTGTTACGGCCCCCGCCCCGGCGAACCCCACCCGCGCCAGATGCGCTTTTTTAATCCGGACGGCAGCGAGTCGGGCAAAAGCGGCAACGGCCTGCGGATTTTTGCCCGTTATCTGTGGGATCAGGGCTACGTGCAGACCCCGGTGTTTGAGATTGGCATTGGCAGGGAAGTGGTTAAGGTTGAGGTGAAAGATGCGGCGGCGCGGACTTTAACCATTGCGATGGGCCGGCTCTCCTTCGACAGCCGCGCTATTCCGGTCGGCGGGCCGACGCGCGAGGTGGTCAACGAGGCAGTCAGGCTGGCCGGGCACGACTACCGGATTACCGCTGTCACCATCGGCAACCCGCACTGTGTGATTTTTACCGAGGAAATTTCAGAAGCGGCGACCCGCACCGCCGGTCCCACCATTGAGGTAGATGCCCTTTTCCCGGAGCGGACCAATGTGCAGTTTGCGCGAGTGGTGGATCGCCACACCCTGCACCTCGAAATCTGGGAGCGCGGCGCGGGCTACACCCTGGCCTCCGGCACTTCCGCCTGCGCGGCTGCCGGGGCGGCCATCAGAACCGGGCGCGGCGACAGCCCTATCGAAGTGTGTATGGCCGGCGGGATGGCCCTGGTTGAAATTGACCCGGATTGGCAGGTCAACTTAACCGGCCCGGTCGAAGCCGTGGCCTCCGGCACGTTTGCCCCCGATTTAATTGCCAAATTATAGCCACCTGGCATGTCATTTCGACCCGCAAAGCGGGGAGAAATCTCTAATGCCTATGTAACATGGCAGAGATTTCTCGGCCTATGGCCTCGAAATGACATGAAGGCTGAGCCGACACACCAGATTTTTGGGTTGAGAGAATCAAATCGGCGAGGACTGCAAGCGGCGAGGTTTGGCCGGCTGATCCAACCGTCCCGGCTTCTCGGCGACCGAAACGGGATGACCCATCCTCGACACAGCCACCGGCTGAGGCGCGGAAAGATGGCCCATCCCGGCCAGAGCCGCAATTTCGGCTTTATCCCCAATAATCCGCTCGATTTTACCGTCAAGCATCTGGACAACCTTATCCACGTACTGGCACATCCGCAAATCGTGCGTGACCATAATGCCGGCCCGGTCATGCTCGCGGATCAATTCGGCAAAGGTTTCGACCACCTGAAAGGCACGCTCGGTATCGAGGCTGGCCGTCGGTTCGTCGGCCAGGACCAAATTGGGGTTGTGGATGAGGGCGCGGGCAATGGCGACGCGCTGCTGCTGCCCGCCGGAAAGCTGGCTGGGCAGATTGTCCAGGCGGTCGCCCAGGCCCAGCCGGGTTAATAACTCGGTGGCCCGCTCGCGGCCATGCTTTTGAAAGCTGTTGTTCAGCCGCAGCATCAGTTCCACATTTTCGCGGGCGCTCAAAAAGGGCAACAGGTTGTTCTGCTGAAAGGTAAAGCCGATTTTTTCGCGGCGGAAGCGGGTGCGCTCGCTGTCCTTCATCTCGGCCAAGTTGTGCCCGTCAATGAAAATCGCACCGCTGCTGGGGTTCAACAGGGCGGCCAGCATGGCCAGCATGGTCGTCTTGCCAGAGCCGCTTGGCCCAACCAGGGCAATAAACTCCCCCGCTTGAACGGTGAGCGAGACTTCATCTACCGCTTTGACCGTACTGTGATCGCTTTTATAGATTTTGCTGACCGCTTGTGTTTCCAGGACAACAGACATAAATATCTCCTTGTTATGCGCCCAATCCCAACGCCCGCAGGGGTTCAACCCGCAGCAGGACTCTGATAGAAACCAGTCCGCCCAACGGGCCAATCAACAAAAGGGTAATAATCGCTGTGGCGACGGCGGTGGGGGTAAAAACAATCGCGCTGACAGAGCTGAGCGCCAGCGACAGGCCCAGCGTGCCCAGCGCCCCAAGCGCAATCCCCAGCACCGTCACGGTGATGATTTGAAGCATCGCCGCCACCGCGACGGTCAAGTTCGACGCGCCAATGGCCTTGAGTACCCCAATCTGGGCCACCTTTTGCAGGGTTTGAATTTGAAAAAAGCCGCCAATCACCAGGATACCGATCAGCAGGGTAAAGGTGCGTTGGGTGCCCAGAGTGCTTTGCTGCGGCCCGTAGCCGGGGGTATTCTCATACGCAGTTTTGAGATCAGCCGCCTCCAGATCGCTCACCTGCTGCTCGATCCGCTCGGCCATGATCTCCCGGCTGGCCGGGTCTTGCAATTTGACTGCAATCACATTGAAGATAAATTCCGAGGCGGGGTCGCTCTCCGGCGCAGCTTTAGGTTTGATCTCTTCCCAGGCCAGAATGGGCACAAAAATCGAAGGCTGGATCGAGTAGCGGCGGCTGTCGCTGATGCCAGCCACGGACAACGTGTAGAACTGTTCTTCGGTGCCCTGAATGGTTTTGATCGTAAAGGTATCGCCCACTTTCAGGCCGGTTTCGGCCACCACATTCCGGTCAATCACCGCATCTTTGGCCCGCCGGCTTTGCAAGGCATGTCCATCCAGCACCGGCGGTGCGCCCGGTTTGCCCGGTTCCACCCCAATCAGCGAGGTATCCAGCGGTTCCTGTCCCGGCAAAATCAGCGAGGTGCTGCTGAAGCCAATCGGTCCCACCGCGCTGACCCCCGGCACCCGCGCCACATTGTTCAGCTCGGAACGGCCCACCCGACTGGAAGGAATGGAGAACTCCACGTCTTCCTGATACAGCAATAGTTCGGCGTTGAGCTTTTCGATATACTCGCGGTTGCCCAGGCCCAACCCTTCGGCCAGGGCGGCAATAAACAACACCAAGGTGGTGATCAAAGCAATCACCAGACTGATGAGCAAAAAACGCCCTTTGTTGCGCCAGATTTCTTTGAACCCCAGATAAAATGCCATAAACTGCCTTTACCCTTTATAAGGAATTGATAAACAGTATACCACACTTCTATTATTTGTCAATATATTATCTAGTTTTCTTCGAGATTTTTGGCTAAATACAAAAAAAGACCCCCAAAGCCCATATCCGGGAAACTTTTGGGGGCTTTTTTCCTTGAAAAGCTGTCAGTCAACCAAGGTTGGCACAAGGTGGGGCGTGAGCGAATGAGGACGCTCCAGCCCGTGAGCTTCCATTAACTCGGCCCGGCTCATGATCTCGCGGGGAGGGCCATCGGCAATGATTTGGCCTTCGTCCAGCAAAATGACCCGTTCGCACACTTCGAGGATAAGCTCCAAATCGTGTGAGGAGAGAATAAAAGCCTGGGTTGAGGCTTGCAAAAATTTTATCAAGCGCCGGCGCGAGCGGATGTCGAGATTGGCGCTGGGTTCATCGTAAATGATGAGCTGCGGGCGCATGGCCAGCACTCCGGCAATGGAAACCATACGTTTTTCACCGCCGGAAAGGTGGTGCGGGGGGCGGTCGGCCAGGGCAATGACGCCGGTAGTGGTCAGCGCCTCATCAACCCTGGTGGCCACTTCTGCCGGGGAGAGGCCCAGATTATACGGCCCAAAGGCCACATCATCGCGCACTGAAGGGCTGAAAAGCTGGTCATCCGAAATTTGAAAGACCATGCCAATTTCGGGGCGAAAATCACCCGGCTTCATGGGCCGGCCAAACAGGTTGATCTGCCCCGCCTCGGCTTTTTGCACCCCGCAGACCGACATAAAAAAGGTGGTTTTGCCCGCTCCATTGGGGCCAATCAGCCCGACACGCTCGTGCGGCTTGATGGTCAGATTGATATTCTTTAAAATGCCGGGTTTATCAGGGTACGAGAAGCTGAGACCGCTGACTTCAAGCGCCAGCGCCGGTCTCACTTCCCCGATGACTCCGGGATGGGTTCCATTCTTTGCTTGCATATTACCTCGTTTGGAGAGTTTCACATAGTATTCACGAGCCAGAGCACGCCACCGATGATGAAAATGAGGCGAGGGCGCGAGGAGGCGGGGACGCGAAGAATCTTTCGCCTCATCGCCTCACGCCTCATCGCGTCTTTATTCACGAAGGATGCTTCTGAGACTGGCGGTCAACACCAACACAGCTAACCTCCGAAGGTTCCGCGCAGCCCCAGTTCGGCCAACACAAAGCCGACGGCCAGCCCTCCGGCGGCAACGGCGGCGAGGCGATCCAGCGGCGTGGCTTTGAACTCATCATAGGCCGGTCGAGCCTGACCATACCCGCGCAGAATCATAGCCCGATAAACCCGGTCGGAACGCTCGTAGCTGCGAACCAAAATAGTGCCGGCCAGGGCGGTCAGGGTCTCCAGGGTGCGCCGGCTAAAGCCATGCAACTGAAACCCACGCAGCCGCATCGCCACCTGCATTTTGTGCAAATCCTCGCCAATTTCAAACAGATAACGATAACTCAGCAGCATCATATCGGCCAGCAGGCTGGGCAGACCAATCGCCCGAATGGCTTTGATCGAGGTCAAAAATGGGGCGGTGCCAAACAGAACGATGCTGAGGGTTAAAATCGAGATAAACTTGGTCACAACCACCAGCATCGCCAGGAAACCTTCCCAACGCAGGGCCACTGGCCCAAAACTGACCAGAATTGTCTGGCCGGAAAAGAGGGGCAGAAAGACGGCCACCACCAGCAGGAACATGCCGGGGTAACGCAGCCGCTCGCCCAAAAAAGGCAGCGGCAATTTGGACAGGCCATAAAGCACAGCCGTTACCAGCAGCATCGGCGGCAGCAGCCGTAAATCTTGCACAAAGGAGAAAGCAAAAATCAAAAACGCCAGGCCGATGAGTTTCTGCCTGGCATCCCAACGGTGGACAGGCGAGTCTAAATAAGCGTGCGCTTCCAGGCCCAAATTCATGCCGAAGCTTCCAGTAGTTCCGGTTTGACCCGCTGCAAAAACAACACCAGCATCGCCGTAAAAACCCCCTCGATAATCATCAGCGGCACATGCGCCGTAATCAGGGTGATGATGCTGGCCTGTTCGGCGGCGGCATCAATATTGCCCGGAATGGTGGTAATGAGCAGGACAAAAGCAATGGCGGCGGCAATCCCCAGGCCCAGCGCCCCGCCCAAAAAAGAAAAAGTAATCAGCATGTTACGATTGTTGGGCGCAAAACGATGACGCCATTGAAAGATGTGATAGGCCAGCAGAGCCGGAATCCCCATCATCGCCGCATTGACGCCCAGGGTGGTCAGCCCGCCATGTTGAAACATGACCGCCTGAAAGAAAAGCCCAATCAGAATGGCCGGAAAGGCGTAATACCCCAAAACTACCCCCATCAAGCCGTTCAAAATCAAATGGACGCTCGTCGGCGGTATCGGCACATGGATCCAGGAGGCCACAAAAAAGCCGAGGTCAGCAGGGCGGCTTTGGGAATACTGGCACGGGGGTCTTCCTGCTGATTAATTTTCCGCAGCGAATACCACGTTGTCCCGGCGGTGACGGCATAACCGGCAGCGCAGACCGAAAGGGGCAAAATACCATCAGGAATGTGCATTATGATGATCTCCGGGCAAAATAAAGCGCGGTGCCGATAAAGCCCCAAATAACACTGCCGCTCATCAGCAAAATTTGTAAGGTAGTGAAGCCAGTGCTGCCGCTGCTGCTCGAAGAAACAACGACCACCTGCTGTTTGGCCGTTTCACCCTCGGTCGGTTGATTAGTTTCCGGTGCGGCTGTGTCAGCGCTGACCGGCTCGGCGGCGGGGGCGGGAGTTTCGGCCACGGCGCTGACGGGTTCAACTTCTACGGGCGTTTCCGCTTCGCCGCTGGCAGTTTCGACCGCCGGCTCCGCAGGCTGGCTCTCGGTTTCAGCTTCCACAGCGGTTTCAGCGGTTGCTTCCGGGCCGGCGCTGCTCGGAACTTCGACATCTACGGCAACCTGCTCAATGGTGATGTGGATCATCTCCCCGTGGCCGGCCTTGCGGAACTGAATGTCCCACGTACCCGGCTTGGAGGGGTCAACCGTAAATTCAAAATGACCGTTCTCGTCAGCGACGCCGGTGAGCCAGGGCTTGGCCGGGTCATCCGGGGCATAAATAGTCACCTGGGCTTCGCCCATTGGCTCGCCGGTATCAAAAGCAGCATCCAGCTTCACTTGCCCGGTTTCGCTGATGGTATAATTGATTGTTACCCCGTGGGCATAAACAGCGCTCGCCAGCCCGGCGGCTAACAGAAAGGCAAGGCAAAAAAACATCATTTGCCATTTTTTTGGTTTGATGTACATCCTATCTTCTCTCCTACAGCCGAAGCTGCACTTAAGTACACTTCAATCTATTTTCGCCTGGAAGTGATTGTAATTGCTAATATTTGCTATTATACCACTTCGCTGATGGATTCCAAACAAAGCTCTGCAAGCAAAAAAGCTCTGGCCGGTACCCCGGCCAGAGCTACGGACTTATCTGCGCTTCGAACCTATTGAATTTCCTGGTAGCGGCAGTGGCCTTCGCCGGTGTGTCCCAGGGTGGGCAGGATGTCTACCAACATCTGGTACTCCTCTGCCGTCATCGTTTCTGCGAGTCCGGCCAAATCTGTCTCCACCTTCCCTGCCTCGACTGCTTTGGCAAACGGCTCAAAACCCACCGCAGTCACATTCAAGCCATCATCCGCCGGTAACTCCCCATCTCCAAAAATGTGGTCAAAATGGAAGGTCAACTCCATCTCTGCTGTCTCGCCCGCCGCCAATATCCCTTTCCGCTCATCGCCCACATATTCCCCACACTCGTTGTTGTACCCCGTCGGTATCCCAAGCGTGAACTCGACCGCCTCCCCCTCTTTCTCCGCTGTGCCCTTCAGCCACAACGAGTACCCCGCCATATCGCCCTCTGCCGCCGCGACCATCTGCCACGACAGAGCATTGTACTGTCCCGCCGGGGCGATCACTTCCCCGATCGGAGCGGTTCCGCGTTCTCATCCCCCGCCGCCAGGTCCACCACATACGTCCCAGGCAGGCTGGTCATCACGGCTGCTTCCAACGCTTCACTCCCGTCCGGCTCAAACGGCGGCTCGGTCTGATAAGCGGTGATCCCGGTCAAGTTCACCAATACCTGCTCAAAACTGATCGCCCACCCATCTTTCGACACAAACCCCTGCCGGATAAAATCCTCCCCATTCGCCTTGAATTCCAGCGTCCCCGTATCAGCCTCGGTTTGAGCCTGAATCTCCGCGGCTGCGCCATAACTAAAGAGCAGGACACTTAGTAAAATTGCCAAAGCCAAACCCGCTTTTCTCATCACATCTTCCTCCTGATAATATAATTGAAAGCAGTAAGTTGTTTCTGCAATTAATTGCAACTGCGGCCATTATATATCAGGCTGAAAAGTCGTCAAAATCCAGCCAAAACAAAAGCCGCCCCGGTGAAACTTGGGACGGCTTGATACTGGTAAACGTCAACTAAACTTACAGCCAGGGATTGCTGGCCCGCTCTCGTCCAATCGTGGTGATCGGGCCGTGGCCGGAGCAGACGACCGTTTCATCGGGCAGGGTCATCAGCTTGTCGTTGATGCTGGCTATGAGAGTTTCGTAGTCGCCGCCGGGCAGGTCGGTGCGGCCAATGCCGCCGGCAAAAAGCACGTCGCCGTCAAAGATAATGCCGGCGCTGGCTTCATAAAAGGAGACATGTCCAATCGTATGGCCGGGGGTAAAAAGCACCTGGAAGGTGTAAGTCCCAAATGAAATCGTATCGCCTTCGGCCAGCAGCATGTCGAGCGCCAGCGGCGGCAGCGGCATGATGAAGACGACGAGGATGCCGACCACGCCGATGGCGAGCAGCAAATCCGGGCGCCGGGCCATGACGCCCATCTCGGCGAAGCTGGGCACGGCTGCGGCATCGTCGCCAGCTTCGGCTTCCTGTTTACGTTTAGCCACGGCAGATTTTCCTGGTCGTAAAAACGGCCGGCGGGTTAGCGCCGGCCGTCCTAAGTTTACGG